>NZ_JBWLKM010000045.1:0-76296 GCF_059026085.1 Streptomyces sp. a15 | reverse complement strand
CAAAGACCCAAGTACGTCCAGTACGAGGGCCTTCGTCCGGCACGCCGAGGGCACGCACCGAACACCGCGGGCACCGCGGGCACCGCACAGGACTTTCGAAACACCCCCTGGTTCCCCGGCAGAGCAGGGTGGTCGGCGGCGCGCTCCCGTGTATGCAGTCGGCAGTGTGTGGTCGTCGACGCGCTCAGGTGTATGCAGTCGGCAGTGTCGCGCATACGGCATCCAGGACGGATGCATACGGTGTACCGAAGTCGGTGAGCCGGGCGCGGAGTTGCTCCAGGCCGTCGCGGTGTTCGGTGAGCAGGCAGGTGTCGCCGGTGCGGGCAGCGAACTCCAGTACGGCGGGCAGGAAGTCGGGCACCTCCTCGCCGGTGAACTCCAGGCCGTGCGCCCGGTAGGCGTCCTTGAAGCCGGCCGGCGACCTGCCCCGCCGCCGCACGTCGCCGTCCCGCCAGGAACTCAGGTACAGGCTGTGCCGGCTCTCGCCGTCGAAGACCTGGACGTAGTGGGCCGCCAGTTCGTGCGCGGGCGTGACGGCCGCGTGGTCCGCGAACTCCCGCAGCTGCGGGGCGGCTTCGCGCAGCAGCGGCAGCCGGGCGCGGAAAGCGTCGTCCGGGTAGGTCAGGCAGAGCGCCGCCGCCTGGTACAGCACCGCGTCCGAGGGCATCAGACATCCCCCGCCCCGTCGGCGGTCCGCCGGTGGCGCAGGCCGTGGACGTTCCGGGTGTCGGTCACCTGCGCTCCCTTGCTCCCGTGCTTGCCGGCGGCTCATTCGAACCTAGGGCGGGACAGGGGAACGCACCCGCTGACGGCACCCGTACGGGTCCCGCACCCGCCGGCGGCCCCCGTCCGGGTCAGGACGTGCGGGCGACCCCCGCGTACACCGGCACGATGCCCTCGGCCTGCACGGCCACGTCCTCCGGCTCGGGCCGCCACCCGGAGACCGGGATCACGCCGGGGCCGAGGAGTTCCAGGCCGTCGAAGAAGCGCGAGAACTCGGCGAGCGAGCGGGGGAAGAAGGGGGTGCCGCTGCGGCGGAAGTGCTCGGCGGCCTTCTGGATCGCCTCCGGGTTCAGATCGGGGGTGACCTGCGACAGGACCAGATAGCTGCCGGGGGCGAGGAGCTCGACGTACCGCTTCAGCAGACCGTGCACGTCGTCGCCGTCGGCCGCGTCACCGAGGTAGTGCGTCAGGGCCACCAGCGACAGGGCGACGGGCTGCCCGAAGTCCAGCGACTGAGCCGCGAGGCGCAGGATCGTGTCGGGGTCGCGCACGTCCGCGTGGATGTAGTCGGTCGACCCCTCCGCCGAACCGTGCAGCAGGGCCTCCGCGTGCCGCAGCACGATCGGGTCGTTGTCCGCGTACACGACCCTCGACTCCGGCGCCACACCCTGCGCCACCTGGTGCAGGTTCGGCTCGGTGGGAATGCCGGTGCCGATGTCCAGGAACTGACGTATCCCCGCCTCGGCGGCCACCCTGGTCGCCCGCTGCATGAACCGGCGGTTGGCCCGCGCCCCGCGCAGCACCGTGTCGTCCACGGCGAGGATCTTGCGGGCCAGCTCCTCGTCCACCGGGTAGTTGTCCTTGCCGCCCAGCCACCAGTCGTACACCCGGGCCGGATGCGGCCGGCTGGTGTCGATACGGGCGGGCGCGGCGTCGGATCCGGTCATACGGCGTCGTCTCCTCGGGATCAAGGCGGGGTGGTGCGGAAACGTGCAGGGGGAAGGGCAGGGGGCGGGGGGCATGCGAGAGGGTTCAGAAGTCCTCGCGGCGCTCCCGGAGCAGCTTCTTGGTGCGCTCGGCCGACGCGGCACGCGCCGACATGTGGTCCAGGACCTCGAGGTGCGTCGCGACCTCCTTGCGGGAGTCGAGATAGAGAGCGCCGGTGAGGTACTCGGTGAAGACCATGTCGGGCAGCTCCTGCTCGCCGAAGCGGAACAACGAGAACGGCGCGTACGTCCCCGGATGCGGGCCCTCCGAGAACTCCGCGACCTGCAGCGTCACCCGGTCGCGCTCGGCGAACTCCAGGAGCTTGTCCAACTGGTCGCGCATGACCTCGCCGTGGATGCTCACCGGCCGCCGCAGCACCGTCTCGTCCATGATCACCCACAGGTGGGGCGGGTCCGGTCGCTCCAGCAGCCGCTGCCGCTCCATGCGCAAAGACACATGCCGCTCGATCGTCTCCCGCCCTGCCTGCCCGATCGTCCCCGCTTCCATCACGGCCCGGGCGTACGCCTCGGTCTGCAACAGGCCCGGCACGAAGTGCGGTTCGTAGGAACGGATGATCCGGGCGGCGCCCTCCAGACTCACGTACAGGCTGAACCAGTCGGGCAGCACATCGTGGAACCGCTGCCACCAGCCCGGCTGGTTGGCCTCCTCGGCCAGGTCTATGAAGGAGGCCGTCTCGTCGTCGCCGACGCCGTACGTCTCCAACAGCACCTGGACATACGGTATCTTCAGTGCGACCTCGGCCATTTCCATCCGCCGTACGGTCGCCGGGGCCACCCGCAGCACCTGCGCGGCCTCCTCGCGCTTGAGGCCGGCCGCCTCCCGCAGTTCCTGCAGGCGTCTGCCGAGCACCACCTGACCCACGGTGGGCGCAGGACGCCGCTCACTCACGCCACGCCTCCCCTACGCGTCGAAGCTTGCGTGAAGTGTGCCACGTTCCGCTGTCGGTCACACCAGTCCCAGCGGGCGGGGACAAGGCGCTTCATCGCCGTGGGGATTACCTCCGGGGTAATCGACGGTGGCGTCGGCGGACGGGATCGTGAGGGCAACGGGTTCCGGGCCGGCGCACTCCGGTCCGGAACCCGGCATCCCACTGCCCCAACCCGACCTCGACGGAGGGTGATTCGTCATGTCCGCGACCCAGATCGCCGCGCTCGCCCGGACCTTGGACCCGCACACCATGCTGCGTCGCTTCCTCGTCCTGGACGCGGCCGTGACCGGGGCCAACGGCCTCGCCTACCTCGCCGCGTCCGGCCCGCTGGGGCGCTTCCTCGGGGCCGGCTCCGGGCTGCTGCTCGGACTCGGTGTCTTCCTCACGGTGTACGCGGTGGCCGTCGGCCTCCTCGCCGCCCGTGCCCGCCCGGCCGCGCTGCCGGTTCGGGCCGTGATCGAGGCCAACCTGGCCTGGGCGGCGCTGAGTTTCGTCGCCCTTGGCCTGTGGCTGTCGCCGACCACGGCCGGCGCCGTGTGGACCGTGCTGCAGGCACTCACCGTCGCCGGGTTCGCCCTGTTGCAGCACCTCGCCCTGAAAGCCCGTCAGGCCATCAGTGAATGAAGGTACTTGACCGTCGCCGGGTCGGCCGGGAGCAGTGTCTCGATGGCCAGCTCGGCGACGGTCACGTCCATGGGTGTGTTGAAGGTGGAGATGGACGAGATGAACGACAGCGTCCGGCCCTCGTGCTCGATCTGCATCGGCAGCGCGAAGTAGGGGACGGGCTCGGCCGGTTGTCCGTCCCGCCCGTCGGTGGCAGCCTCCGGCACCGGATACGCGGCGACCTCCTCGTACAGCTCCCGCAGCGGATCCGAGCGGTACAGGGCGATGTGCCGCTCCATCTGCGCCAGCAGATGCCCGCGCCACTCACGGAGGTTGCGGATGCGGGGAGCCAGGCCCTGCGGGTGCAGGGTCAGCCGCATCGCGTTCAGCGGCGGCGCGAGCAGGGACTCCGGGATGCCGTCGAGCAGCATCAGGATGCCCCGGTTGGCGGCGAGCACGTTGTACATCGCGTCGAGCACGAGGGCCGGATACGGCTCGTAGCCCTGGATCAGCCGCTCCATGCCCTCGCGAAGGGCGCCCAGCGCCGGGTCGTCCAGCGGGGTTTCCGGGTAGCGCGGGGCGTAACCGGCCGCCAGCAGCAGGGCGTTGCGCTCGCGGACGGGGACGTCGAGGTGTTCCGCCAGCCGCAGCACCATCTCCTCGCTCGGCCGGGAACGGCCCGTCTCGATGAAGCTGATGTGCCGGGCCGAGGATTCGGCACGCAACGCCAGCTCCAGCTGACTGACCCGCCGCTGCTCCCGCCAGGCCCGCAACAGCGGGCCCACACCCCTGTCGGCGGGGGTGCCGGAGGACGCGGCGGAACCGGACGCGAGAATGGTCATACGGACGACCGTAGTCGAGGAACGGCCGCAGTCGACGAGTAGTCGCAGCGGGAGACCGACGACAGTCGGCGGACAACCGTGATGAAGAAGGCGAACGACCGTAGTCGAGACACCGGCGACTGTAGACGATCGACGATCGACGATCGACAATCGACGATCGACGATCGACAATCAGCAATCGACAGTCGCCCGTGTTCAGTTGAGGAGTGGGTGCATGAGCCGGCCGCCGAAGCCGACCTTGGAGACCGCCGCGGTGTACCGCGCCAGAGCGCGAGGGTGCCTCCTGGGCGGGGCGGTCGGCGACGCCCTCGGCTATCCGATCGAGTTCTCCTCCCTGGACCGCATCCGCGTCTCCCACGGCGAGCGCGGGGTGACGGGGTTCGTACCCGGCGCGCACGGCGTGCTGGGCCGGATCAGCGATGACACGCAGATGGCCCTGTTCACCGTTGAGGCCGTCATCCAGGCCCACGCACGGGAACGGGAGAAGGGCATCGGCGGCGGCTGGGCCCTGCTGCTGCGCCAGGCGTACGAACGCTGGCTGGAGACCCAGACGAAGCCGGGCCCGGAGCAGGCCGCACCGGCCCAGAGCGGTGCTGTCGCCGGCGGTCTGATCAGCGAGGCCTGGCTGTACTCCCGCCGCGCTCCAGGCAACGCCTGCCTGTCCGGGGTCGCCCAGATGTACGCCCCCGACCCGTGGCTCGAACTCGACGGCAAGCCGGGTCAGGTCAACCCCGACTCCAAGGGCTGCGGCGCGGTGATGCGCTCGGCCCCCTTCGGTCTCGCCGCCCCCGCCGACGCGGCCTTCGCCATGGCGGCCCGCGGTGCCCAGATCACCCACGGCCACCCCACCGGCTACTACGCGGCGGGCGCGTTCGCCGCGATCGTGGCGCACCTGGTCGCCGGGGACTCCCTGGAGGGCTCGGTACTGCGCGCCCTGCGCGAGCTGGAGCGCCACCCGGGTCACGAGGAGACCTCGGCCGCGCTGCGCCGGGCCGTCGACCTGGCCGCGGAGGGGGCGCCGACCGCGGAGAAGGTCGAGTCTCTCGGCGCGGGCTGGGTGGCCGAGGAGGCCCTGGCCATCGGCGTCTACTGCGCGCTCGCCGCGACCGGCGTGGAGGACGCCCTGCTGCTTTCCGTCAACCACTCGGGCGACAGCGACTCCACCGGCTCCATCTGCGGCAACCTCCTCGGTGCCCGGCACGGCGACGTCGGACTGCCGCACGCCTGGGTGGAGCAGGTCGAGGGCCGCACCCGGATCGCCGCGCTGGCCGACGACCTCGCGGCCTGGGGGTCCCCCCTCTGGGGGAGTGTCCGCGGCTGACCATCTGGAACCCTCCTCACCAGTGCCGTGACCTGGGCCGTGACCACGGCCGTGATCAGGCCTTGACCAGGGCCGAAGCAGCCCGGCTGTGGCAGGCTGAAGAAGTACCCCGGCATCCAGGAAGGAGCGCGGCCATGCCCGTGGAACCGCTGTCGCAGAAGGAGATCGAGGACCGGCTCGCGGAGCTGCCGGGCTGGTCGCTCGACGGGGACCGGCTCGCCCGTTCCTACCGGCTCGGCACGCACTTCGCCGCCACGGCGATGGTCGTCCACATCGCCCAGGTCCAGGAGGAGCTCGACCACCACTCGGATCTCACCCTCGGCTACAACACTGTCTCCCTCACCGTGAACACCCACAGTGCGGGCGGGGCCGTGACCGAGCTGGACTTCGAGCTCGCGAGGAAAGTGGAGGCGCTCGCCCCCGGCCACGGAGCCCAGTGACGCAGGTGCTGGACTACGACAAGGAGGCCGACGCCTACGACGCCACCCGCGGCGGCGAGCCCAGAGCCGCCGCGGCCGCCGACGCGGTCCTCGGCCTGGTCCCCGCCGGTGCCCGCCGCCTCCTGGACGTCGCCTGCGGCACGGGAATCGTGACCCGGCGCCTGGCGGCGGCCCGGCCCGCTCTGCGGGTGACGGGCGCGGATCTGACGTACGGGATGGCCCGGATGGCGGCGGGACGGCTGCCCGGGGCGATCGTCCTCGCGGACAGCCGTCGGCTGCCGTTTCCCGACGGGACGTTCGACGCCGTCACCAGTGTGTGGCTGCTGCATCTCCTCGACGGGCCCGGCGATGTCCGGGCGGTCGTCGCCGAGTGCGCCCGCGTACTGCGGCCCGGCGGCGTGTACGTCACCACTGTCGACAAGGCTGCCGCACACGACGTGGGCAGTGACATCGACGGGGTCCTCGCGCCCCGCCCGCGCCGGCCGGCCCAGGACGCCACCGCGACCGTCACATCGTATGCAGTCGACTGCGGACTGGATTCGGCCGGTCGGGCCCGCTTTCCCGGTCTCGGTCAGGGCCGCAGCCCACGCAGCACGGTCGCCGACCTGCGGCGCGGCTGGTTCACGCGACTGCCGCCGGGCGATCCGCTCGCCGAACGGTTCGCCGCGCGGCTTCAGACGTTGCCCGACCAGGACCGGCCGCGCCCGGACCCCGTGTTCACGGTGCTGGTGTTCCGGAAGGCCGACTGAAGTCCATGGACCAGTTGGTCACCCAGGTGGCCCCGCCGTCCACCGAGAATGCCTGCTCCCAGCGGGCCGTGGTGGCGGAGATCCCCGACCACACGAACCGCACCCGCACGTCCTTCCCCTCGTGTGTGTCGTCGCCGTGGAACTCGCCACGGCCGCCCTCGAAGCGGCCGGTCACCGGCGGGAACAGCTTTCCGCTGCGGCTGGAGGACCAGTTCAGCGACCAGTGTTCGCTCTCCCGGTCGAAGAGCCGCAGCGTCAGCCCCTTCGACCCCAGGTGCGGCATGTCGATCTCGTCGATGTTCGCGGCCCCGTCGAACAGGCTCCAGCAGCGGCTCGTCGCGCCGAACTCCTCCCACCTGCTGTCCGGGTCGAGGAAGTCGGTGCGGCGGCGGTGGTGGACCTCCCACTCGCCGCGGAGGAAGTCGAAGTCGTGCGGACTGCTCATCAGCGGTCTCCAGTGGTTCCGGCGGGCAGGGAATCGGTCAAGTAGGCGTCCAGGTCCGGGACTTCGGGGGTCAGCAAGTGCCGTACCCAGGCGTCCCGTTCGTGCAGGATCGGCGGCAGCTCCCAGACACAGCCGATCCACGGCAGGTCCGGCGTGACGAAGTGCGTGGGGTCGCTGTCCGGGCAGCCGAGGACGGGCTGACCCGCCGCGGCGCCCCGGAAGTGCAGGACGTTGTCCCACACCCAGCTGTACGCGTTCAGATAGGCACCGTCGTCACCGCCCCGGTGCAGTACGACGAAGGTCGCCGGCGGCGTTCCGTCCGGCTTCGGCAGCAGCTCCGGCAGGATCTCGTACGCCGCCTTCTCCACGTCGGGTGCGATGCCCGCCGGGTCCGCGGTGACGTGGTAGCGCTTGATGTGCCGCCCCGCCACCTCGATCGGCGGTGGCACGGTCAGCAGTTTCTCCGTGAAAGCCATGCCGCGACGCTAGGGCGACTTCACTGACATCCTGTGTCAGTGAAGTCGAGCCGACTGGTGTCCATCATCCTGTTGCTCCAGACCCGCGGGCGGATGACCGCCGCCCAGCTCGCCGGGGAACTGGAGGTCTCCGTCCGCACCGTCTACCGGGACGTCGAAGCACTCAGTGCCGCCGGGATCCCGCTGTACGGCGACGCGGGCCACGCCGGCGGCTACCGCCTCCTCGACGGCTACCGCACCCGTCTCACCGGTCTCACCGCGGGGGAGGCGCAAGCGCTGTTCCTCTCCGGAGCCCCCGGCCCCGCGGCCGACCTCGGGCTCGGTTCCGTCCTGGCCGCCGCCCAGCTCAAGGTCCGCGCGGCCCTGCCGCCGGAACTGCGCGCGCAGGCCGACCGGATCAGCGGCCGCTTCCACCTCGACGCGCCCGGCTGGTACGCGGACGAGGACGAGACGCCGTACCTGTCCGCAGTCGCCGACGCGGTCTGGAACAACCGTATCCTGCATATTGCATACCGTCGTTGGCGTACACCCACCGACGTGGAGCGCCGCCTCGAACCGTACGGCCTGGTCCTCAAAGCAGGCCGCTGGTATGTCGTCGCCGGCCCCGGCCCCCGCACCTTCCGCGTCGACCAGATCCTCCGGCTCACCACCACCACCGACGAGGAGTTCGTCCGCCCCGACGACTTCGACCTGACCGCGTACTGGACGGCGTACCAGCGCGACTTCCATGCCCGGCTCCAGCAGGGCGAGGCGGTGGTGCGCCTGGCGCCGGGCGTACGGCTCGCCGGGCAGCCGGAGACCGGTGGACGTACGGACGACGACGGCTGGACCGTCGTCACGGTCCCCATCGAGTCCCTCGACCACGCCCATGCCGAGTTCCTGCGCCTGGGCACCGGCATCGAGGTGCTCGAACCGCCCCAGCTGCGCGCGAAGCTGGCCCGGACGGTCGCCGAATTGGCCGAAACATACGGCAACGCCGGTGCGCGCGGCGGCGACTGAGGAGGAACGGAACCCGCCCGTCCTCCCAGGAGGTTCGCACCGTGCAGAACCCGCACCCGCACCCGCAGCCGTCCCCGCGCAGGCACCGCAGACGTCGAGCGCTGCTCTCGGCGGCCACCGCCGTCGCGGCCCTCGTCGGCGCCGGACTCACCACGACACTCGGCAGCGACACCGCCGAGGCCGCCACCGCCCGCCAGGTCGAGAAGCTCGACCGCGGTGTCGTCAGCGTGCACACCGACAGCGGCAACCTGGTCAGCTGGCGCTGGCTCGGCACCGACCCGAACGACGTGTCCTTCAACGTCTACCGGGCCGGCACCAAGGTCAACTCCGCCCCGATCACCGGCTCCACGAACTACTTCCACTCCGGCGCGCCCGCCCAGGCCGACTACACGGTCCGGGCGATCGTCGGCGGCGTGGAGCAGGCCGACTCCGTCAATGCCGTCCAACTCCGCACCGGCTACAAGGACGTGCCCATCACCCCGCCCGCCGGCGGCACCACCCCCGACGGCGTCGCCTACACCTACGAGGCCAACGACGCCTCCACCGCCGACCTCGACGGCGACGGCGCCCTCGACTTCGTCCTCAAGTGGAACCCGACCAACGCCAAGGACAACTCCCAGTCCGGCTACACCGGCAACACGTTCATCGACGGCGTCAAGCTCGACGGCACCCGCCTGTGGCGCATCGACCTGGGCCGCAACATCCGTTCCGGCGCCCACTACACGCAGTTCCAGGCGTACGACTACGACGGCGACGGCAAGGCCGAGCTCGCCATGAAGACCGCCGACGGCACGAAGGACGGCACCGGCGCGGTCATCGGCAGCTCCTCGGCCGACCACCGCAACTCCAGCGGCTACGTGCTGTCCGGCCCCGAGTACCTGACCATGTTCAACGGCCAGACCGGCAAGGCGATGCAGACCGTCGACTACGTCCCGGCCCGCGGCACGGTCTCCTCCTGGGGCGACTCGTACGGCAACCGCGTCGACCGCTTCCTCGCCGGCACGGCGTACCTGGACGGCTCGCGCCCGTCCCTGATCATGGCGCGCGGCTACTACACCCGCACGGTCATCGCCGCCTGGGACTGGCGAGGCGGCGCCTTCACCCGCCGCTGGACCTTCGACACCAACTCCTCCACCAACAGCGGCAAGGGCTACGACGGACAGGGCAACCACAGCCTGTCGGTCGCCGACGTCGACGCCGACGGCAAGGACGAGATCGTGTACGGCGCGATGACCGTCGACGACAACGGCGGCGGCCTGTGGACGACGAAGCTCGGCCACGGCGACGCGGGCCACGTCGGCGACCTCAATCCCTCCCGGGCGGGCCTGGAGTACTTCAAGGTCTCCGAGAGCACCAGCCAGCCCGGCTCCTGGATGGCCGACGCACGCACCGGCTCCCTCCTCTGGCAGACGGCCTCCGGCGCCGACAACGGGCGCGGAGTCGCCGCCGACGTCTACGCCGGCAGCGCGGGCGCGGAGGCCTGGTCCGCCTCCGACACCACCCTGCGCTCGGCGACCGGCGCCTCGCTCGGCCGCGAGCCCTCCAGCCTCAACTTCCTGAGCTGGTGGGACGGCGACCCGGTCCGCGAACTCCTCGACGGCACCCGCATCGACAAGTACGGCACCTCCGGCGACACCCGCCTGCTGACCGGATCCGGCGTGCACTCCAACAACGGCACCAAGTCCACGCCGTCCCTGTCCGGTGACATCCTCGGCGACTGGCGCGAGGAGGTCGTCTGGCCGACGTCGAACAACACGGCCCTGCGCGTCTACTCGACCCCGGTCGAGACCAGCACCAAGATCACGACCTTGCTGCACGACACGATGTACCGGACGGCACTGGCCTGGCAGAATACTGCATACAATCAGCCGCCGCACCCGAGCTTCTTCATCGGCAACGGTATGGCGACGGCACCGAGGCCGACGGTCTACACCCCGTGAACGACGGTGGGTGCGTGCCCCCTCGGGAGCACGCACCCACCGCACCTCGGTTCTCCCGCCCGTCAATTCACCGTGCAGATCCGGTCACCCAGCTTGAAGGCCGCCGGTTTCGTGTTCGTGCCCGACCAGCTCCCGGTGAAGCCGAAACCCACCGACGAGCCCGCCGCGACCGTGCCGTTCCAGCCCACGTTCTTCGCCGTCACCGCCGAACCCGACTGCGCGTACTCGGCGTTCCACACCTGCGTGACCTTCTGCCCGTCCGGGAACGTCCAGCCGAGTGACCAGCCGTTCCAGGCGGTCGATCCGGTGTTGGCCAGCTGGACGTCGGCCTGGAAGCCGCCCGACCACTGGTTGGTGACCTTGTACGTCACCGTGCAGGCGCCGGTCGGGGTCGGGTCGGGACCCGGTCCCGGATCCGTTCCGCCGCCGGTGTCGGAGCTGTCGCCGTAGATGACGCCGCGACCGTTCGTCGCCACGTACACGCGGCCGTACACCCGCGGGTCACCGGTGATCGTCTCGCCCGTCCAACCCCACTGGTGGGCATCATCGTTGATACGGGTCCAGGTCGCGCCCTTGTCGGTGGAGCGGAAGATGCCGCGTACGCCGCCGATCTTCGCGCTGGTGTAGAGCGTCTGGTACGACGCCCCCGTCGCCGCCTTGCCGAAGCCGATCGTGTCGGCCTGCTCGACGCCCGAGAGCTTGACGAAGGTGGCGCCGCCGTCCGTGGAGTGCCACAGCCCGTACGCGCCGTCACTCGCACCGCCCGCCAGCCACACGTCGCCCTTCGTGCCGGGCAGCGCCTTGAAGCGCACGCTGTCGCCGGCGGGCAGACCGGTGGCCGAGGACGCGGTGAAGGTCGCGCCACCGTCCGAACTGACATAGAACTTCCCGGACTTGAAACCGTAGAAGGTCTTCGGGTCGACCCGGTCCGACTCGACGATCGCGCCCGCCGGGATACCGCTGGACGCGGCCCAGGACGTACCGAAGCCCGTCGCGTAATGCACCCCTGCGCCCGCCGGGCTCCACACGAAGCCGCTGCCGTCGGCCGCCGCCGCGACCGTCCCGCCGCCGCTCACGCCCGAAGGGTCGCTCCCGGCGAACCAGTTGGCGCCGTTGTCCGTCGAGAACGCGACGTGCGGACCCGAGTCGAGGTTGCCGACCCGGACCACCGTGTTCGGGTTGCTCTCGGCGAAGTCCAGACTCGTCGTGGAGGTGAAGTTGGGCGAGGTGAACATCATCGACGGGACCTTGGTCAGGTCCGTGTGCCGGAACCCGCCGATGTCACCGAGGGCGCTCAGCAGCGGGGCGCCCGAGGGCGGCGACGCCAGGTCGAGGACCGCCGTCTCCTCCAGACCCTGCGCCATCGGCCTGATGGTGAACTGGCTGCCGCTGTCCCAGTTGGTCAGGTTCTCCGTGCCGTAGACCGTCGCCCCTGTCCCGTACATCATCCGGTCGGAGTCGAACGGGTCGATCTCCAGCGACTCGGTCATCCAGCCGAGCTTCGGGGCCTGCTCGGGCGGCGAGGGGTTCGCACCCCAGGTCAGCCACGGGGAGGACGACACGTCCATCGTGTAGCGGTTCGAACGGGTGGGATACGACGTGTAGTCCCACGCCTTCGTCCAGGTCCCGCCGCTGTCCGTGGAACGGAAGATCTGGGTGTCCGGCCACCAGGAACTGTATGCGGTGGCCATGACGGTGCCGGGCTTCTGCCGGTCCACCGTCAGCCCGCTGAAGCCGTAGTAGGTGTCCGCCTCGGCGACCGGACTGATGTCCGTCCAGGCGCCGGTCGCGGTCGCGTACCGCCACAACCGGCCCTTGCCACCGTCGTAGGGACCGCCCTTGTCACTGTATGCGATATACAGATAGCCGTTTTCGGTATCCAGTACACCCTTGTGCGCGAGGTATCCCGTCGGCTGTCCGGCCAGCCGCGACCAGGTCGCGCCCGCGTCCGTCGAGCGGTACACCGCGTTGTCCTTGTCGGCGACCCCGACGTAGATCGTCTTCGTCGCGTTCCCCGACGTGCCCGTCGACTCGTCGAAGGTGACCCAGGTGACGCCCTGGTTGTCGCTGGCGTAGCCGCTGGTGTCGGTCGGATCCTGCGCGTAGTTGCCGACGTTGGGGAATCCCGCCACCTGCGACCAGGTGACACCGGAGTCCGTCGACCGCCACAGGCCCTTGCCGCTCGGCGCGCCCAGATACAGCACGCTGTTCCTGTTCGGGTCGATGGCCAGGCGCTCACCCATACCCCGGCCGGGCATGTTGCCGCCCAGCTTGAAGGGCAGATCGGTCTTCTGCCAGCTGGCGCCCCGGTCGGAGGACCGGAGCACGGCCCCGTTTCCCGGATCCCAGCTGTTCGTGTACGTGCCGACGGCCGCGTACACCTTGTCGGGGTCCACGGAGTCCGAGGCCAGACTGGCCACGCCCGTGTGCCCCCAGTCGTCCCAGCCGACCGAGTCCAGCAGGGGCGTCCAGGTCTTCGTCGACTCCTGCCAGCGGTAGGCACCACCGATGTCGGTGCGGGCGTAGGCGAGGTCCTTCTCGGTCCGGTTGAAGACGATGCCGGGGACGAAGCCGCCGCCGTCGATGCGCGCGTTCTTCCAGGTGTAGGTGTCGGCGGCGATCGCCGGCTGCGCGGGGTCGGCGGCGAGAGCGGGCGGGGTGCCCGCGAGCAGGGCGGCCGCCAGTGCCAGCACGGTCGTGAGGATGCGGGTTCTTCGCACGGTGGGGGACCTTCCTTTCAGGAGGGCCTTGCGAAAGGGCCTTTCGGGGGCCTTTCAGGAGGGGAGCGTGCGAGAACCGGGCGGCCCCCAGTGCGGGTGGGGGCCGCCCGGCCGGATGGCCTCGTCGTCAGGTGACGAGACCGCGTACGCGGAGCTTCAGGCGCCCCGGAGAGGCGCGGTGCCGCCCCGCCCCCTGTAGGGGCGCGGGGAACTGCGCGACCAGCCACACACGGCCCGCAGCTTTCGTACCGCCCGACCCGCGGAGCGCCCGGCGGGGACTATTCGAGGAGCTCCGCGTACGAGGCCATGGCCAGGGCGATGTCCGCCTGGGCCCAGAAGCGGTGGTACGTGAAGGAGGGCGCGGCGCCGCCCGCCAGGTAGGCCTCGATCTTCGACCAGGCCGGGTCGTCCTCGTAGAACGAGCGGATGGAGTCGAAGGTCGACGACGCGTTGATGGCGTCGCCGTTCGGCATGGTGCCGGTCCAGCCGCTCGGGACGGTCACGCCGTCGTCGAAGCGGTTGTAGTCGGCGCGGGTCTCCGGGACGGCGATGCCGAGGCTGTCCTGGTAGTTGTCCCACATGCCGTCGAGGAGGGCCTTGGCCGTGGTCGCGGCCTGGGTGTCACCGGAGCGGTCCGCGTAGTACGTCAGGGTCTTGGCGTACGCGGCGGCCACACCGACGTCGTTGGTGTAGTCGGCGACGGTGACGTGCAGGCCGCTGTTGGCACCGGGGTTGGTGGCGTTCCAGGTGTCGGGCTGGCCCGACCACTGGAGCGTCGAGGGGATCAGATAGGTGCCGTCCGGGTTGACCGTGGTCTTGGACAGCGCCCAGTCGACCCACTTGTCGAGGACCACCTTGGCGTCCGCGTCACCCGTCTGCTGGTAGTACTCGGCCACCCGCTCCATCGACCACGCCTGGAAGCCGAACCACTGGTTGGACGGCGGGTCGTGGTAGACGGGCTGCTGGTCGTAGTACATGCCGTAGAACGTCGACTTCCCGGCCGGCGGCGGCGCGTACCGGCCCGCCCAGCTGTTGGTCGCACCGCCCGCGATGGCGCCCTCGTCCGACTGCAGCCAGCGGTAGAACTCCAGCTGCCGGTCGAGCGACTTGGCCCAGTCCGCCTGCCCTGTGGCCGACTTGGGCTTCAGGTCGGCGTAACTGCTCAGCGCGTACGCGGCCAGCGGGTTCTGGTAGCCGCCGTGCGCGTGACTGGAGCCGATGCGCCAGGACCAGCCCGCCGAGGTGTCGGTGGCGCCGCCCCACGCGTAGTACCAGGACATCAGGTACATCGAGGCGTCCTTGCCGGTGCCGGCCGCGCAGGTCGACGGCCCGACACAGTTGCCGACCTTCTTGAAGTACTTGTCGTACATCGAGTAGCGCAGGTAGTCGCCCATCTTCGCGGCCTTGCCGACGGTCGCGGAAACGTCACTGCCCTTGCCCTGCTCCTTCGCCCAGATGTCCGCCCAGTACGCGGCCTGCACGGCCCGCGCGTCGGCGTCCGGGGCGTTGGTGAACTTCCACTGCTTGGCGTACGAGGCGTCACCCGTGAACAGGTCCAGGTAGCCGTTGGTGCCGCCGTACTTGAAGGCGTCGCAGGTCGGCTGCGGCACCGTCTCCCACACCGACTCCTGCGCGCCGCGCTGGAAGGTGTTGATGTACGACGGGCCGGTGTCCGTCGGACCCGCCTCGCACTTGCCCGGCGAGTTGCCGTAGCCGTAGATGTTGTCGACGTCCTGCAGCCAGTGCATACCGTAGACGTCGTCCGTACCGTATGCAGTCTTCAGTTCACCGGCGATCGGATCCGATCCGACCGAGACCGACGGGTCGAGCTTCGCCGGGTACTCGCCCGGCGTGTCCAGCTCGGGCGCGTACGTCGCCGGCTTCGAGGCGTTGTAGAAGGAGTTCGTCGGCTGGTCGGCGTGGGTCGGGATCATGAACTTCTCCATGATGTCCCAGGCGCCGTTGAACTTGGTCCAGTCGCCGGTGACCTTGCCGTACATGGCCTGCAGCCAGAGAAGGTAGCTGTACGCCTCCGACGTGGTCTCGTGCCCGTGGTCCGGAGCCTCGACGATCAGCGTCTCGACCGAGTGGTAGGGGATGCCCTCGGGGGAGAAGTAGCCGCTGGCCGGGTTGGTGATCTTGCCGTACAGCTCCAGGAACCGGGCGTCGTACGCCTTCGACGCCGCGATCTGCGTGACCGTCACCGTGGACTTCGCGTGACCGGTGGCCGTCGACTCGAAGGTCGCCGCGCCCGTGCCGGAGGCGTCGGCCGTGATGGTCACCTTCTGCGCGGTGTTCCAGTTCGACGGGGTGAAGGTGAGCGACGCCCCGCCGGTCACCGACAGGCCCGAATTACCGCCGCTGCGGGCGGTCGTGACGGTCACGTTGGCGGACGGCTGGGTCGACAGCTTCACGTCGAACGTGCCCGTCTTGCCCTGCTGGACGGCCAGTTGGTTGGTCGAGGCCACCACCGTGGGACCCGCGGCGACCGTGATGCCGACCGGTGTGGACTCCGCGGACGCGCCCAGACTGTCGTACCCCTTCGCGAGGAGCGAGTGACTGCCCACGGTCAAACTTGAGGCCGAAAGAGAGTACGGCGCCGTCGTGTCCGTGCCCAGCAGTGTGGTGTCGTCGTAGAACTCCACCTTGCTGATCGTCGCGCCGTCCGCGGCCGCGGCGGTCGCCGCGAGCGGAACCGGGTCACCCTGCGTGTAGACCGCGCCCGCGGCCGGGCTGGTCAGCACCGTGATCGGGGGCTGATGCGCGCCGGCACAACTGGTCCCGTTCACGGCGAAGTCGGTCGGCGCCGCGTTCGTGCCGCTGTACGTGAACTGCGCGCCGGTGGAGACAGCGGCACCGACGGCGATCGTGCCGTTGTACGACGCGTTCTTCACCGTGATCGCCTGGCCGGACTGGGACCAGGTGCCGTTCCAACCGCTGCCGCTGAGCTTCTGGTTGCCCGCGTAGCTGTACGTCATGGTCCAGCCGGCGATGGGGTCCGTGCCGCGGTTGGTGATCGTCAGGTCCGCGGTGAAACCGGAGCCCCAGTCGTTCGTCCTGTAGTCGACGCTGCACTGAAGTGGCGCCGCCTGTGCGGGAGTTGAACCCGTACCCAACATCGTGAAAGGAAGTGCCAGGGCCGCCACGACGGCGGTCCATAACCGCCGAGCGGTCCGGCGTCTTGCTCTGGGGGGCATGTGCTGGTTCCTCCTTGCGGCTCGGAGATGTCAAGGCTTGAACCAGTGGGAGCGCTCCCATAGTGGGGACGGGGGTGGGAGGGGTCAAGGTGCTTGAAGAGTCGAAAAGATTCGACAAGAGGCGTTGAGGGAAAGTCAGTGACTCCTCTGTTCTTTACCGTCACTTGGCGCTAGCTTCGTTGACACCAGTGGGAGCGGTTCCATCAGTCGACGCGTCCGTCACGACGTGCCCGAACTGCAAGGACTCGCTCATGCGACACCCCCCGCGTTCAGTACTTTTAGCCGTCGCCGGCGCGGTCGCCCTAGTCGGGTCCGTGACGGTGCCGGTGGTCACGGCCTCCGGAGCTGCACCCGCCTGCACGGTGGAGTACTCCGTCACCAGCCAGTGGGGCACCGGCTTCCAGGGCGCCGTGAACATCACCAACAACACGGCTGCCGTGAGCAGTTGGAAGCTGACCTTCGACCTTGCGAACGGCCAGAAGGTCGACCAGGGCTGGAACGCCAAGTGGTCCCAGTCCGGTACGACCGTCACCGCCGCCAACGAGAGCTACAACGGCTCGCTCGGCACCGGCGCGAGCATCAGCGCCGGGTTCCTCGCCACCTCGTCGGGGAACAACGCCGTACCGACGTCGTTCCAGTTGAACGGCACCACCTGCAACGTCGACGCCGAACCGTCGCCCACCCCGGATCCGACCGATCCGACCGATCCGACCGATCCCGGTGACGGCACGGCACCTGTCTTACGCGCGGTGGGCAACAAGCTCATGGACGCCGAGGGCGGCACCCGCCGCATGCTCGGCGTGAACCGGTCCGGCGGCGAGTTCATGTGCGTGCAGGGCCGCGGCATCTTCGACGGGCCGGTCGACGACGCCTCTGTCAAGGCGATCGCCGACTGGAACGCCAACACCGTCCGTATCCCCCTCAACGAGGAGTGCTGGCTGGGCCTTTCCAACATCCGACCCGAGTACGCGGGCACCCACTACATCAACGCCGTCAAGGACCTGGTGGCGAAGGTGAAGGCCAACGGCATGACGCCGATGCTCGAACTGCACTGGACCCACGGCCAGTACACCGGCAACTCCGCCGGCTGCGCCGACGTGCACGCCAGCTGCCAGAAGCCGATGCCCGACATGCAGTACACCCCGTCCTTCTGGACCTCGGTGGCCAACACCTTCAAGGACGACCCGACCGTCGTCTTCGACCTGTTCAACGAGCCCTACCCGGACCGTGCCACCCCCACGATCACCCAGGCGTGGCAGTGCTGGCGGGACGGCGGCACCTGCCCGGGTATCGGTTATGAGGTCGCCGGTATGCAGGATCTTGTAGACAGTGTCCGCAATACCGGCGCCAAGAACCTGATCCTGGTCGGCGGGCTCGCGTACGCGAACGACCTGAGCCAGTGGCTCGCCCACAAACCCACCGACCCGGCGGGCAATCTCGCCGCCGCCTGGCATGTGTACAACTTCAACACCTGCTCCAACGAGAGCTGCTTCGACGCCACGCTCGCCCCGGTCGCCGCCCAAGTACCGCTCGTGGCCGGAGAGATCGGCGAGAACACCTGCTCACACGGCTTCGTCGACCGGGTCATGAAGTGGTTCGACGACCGCGGCCAGTCGTACCTGGGCTGGACCTGGAACACATGGAACTGCTCCACGGGTCCCGCCCTGATCACCAGTTACGACGGTACGCCCACGGCGTACGGCATCGGGCTGCGCGACCATCTGCGCGCCCTGAACGGCTGACAACTCCCGCAACCGAGTCACCCGCAACCGAGAAGGAACCCGCAACCGAGAAGGAACCCGCACTCATGAGTCGTACCAGAACCGCGATACTCGCTGCCCTGGCACTGGTCGCCGGGGCCTCAGGGACGGCGTTCGCCGTCGTACCGGGGGACGTCGGCGCCGCCGCCGTCCCGTGCACCGTCGACTACAAGGTGCAGAACCAGTGGGACACCGGCTTCACCGCCGCCGTCACCGTCACCAACAACGGTGCCGCCAAGTCGAGTTGGGCGGTGAAGTGGTCGTACGCCGGTAACCAGAAGGTCACCAGCGGCTGGAACGCCAAGGTCAGCCAGAGCGGCACCGCCGTCACCGCCGCCAACGAGTCCTACAACGGCACGCTCGCCACCGGCGGTTCGGCCAGCTTCGGCTTCCAGGGCACCTACAGCGGCACCAACGCGATCCCGGCCACCTTCACCCTCGACGGCGTGACCTGCAACGTCGACGACGGCAGCGGCGGCCCCACCGATCCGCCGGACCCGACCGGCCCGAAGGTCGACAACCCGTACTCCGGCGCCAAGGTGTACGTGAACCCGGAGTGGTCCGCGAAGGCCGCCGCCGAGCCGGGCGGCAGCCGTATCTCCAACCAGCCGACCGGCGTCTGGCTCGACCGCATCGCCGCGATCAACGGCGTCAACGGCGGCATGGGTCTGCGCGACCACCTTGACACGGCGCTTACACAGAAGGGCTCCGGCGAACTCGTCGTCCAGCTCGTCATCTACAACCTGCCCGGACGCGACTGCGCCGCCCTCGCCTCCAACGGTGAACTCGGCCCGACGGAGATCGACAAGTACAAGACGCAGTACATCGACCCGATCGCCGCGATCCTCGCCGACCCCAAGTACGCCGGGCTGCGGATCGTCAACACCATCGAGATCGACTCGCTGCCCAACCTCGTCACCAACACCGGCAGCCGGCCCACGGCCACCCCGCAGTGCGACGTGATGAAGGCCAACGGCAACTACCAGAAGGGCGTCGGCTACGCCCTGAACAAGCTCGGTGACGCGCCCAACGTCTACAACTACATCGACGCCGGACACCACGGCTGGATCGGCTGGGACGACAACTTCGCCCCCAGCGCCGCCCTGTTCAAGGAGGCGGCGACCACGGAGGGCGCCACCGTCAACGACGTCCACGGCTTCATCACCAACACGGCCAACTACAGCGCCCTGAAGGAGAACAACTTCACCATCAACGACTCGGTGGCCGGCAAGTCGGTCCGTGAGTCCGCGTGGGTGGACTGGAACCGCTACGTCGACGAGCTGTCGTTCGCCCAGGCCTTCCGCAACCAGCTGGTCACCACCGGCTTCAACTCCGGTATCGGCATGCTGATCGACACCTCCCGCAACGGCTGGGGCGGCACCGCACGGCCCACCGGACCGGGCGCGATGACGGACGTCAACACGTATGTCAACGGCGGCCGCTACGACCGTCGCATCCACGTCGGCAACTGGTGCAACCAGTCCGGCGCCGGCCTCGGCGAGCGCCCGCAGGCCAACCCGGCCGCCGGGATCGACGCCTACGTGTGGATGAAGCCCCCGGGGGAGTCCGACGGTTCGAGCCAGTTCATCGAGAACCCGGAGGGCAAGGGCTTCGACCGGATGTGCGACCCCACCTACGAGGGCAACGCCCGCAACGGCTTCAACATGTCGGGCGCGCTGCCGAACTCTCCGCTGTCGGGGCACTGGTTCTCGGCACAGTTCCAGGAGCTCATGAAGAACGCCTACCCGGCGCTGTAGCACCCCGGCGCTGTAGCACCCTGAAGTGATCCGCCGGGGTCAGCCTTCGCGGGCCAGACCCCGGCGGATCGCGAACTCCACCGCCGAGTAGTTCCCGTCCGCCCGCTCCAGCTCGTAGGGCACCGCCGGACACAGCGGCGGCTGCGCCATGAAGCGGGGGCGGGTGCCGTGGTGCGGCTGGGCGGCGTGTACCAGGAAGGGATGGCACAGGTAGACGTCGCCTGGGCGGCCGGTGGCGTACGCGAGGGGGCGGTGCGCGGAGGCCGCCGCCACCTTCGGGCCCAGCTCCATGAAGGAGGCGCCCTCTTCGCCGTACGGCTCCAGCACCGGCGGTACGTCGAGATGCGAGCCAATCCTGATGCGGGTCGGGGCGTCGGCCTCGGTGACCTCGCTGAACAGGAACAGCATCAGCAGCGCGCGGTCCCTCGATCGTAGGTTCGTGTGGTAGTTCGCGGCGCCCTCGGGGAGGTAGCTTCCCTCGATGTGCCAGCCCGCGTCGTCGGGTTCCTCCGCGTGCGGGAACCTCAGCGGGAAGCTGCCCAGCGAATAGCGGGGCTCCCAACGGCCCTCGCCGACCAGCAGATCGAACGCCTCATGCAATACGGGGGTGTTGGCGGCCGCCGCGAACGGCCCCTGGACCATGCCCGCCACCCAGTGCACCGGGTCCTTCCAGGTGGCCGGGTCCTCGGCGTCGTATCCCGTCTCCCGCCACAGGAGCCGGACGCAGTCCTCGGCGACGCGCGGCGGAAAGGCGCCCTCGATCCTCACGAACCCGTCCTCGAGGAAACGCTCCACCAGTTCGTCGTCCATACGGTCATCGTGAGTGATTCGCCGCGCAGGGCGCACCCCATTTTCCGATGCCGATTCCGTCGACGTTTTTGCTGTGGTGGCAACAGTGGTGGCCCTTGCGCGGTGCGTCGGCGCACGCTGGCCGCATCCTGACGAGAGGCTGACGTCCATGGCGCACCACGACCACGACCACGATCCGCACGACCACGGCCCGGATCATCCGGTCCCACACCACCACGGTCCGGACCACGCTCACGGCCACAGCGACATCGACTGGAACGAGATGGCACCGCTGCTGGAGAGCCAGGCGGAGCTGTTCACGCCCCTGTACGAGCGGGCCCTGGCGTGGCTCGGCCACAAGCAGACCGAGCCAGGGTTGATCGTCGACGCGGGCAGCGGACCCGGCGTCGTCTCCTGTCTGCTCGCCGATGCCTTCCCCGGTGCCCGTGTCGTCGCCGTCGACGGCACAGAACCGCTGCTGGAACGGGCCCGCGCCCGGGCCGTCCGGCTCGGCGTCGCCGATCGTTTCGACACCCTCGGTGGTGAACTCCCTGGCGTTCTGGACGACTTGGACTATCCCGTAGACCTTCTGTGGGCCAGTCGGAGCCTGCACCATCTGGGCGATCAGCGCGCCGCCCTCGCCGCCTTCGCGGTCCGGCTCGCGCCCGGCGGCACGCTCGCGCTCCTGGAGGGTGGCCTGCCCACCCGGTTCCTGCCCCGCGACATCGGCATCGGGCGGCCCGGGCTGCAGGCGCGCCTGGATGCGGTGGAGGAGGAGTGGTTCGCGCAGATGCGTGCGGACCTGCCCGGAGCGGTCGCCGAGACCGAGGACTGGCCGGCGCTGATGACCGCCGCGGGCCTCAGGCCGACCGGCACGCGCAGCTTCCTGCTCGATCTGCCCGCACCGACCACGGACCGGGCTCGCGCCTATGTCGCCGCGTTGCTGACCCGCCGCCGTGACGTCATCGGCGACCACCTCGACGCCACTGACCGAGCCGCGCTCGACCGGCTCCTCGACCCCGAGGACCGGGCGAGTGTCCACCAACGGCCGGATGTGTTCCTGCTCGCGGCGCATACGGTATACACGGCTGTGCGTACCGAGTGACGTCGACCGTATGCAATCAACAGCGGCCCGGCCGGGCGTAGACCGTGATCCGTGCTCCCTGCACATGCCGAGTGCGACAGGCCACGAAGTACGTGGCGAGCACCCGCCGTTTGACCGCCTCCTGCGGCACGCGGTCCAGCGGCTCCCCGGCAGGGTCGCCCACCGCGAGAACCCGCGCCGTCGCCAGCATCCGGGCGCGGATGACGGCGGCGGGCACCTCCGTGCCGTACAGCGTGTGCGAGGCCACCGGACCGCCGTCAAGCGCGAGGTCACGCAGACCGCGCACGGAGTCCGGGTCGGGCAGCGACCACACACGACGCCGCGAGGGCATGAAGACGACACCGTCGGCGTCGCCGCCCGCCGCGCGGACGGCCTCGGCGATGGCGGCGACGTCGTCGGTACGGCTCTGCGGTGCGCGTAGCTGAAGCGTGATCGGCAGCAGCGCCAGCACGGCCGTCCCGGCGGCCAGCACGGCGACGGTCCGGATCCGGCCCGCCGCACGGACGAGCCGGTCGAGGGCGGCGCCGACCAGCAGGGCGGTGCCCGCCTGGCCGTAGAGGACATAGCGGTCGACGTACAGCGGCTTGACCAGCGAGACCAGCAGAAGCAGCAGCGCGGGCAGGACGAGGAGCGGCAGCGCCAGCGTGGTGATTCCCATCCCCTCCCGGCTTCGCCCACCGCCCCGGAGCAGTGCCGCACAGGCCAGCCCGAGCACGCTCACCCCGACGAAGCCCGCCAGAGCGCCGGCGCCGATCCCGCCTATCCACGCCACCTGGTCCGACTGACGCGTACTCAGCACGACCAGCGGGGCGAGGCCCGCACAGACCACGAGCGCCACCAGGGCCCCCGCGCGGCGATCCGCACGCGGCAGCGCCACCAGATGTGCGGCGAGGGCGAGCACTGCGAACTCGTGCAGTAGACACGCGGCCAGCACGACCGAGCCATAAGCGGCCCAGGCCCGGCCCGTGCGCCGCCGAACGGCCCGCACCAGCAGGTACGAAGCCCAGACGACCAGGGCGCAGACGAGTGCATACGATCGACCTTCTTGTGCATACCGCTGGACCGGCGGCAGCCACGCGAAGACGACACCGGCGAGCAGCCCCGCACGCGGCCCCGCGAGACAGCGCCCCAGCAGGGCCAGCGTCCCGGCTGCCGCGGCGGTCGCCAGGACCGACGGCAGACGCAGCACCAGCAGCGGATCCACCCCGTCGAACACCCGGAAGAGGCCGTGCAGGAACAGGTAGTACAGGCCGTGCACGGCGTCGACGCCGTGCAGCGTCGCCCACAGGTCGGGCAACGAACGGCGGGCCATGTCGTACGTCACCACCTCGTCCCGCCACATGCTCCCCTCCCGCCGGACACCCCACAGACCGAGGGCGAGGGAGAGCACGACCGGGAGCAGCGCGTGCCACCGAGCGCGTGCACGAGGGACGGCGTCGGGCGAGGACGGCAACCGGGCGGGCCGTAGAAGAGGTCCTGGAGTGTGTGTGGTGGCGATGGCTGACTCCGGTGCGAGGCGGAAAGCGCGAGCCCTACGAGCGGGCCGTGCGAGCGGGCCGTGCGAAGACGTGCACCGACGAGTCCAGGCGACCGCGGATTGTTGGGCAGCCCCGGTTCGGAGCGCCAATCAATATGCGAGAGCCGGTTGTTAGCGTGTGGGACGGCCGTGAGCGAGGGGGAGACACGCATGGGGCGCCGGGAAAAACCGCTGGATCCGGGGGCCGGAGCGGTACAGCGCTTCGCCTACGAACTGCGCAAACTGCGCGACGAGGCGGGCACCCCGACCTACCGGGCGATGGCGCAGGGCGCCGGCTATTCGCCGCCCACACTGTCCGCCGCCGCGTCCGGCGAACGGCTGCCCACCCTGCCGGTCCTCCTGGCCTACGTCACCGCGTGCGGCGGCGATCCGTGTGAGTGGGAGGCCCGCTGGCGGGAGGCCGTCGCCGACTCGGCCGACGCCCGCGCGTCCGACGACACCGACGGCGACGACAGCCCCTACCCGGGACTCGCCCGCTTCGAGACCGGCGACGGGGAGTACTTCCACGGCCGGGACGACCTGATCACCGAACTGCTCCGGCTCACCTCCCGCGCGAGGTTCGCGGCGATCGTCGGCGCCTCCGGGAGCGGCAAGTCGTCGCTGCTGCGGGCGGGGTTGGTGCCGGCGTTGCGACTGACGGCGGATGGCGGTCGACGGTATGCAGCCGACTGTCTCCCGGCGTCACGTCCGTCAACAGATGTGAGTCGACTGCATACAGTCGACCCCATCCCCCATATCGCCGCCATCCGCCTGTTCGCCCCGGGCCCTCACCCCACCCGCACCCACGATCCGCTGTTCACCCCGCATGCCGCACCGGGCGACACCCTCCTCGTCGTCGACCAGTTCGAAGAGGTCTTCACCCTCTGCACCGACGCCGACGAACGCGCCCGTTTCCTCTCCCGGTTGCTCGCGGCGGTGGACCCGGCGTCCCGGCTGCGCGTCGTGGTCGCCGTACGTGCCGATTTCTACGGTCGCTGCGCGGACCACGGTCCGCTCGCCGAGGCACTGCGGGACTCCGCGCTGCTCGTCGGGCCGATGTCGCCGCGGGCGTTGCGGGAGGCAGTGGTGCGGCCGGCCGCGGCGCGTCGGCTCGTGGTCGAACGCGCCCTGACCGCACGGATCGTGGCGGACGTGGCCGGCGAACCGGGCGGCCTGCCGCTGATGGCCCACGCGCTGCGCGAGGTCTGGCGTCGCCGTACCGGCAAGACGCTGACGCTCGCGGCCTACGACGCCGTCGGCGGCGTCCAGGGAGCCGTCGCGCACACCGCGGAAGCCGTACACGGCCGATGCACGCCCGCCGAAGCCGCCGCCCTGCGGGCGCTGCTGCTGCGCCTGGTGAACCCCGGCGACGGTACCGAAGACACCCGGCGCCCTGCCGACCGCGAGGAGCTCGACGCCGACGAGACGACTGCACGCGTCCTGGAACGTCTTGTGGACTGTCGGCTGTTGACCGTCGACGGTGACACGGTCGACCTCGCTCACGAGGCACTCCTCGGCGCCTGGCCTCGGCTGCGTGGCTGGCTGGACGAGGACCGCGAACGGCTGCGGATGCACCGTCGGCTCACCGAAGCGGCCCGGGGCTGGGCCGAGTTGGACCGGGACGCGGGCGCGCTCTACCGCGGCACCCGGCTCACCGAGGCGCGCGAGACCTTCGGTGACGGAGGTGAAGGGGGTGCCACGCAGGGCGAGTTGAACCGGCTCGAGCGCGATTTCCTGGCCGCGAGCGTGGCGGCGTACGAACACGGCCGGCGGGTCGCGACCCGGACCGCTCGCCGCCTGCGTGCGCTGTCGGGTGGGCTCGCCGTGCTGCTGTGCCTGGCGGTGGTCGCGGGCCTGGCCGCCTGGCGGCAGGGCGAGGTCAGCGCGCGGCAGCGCGACGAGGCCGAGGCCCGCAGTGTTGCCGCGCTGGCCGGCACGCTGCGTTCCACCGAGCCGCGCACAGCGATGCGCCTGGCCCTCGCCGCCTGGCGCACCGCCGACCTGCCCGAGACGCGGGAGTCCCTGCGGACGGCCGCGGCGCAGAGCGAACAGGACGTGTTCGTCCAGCCCGAGGTGGGGCCGCGCGCGCTCGACGCGCCCGCCTGGCTGAGCCAGGACGGCAGGATCCTGACGACTGTCGTCCATGACAAGGCCGTGCAGTGGGACGTGGTGGAGCGTCGGCGCATCCGTTCGGTGGAGCGCGAGGGCCTGTCCGAGGGCGTGCTCGATGTCAGCGAGGACGGTCGGATGGTCGCGTACCGTCCCCCCGGCGGCGAGGACATGGTGATCGGCGGGCTGGCGGACGGCAGCACGCGTCGTCTGCCGACCGGCTCGTGGAGCAACACCGATGTCGCCTTCGGCCCGAGCGGGCGCACCTTCGTCCTGCGGCGTCCGGTCCGCGGCTCGGACAGCGGCCGGGCGACGCTCGACGTGTGGGACATCCGCCGGCAGAAGCTGCTGTTCCGGTACGAGCGGGGCAGTGACGACGGCGCGCTGCCGGTGCTGAGCCGCGACGACCGCCATGTCGCCTGGTGTGCGCACGACGGCGGCCGGTTGAGGATCCTGGATGCCGTCGAGGGGCGCCTCGTCACCACGCCGGTGCCCCGGGCGACCGAGCGGACGCTGTGTCAGGGTGACCTCACGTTCACCGCCGACCAGCGGGCTCTGGCCTCCGGCACCCCCGAGTCCATCGTGACCTGGGACTTCCACGTCGGCCGTGAACGCCCCCGGCTGCCGCTCGCGGGCGGCGCGCACGCCGTGGAGTTCGCCGGCGCCTATGCCCTGGCCTGGGGCAAGGGCTCCCTCACCCTGTGGCGTACGGACCTTCCCGACCCCGGGGATGACAGCCCACGTGAGCCGCTCCTCACCTATCCGGTGGCCGCCTCCGGCATCGGCGACATCCGGCTGGACCCCGGCCAGGGCGTGCTGCGCTACCGCGAGGGCGGACGGACGAACGCCGTGAGCACCCTCTCGCTGCACGGGCTGATGGACAGGGCCTGGCGGGACGAGCCGGCATCCGAGGCGACACCGCCGGTCACCGTCGCCGGTGCGGAGATCGTGGCGGTCGACACCACCGGCCGTACCGCACTGACCCCGGAGGGAACGCTCGTCGACGCGTCAACGGGCAAGCTCCGCAAGGGAGCCGAAGGAGTCGACGGCGAGGACTACCTCACCACCGCAGTCTTCAGCCCCGACGGCAGATACCTCGCCGCGGCCGACTACCAGGGCCGCCTGACCCTGTGGGACGCGCGCGGCTGGCGCAGGGTCGCCGTCCTGAGGGCCGTCGGCTCCACCCTGCACGGGGTGGCTCTGGCGTTCTCCGCCGACGGCTCGCTCCTCGCGGGCAGCGCGCCGGACGGTTCCGTGCAGGTGTGGGAGACGGCCTCGCCCGCGCTGTCACCGGCCACACTGCAGGCCGGGGACGGGCCGGTCCGCGCGCTTCGATTCACGGAGGACGGCGACCAGTTGAACATCGCCACCCCTCATCTCGCCGAGCGTGTCCACCCGTTGGCGGCGAACCGGGCGGCGGACGAGGCGTGCGCACGAGCGCACCGCGGTCTGACCGAGGCCGAGTGGCACCGCTACTTCCCCTCGGCCGAGTACCGCGACACCTGCGGACCCTGACCCCACCCCGACCCGACCCGACCGTGCCGCGCCCCAACCCCGCCCGGCACCCCTTGACTTCGAGAGTGCTCCAACTGATGGACTCCCCGGCATCGACACCAACGCAAGGTCCATCGACGTCCCAGGGGGAACCATGACCGACTCTCCGGTCACGCTCATCACCGGCGGCGGCAGCGGCATCGGCGCCGCGGTCGCCCGGCGGCTGCTCGACGCCGGCCACCGCGTGGCCGTCACCGGCCGCGGCGCGGAACGACTGCGCGGCTTCGCCGAGGAACTCGGCCGTCCCGACGGTCTGTTGACGCTCGTCGGCAACGCGGCCGAGTACGACAGTATCCAGTCGGCTGTCGACCGTACACTCAAGGAATACGGTCGACTGGATACAGTCGTCGCCAACGCCGGCTTCGCCACCCACGACTCCGTCGCGGACGGCGACCCCGCCGGATGGACCGAGATGGTGCTGACCAACGTCCTCGGCCCCGCGCTGCTCATCCGCGCGTCGATCGACGCCCTCAAGGAGACCCGCGGCCGGATCGTGCTGGTCGGCAGTGTCGCCGGGTTCGTGCCGACGCCCGGCAATATCTACGGGGCGACGAAGTGGGCGGTGACCGGGCTTGCCGAGAACACCCGTCGGCAGGTGACGGAGTTCGGGGTCGGCGTGACCCTGATCGCACCCGGCCGGGTGGAGACCCCGTTCTGGGACAGCTACGGAAGCCTGCCTCCCGGGCAGCTGCTCACCGCCGACCAGATCGCCGACTCCATCGTGTGGGCCATGGGCCAGCCCGTCGGTGTCGACATCAACACCGTCGTCGTGCGGCCGATCGGGCAGCCCAACTGACAAGAGCCTTCCGTCAGTTGTCGCGGAGGAACCGCTTCGCCAGCCGCTCGCCCTCGGTCACCGCCGCTGTGCGGCTCTCGATGGGGGACACCTGGGAGTTCCTGAACAGGATGTAGGTCACCCCGGAGGCCGCGCCGCCCGTCGCCGGGTCCGGGTTGATGCCGAGGGCGCGTGCGGTGGCGTACGACGCCTCGCCGATGATCTTCGTGGGGCCGGTGTCGCCGACGACGGCGTACTGCACCTGCCTGCCGTGGACCACCGCGACCACGCCGCCGCCCTTGATGCCCGCGCGGGCATGGTTCCAGATGCCGCTCGCCCCGGGGACGACGACGTACGGCAGGGTGTCGGAGCGCAGGGGCCTGCCGTCGGACTGGTGGAAGGCGGTGTCGGGGTGGAACCAGGGGTCGGTCCGCTCGTTGCACTTCGCGGTGCGCCGGCCGTCGCAGTCGATGTCCATGTCGGCCTTCCAGAACACCGCCCCCTTCTTGCCGCACACCGGGACCGTGGCCCGGCTGCCCGTGTCGGTGCGGTACCTGCCGTGGGAGATCTGCGTGCAGGACTTCACCTTCGCGAGCAGGTCGGCCGCGCCGACCGAGCCCTCCCGGGCCGACGTCGGGTGCGAGGTGCCGTAGGCGCTCGCGGAGAGCGGGGGCTGCCCGGCGGCCAGCAGAGCGGCGGCGGAGAGTGTGGTGAGGGTCAGCGTCCGGAGGTGCACTGCGAGGGACCCTTCTGCAGGGAATCGGTTGGGAAGTCCGTTAATAACGTGTAATGAAGTCCGTTAATAACGTGTAATAACGTGTCCCTACCATGTGGGTCCGCGGCCGCCCGCCGACACGGCCGCGGCCTCCCCCGCCCGGGTGGCGTACATGGCCGCGCCCCGGGACCGGCACCACCGAGGTGGTGTCGGTCCCGGGGCGCGAGGCCGGGAAAGGTCAGCCGACGTCGAACGTCGCCGGGTCCGGGCCCAGACGACGGTCCTCGTTCAACGCGCTGATCGCCGCCAGGTCCTCGGCGTCCAGGCTGAAGTCGAAGACCTCGAGGTTCTCCTTGATCCGGGACGGCGTGACGGACTTCGGGATCACGACGTTGCCGAGCTGGAGGTGCCAGCGCAGCACGACCTGGGCCGGGGTACGGCCGTGCTTCTGGGCGATGGCGACGATCGCCGGAACCTCCAGGAGACCCTTGCCCTGGCCGAGCGGCGACCAGGCCTCGGTGGCGATGCCCTGTTCGGCGTGGTACTCGCGGGAGGCGTGCTGCTGCAGGTGCGGGTGCAGCTCGATCTGGTTGACCGCCGGGATGACGGACGTCTCGGCGATCAGACGCTCGAGGTGCTCCGGAAGGAAGTTGGACACACCGATGGCGCGCACACGGCCGTCGGCGAGGAGCTTCTCGAACGCCCGGTAGGTGTCGACGTACTTGTCCGCGGACGGCAGCGGCCAGTGCATCAGGTACAGGTCGAGGTAGTCCAGGCCGAGCGTGGCCAGCGACGTGTCGAAGGCGCGCAGCGTGGAGTCGTATCCCTGGTCGCTGTTCCAGAGCTTGGTGGTGACGAAGACGTCCTCGCGGGGGACTCCGGAGGCCGCGATCGCCTTGCCGGTGCCCTCTTCATTGCCGTAGATCGCCGCTGTGTCGATGCTGCGGTACCCGGCCTCCAGCGCGGTGGTGACCGCCTGCTCCGCCTCGTCGTCCGGCACCTGCCAGACTCCGAAGCCCAGCTGGGGCATCTCGACGCCGTTGTTGAGGATGATCGGGGGGACCTTGCTGCTCACGAGCTCGTGATCCTTACGGTTGTCGTCAGGTGGTACCACCATCGTCAACGATCACGAGCCGTTATGCATTCCTGACCGGAGAATCAGTAGGAATCGGTAGGAATTAGGCGGAAACAACCGGAGTGTGCCGGTATCGAGCCTCATGCCCGGTACAGCGCCTCGACCTCGCTCGCGTACGCGTTCTCGATCGCCTTGCGCTTCAGCTTGAGCGACGGGGTGAGCAGGCCGTGTTCCTCGGTGAAGGGCTGGGCGAGGATGCGGAACGTGCGGATCGACTCGGCCTGCGAGACCTGGGTGTTGGCGGCGACCACGGCCCGCCGTACCTCCGTCTCCAGGTCCGCGTCCCGCACCAGCTCGGCGGGCGACATCCGCGGTTTGCCACGCATCGTCAGCCAGTGCTCGACGGCCTCCTGGTCGAGGGTGACCAGGGCGGCGATGTACGGGCGGTCGTTGCCGACGACGATGCACTGGGCGACCAGCGGATGGTCGCGCACCCGTTCCTCCAGCTGGCCGGGGGAGACGCTCTTGCCGCCGGAGGTGACCAGGATCTCCTTCTTGCGGCCGGTGATGGTGAGGTAGCCGTCCTCGTCGAGGGAGCCGAGGTCGCCGGTGGCGAGCCAGCCGTCGTGCAGGGCCTCGTCCGTGGCCTTGGGGTTGTTGAGGTAGCCCTGGAAGACGTTCTCGCCGCGCAGCCAGATCTCGCTGTCGTCCGCGATGTGCACGGTCATGCCGGGGATGGGCTGCCCGACGGTGCCGTAGCGGGTGCGCTCGGGCGGGTTGGCGGTCGCGGCGGCGGTGGTCTCGGTGAGGCCGTAGCCCTCGTAGATGTGCACGCCCGCGCCCGCGAAGAACAGGCCGAGCCTGCGGTCCATCCCCGAGCCGCCGGTCATCGCCTGCCGGATGCGGCCGCCCATCGCCGCCCGCATCTTGGAGTAGACGAGTTTGTCGAACAGCTGGTGCTGCATGCGCAGACCCGCCGACGGGCCGGGCCCGATGCCCCAGGCCTTCGCCTCCATCGCCTCCGCGTACTTCACGGCGACCCCGACAGCCTTCTCGAACGGCCCGGCCTTGCCGTCCTTCTCCGCCTTGCGGCGGGAGGCGTTGAAGACCTTCTCGAAGATGTACGGCACCCCGAGGAAGAACGTCGGCTTGAACGCGGCCAGGTCGGGCATCAGGGCGGCCGCGCTCAGCTGTGGCTGGTGGCCGAACTTGACCCTGCCGCGGATCGCGGCGACCTGCACCATCCGCCCGAAGACGTGCGCCAGCGGCAGGAACAGCAGGGTTGCCGCCTCGTCGCCCTTCTTGGAGTGGAAGACTGGCTCCCACCGCTCGATCATCGTGTCCGCCTCGTACATGAAGTTGCCGTGCGAGATGACACAGCCCTTGGGGCGGCCGGTGGTGCCCGAGGTGTAGATGATCGTCGCGGTCGAGTCGGGGGTGACGGCCTGCCGGTGCCGGTGCACCACCTCGTCGTCGAGGTGGGCGCCGGCGTCGTACAACTCCTGTAGGGCGCCCGCGTCCAGCTGCCACAACTGGCGCAGTTGCGGCAGCCGGTCGATGACGGTGGCGATCGTCATGGCGTGGTCCTCGTGCTCCACGACGGCCGCCGTGCACTCGGCGTCGTACAGCATCCAGAAGCACTGTTCGGCCGAGGACGTGGGATAGACGGGCACCACCTGGGCACCGATCGTCCACAGGGCGAAGTCGAACAGGGTCCACTCGTAGCGGGTGGGGGACATGATCGCGACGCGGTCGCCGAAGCGGACGCCCTGGGCGAGCAGGCCCTTGGCGAGGGCGAGGACCTCGTCGCGGAACTCGGCGGCGGTCACGTCCCGCCACTGCCCGGTGTCGTCCTTGCGGCCGAGCGCGCTGTACAGCGGGTCCTCCTGCGCATGCCGGAAGACGACGTCGGCCAGACCGCCCACCGGCGGTGCCAACGCCAACGGAGGGTTGGTGAACTCGCGCAATCCCCGCTCCCCGCCTCTGGTGACGCTCCGCACAGCGCCGTGAAAGCTACCCCACCCGGGGAGCGGGCGGGAGGGGCGCGGAAATCGAGCAGTGCTCACGTATGCACTGGTCAGTGGCGGAAAATGCGCCCACATGGGGAAGGGTCGGACAGAAACCTGACGGTTGAGCAAGTTTCGGTGCCGTAATCTCCACCGAATCTGTACGACCTGATGACGGCCGTCGCGGTGGCCGGATTACGCCTCTCGCGACGACCCGATCATGACCACCCGGTCGAGACGAGGGGCCGGTCGGCCTCAGCCGTGCTGTGCGGCCCTCTCCTGTGTCAGCGTCGCGGCGGCCGGATCCGTCACAGGGGCCCGCGCCGGCCGCGGAGTCCTGACCAGCGCGAGCACCAGCACGCCGGCGACCACGGCCACCGTTGCGGCGACGAGCGCCGCCCGGTCGAGCCCGGCGGTGAAGGCCGCCCGCAGGGTCTGCTCGGAGAACGTGCCCCCGACGTGGCGGCCTCGCCGTTCCTGCGGCGGGTGAAGCAGCTCACCTACCAGCGGCCGTCGCGCTGACGCCATTGCCGCCGCTGCAGCGTCAACGGCGGTGCAGCCGGTCCCCGCCCGCCAGGATCACCGCCGCCAGCGCGTCGGCGGCGCCCTGGGCGGCCGTACGGCGGCCGCCGTGGACCAGGACGAAGTCGACGCGGCCGAGTTCCGGCAGGCCCGACCGGTCGGGGACGCGTACCAGGCCGGGCGGGAGCAGGCCCCGGGAGTGGGCCATCACGCCGAGGCCCGCGCGGGCCGCCGCGACCAGCCCGTTGAGGCTGGCGCTGGTGCACGCGACGCGCCAGGCCCGGCCCTGCCGCTCCAGCGCCTCCAGGGCGAGCGCCCGGGTGATGCCCGGCGGCGGGTACACGATCAACGGCACCGGCCGGTCCGCGTCCAGGCGCAGCCGCTCGGCGCCGATCCAGACCAGTTCGTCGTGCCAGACCAGCTGGCCGCGCGGGTCCTCGGGGCGCCGCTTCGCCAGCATCAGGTCCAGCTTCCCGGCCGCCAACTGCTCGTGCAGCGTGCCCGACAGCTCGACCGTCAGCTCCAGGTCGACCTCCGGATGGTCGTGCCTGAAGCCCTCCAGGATTTCGGGCAGCCGGGTCAGCACGAAGTCCTCCGACGCGCCGAACCGTAGCCGGCCGCGCACCCGCGTCCCCGTGAAGAACGCCGCCGCCTGCTCGTGCACCTCGAGGATCCGGCGTGCGAAACCGAGCATCGCCTCACCGTCCTCCGTCAGCTCCACGGAGTGGGTGTCCCGGGTGAACAACTGCCGCCCGGCGGCATCCTCCAGCCGCCGCACGTGCTGGCTGACCGTGGACTGGCGCAGCCCCAGCCGCCGGGCGGCCTGCGTGAAGCTCAGCGTCTGGGCCACCGCGAGGAACGTACGCAGCTGGGAGGGGTCGTACACGAGGCCCAGGCTATCGCGGAACGTGATGACAGTGAGTGCGGTATACCGGATTCCCGATCGCCGGGTGAGAGAGCAGGATGGAGAGGGGACCCGTGACCCGGCGGCCGAAGGCCCGTCCCCCGCCGTACCACCGACAGCACCGAGCAAGTGGAGCACCGTGAAACGCCTGCGTTGGCCGAGTTGGATGCCGATCGACCCGTACATCCTGCTGCTGCTCGGGACGGTGGGCCTCGCGGCTCTCCTCCCGGCGCGCGGGACGTCGGCCGACGTGGCCTCCGGCGCCTCCACGGGCGCCATCGCCTTCCTCTTCTTCCTCTACGGCGCACGCCTGTCGACCCGTGAGGCGCTGGACGGGCTCAAGCACTGGCGGCTCCACGTCACCGTCCTGGCCTGCACGTTCCTCGTGTTCCCGCTGCTGGGACTGGCCGCCCGCGGACTCGTCCCCGTCTTCCTGACCCACCCGCTCTACCAGGGCCTGCTCTTCCTCACCCTTGTGCCCTCGACCATCCAGTCGTCGATCGCCTTCACCTCAATGGCCCGCGGAAACGTTCCCGCCGCGATCTGCGCCGGCTCCTTCTCCTCCCTGGTGGGCATCGTCGTCACCCCGCTGCTTGCGGCCGCCCTGCTCGGCAACAGCGGCGGCGGGTTCTCCGCCGACTCGGTGCTGAAGATCGTGCTCCAGCTGCTGGTGCCGTTCCTCGCCGGGCAACTGCTGCGCCGCTGGATCGGCGGCTTCGTCGCCCGGCACAAGAAGGTCCTCGGCCTGGTCGACCGCGGCTCGATCCTCCTCGTCGTCTACACGGCGTTCAGCGAGGGCATGGTCCAGGGCATCTGGCACCAGGTGAGCCCCGTCAGGCTGGCCGGCCTGCTCGGCGTCGAGGCCGTGATCCTCGCCGTGATGCTGGCCCTGACCTGGTACGGCAGCAAGGCGCTCCGTTTCAGCCGGGAGGACCGGATCGCGATCCAGTTCGCCGGCTCGAAGAAGTCCCTCGCCTCCGGACTGCCCATGGCGAGCGTCCTGTTCGGCGCGCATGCCGCGCTGGCCGTGCTGCCGCTGATGCTCTTCCACCAGATGCAGCTGATGGTGTGCGCGGTGATCGCCAAACGCCGCTCGCACGACCCCGACGACTCCGGCGTGGCCCGCGAGGAGGTCACCTCGCCGGCGTCAGCCGCAGGGTCACGAACCGCGGTCGGTACAGGGACACGTTCCGGTTGAGCTGCGCCGCCGCGCCCGTCGCCTCCAGCCAGTTGACGTCGTAGCTCAGCACCAGCCTTCCGTCACCGCCGAGTTCTGGGTGCACCTGGGGGTTGTAGGCGGCGACCTGCCCCTGCGGCAGGGACGGGGTGAAGTCCTTCGCCGGGCCGTGCCAGGGCCCGGTGGGGGAGCAGGCCCAGTACGAGGTCACCGTGGTCAGCCCCCGCGCCCCCGCCGCCATCGTGAACAGCACGTACGTCCCGCCCTCCCGCACCACCGAAAACGCGCTGCCCACCCCGGTGCGCCGCCCGTCCCCGAGTACGGCACCCGGGCGGGCGCGCGCCGCCCAGCCGGAACCGTCCCAGTACTCCCAGGCGGCCGGATCCCCGAGCCCGCCCTCGGGCACCCGCGCCACGTACGCCTGCGAGGCGGGCCGGGACGCGGCCTGCCCGTCGTCGCCGCCGAACACGTAGGTCCAGCCGCCCTTCTCGACCAGCGTCGTCCCGAACAGCACCCGCCGGGACGGATCCTGGACGAGCCGCTGGTCGAGCACCTCGACGACCGACTCGACCCGCAGGTCGGGCAGGGACAGCGTGGCGACCTCGGTGGCGGTGGGCACGCCGTAGATCCACGGCGCCGCCCCGGCCGTGCGCACCCACAGCAGCACCCGCAGCACCTGCTCGGAGGAGCCGGGGGAGCGGGGCTCGACTCGGGCCGCGACCGGCCAGCGCCACTGGTTCGGGCCCGGGTCGTGGAACAGCGGCGCGGGCAGCGTCGCCTGCAGCCGCCCCTCGTCCATCAGCACGGCCGAATTGCGCACGAGCGGCGCCGTCCCGTCCCGCCAGGCGTACGACTCGCCGACCGGGTTGGGCGGGCGGTGCACCTGGCCGAGGTAGGTGTCCGAGAACAGCCACAGCAGCCGGCCGTCCGGCAGCCGCACCGAGTGCGTGCCGTCGCCGCCGGTCCAGTCGTCGGCACGGGTCGCGTCGTCGCCGTAGCGGGCGAACTCGGCGGTGAGACGGTCGTCAGTCGACCACGAGCCGACGGTATGCGGTATACAGTCTCCCGAATTCTGTTGATTGTCGTCGTCCGGCAGTGCGCTGAGCAGCACCGCCGCGAGAACCAGGGCCATCAGCAGGCCGACCCCGACTCCCGTCCGTTGTCGTGCTCGTATGTCCTCGGGCACGCTCCCGGACGTTAGCGGCTGTTGCTCACGTGGTCCATGGGCAGCCACAGGACGGCGTTCCCCACAGGGCCGCTCCCGCCTTGATCTCCTCGTCGGTTAGGGCCCGGTCCCAGACGCGGACATCGTCGATCGCGCCGGTGAAGAAGGCCCGGCTGTCCATGCGCTGCCCGATGTGTACGCCGAACGGCGCGTTGCGGCTGACCGAGCCCGGCACGTCCGCGGCGCCGATCGCCGTACCGTCGATGAACAGGGTCAGCCGGCCGCCGCCGCGGCGCAGCGCCAGATGGTGCCACCGGCCGTCGTTGTGGGCGCCGGTGGTCGTGACGGTCGCCGTGCGCACGGTCGTCGCGCCGTCCCGCGCGGTGATCAGGCCGCGCAGCCGGTTGCCCGCGGGCTCGCCGCGCAGCCAGACCTGCGGCTGGGTGTTGCCGACCCCGCCCATCCACAGCAGCGGCTGCTCCCCGGTCGTGGCGGTGTAGCGGAACCGGAGGGATGCCGTGAACTCCTTGGTGTCCAAGGCGAGTTGCTGGCGGTACGGCAGGCGTACGGCGTCGTCGGCGCCGTCGAACTCCAGCGCCCCGCCCGACGCGCCGACCGTCGCCCCGGCACCACCCAGCACGGCCGCGTTCGCGGCGCCCGGGGCGAGATCGAGGGTGGTCGGATCCGGGCCGCGGCGTGCCTGCAGCCAGTCCTCGGTGAAGCGGGCGAAGCGGACCTCGTCGCGGGCGTCGACGGTGCCGGCCTCGTACAGCAGGCCCACCGTGTCGTCGTCGATCGGCGCCAGGTCGGAGTAGCCGGACCAGTCCGTGGTGACGACCGTGCCCCGGTCGACACTGTCCCAGGTGGCGCCGCCGTCGTAGGAGGAGCGGATCATCATGGTCCGGCGGCGGTCGGGGTCGGCGGGACAGGACAGCAGGATGCGGTCGCCGAAGGGGAGTGTCGCGCACTGGACCTGGGGCGCGTAGAGGTCCGGGAGCTCGTGGAAGGGCGCGGTGAAGCTGGTGCCGCCGTCGAGACTGACGGCCTGGGTGCGGTGGCCGATGTCGGTGCCGTTCTGTTCGCGGCCGCTGACCAGGACCGCGCCGTCGGTGCGCTCGGTGAGCGTCAGCTCGGACGGTTTCTGCCGGAAGACGCGGTCCTTGGCGACGGGCCAGGAGTCGGTGGCGCCGGCCTTCCAGTGGTCGCCGCCGTCGTCGCTGACGATGAGGGCGGCGTGGTTGGCGGTGACCCGACTGCCGTGCCAGGTCTCGGCGTTGACGCCGAAGACCAGTCGGCCGGCGTGCGCGCCGCGGGTGAGCTGGATGCCGTGCACGGGACCGGTGGCGTACCAGGAGTTCCAGTGCGCGGGCCGGATCTCGGCACTCAGGTCGCGCGGCGCCGACCAGGTCAGGCCGTCGTCGTCGCTGTACTGCAGATGGGGGGTCCGGTCGCAGGGCGCGGAGCAGCCGGCGCTGTCCGTGCGACCCGTGTTGTACGTCTCGGCGAGCAGCACGCGGCCGGTGTCGCGGTCCACGATCGGGGCCGGGTTGCCGTGCGTGTCGCCGTTGCCCTCGTTGATGACCTGGAGCGGGCCCCAGGTGCGGCCGCCGTCCGTGGAGCGTTTCAGGACGATGTCGATGTCGGCGGCGTCACCGCAGTTCAGGACCCGGCCCTCGGCGAAGGCCAGCAGTGTGCCGTCGACTGTATGCACAATCGCCGGAATGCGGAAGCAGGCGTAGCCGGGGTCCTGGGACGCCTTGAAGAGGACCTGTTGCTCGAACTCCGGTGCTGAGCTGGGTGTTTGAGCGTGCCCGGGAGTGGGCGACACGGCCAGCGCCGCCGTCGCGACGACCGCCGTCAGATTGATGGAGCCCTGACGGGCGCGAAACCGTGCCGGCAGGGGACGAGTTTCCCTTTCCTGTCTGAACATCCGATCATGCTAGGTCTGGCGGTTTGTCAGATATGTCAGGCGGGGCCCGTCGCTGCTCCGGACGGGTGTGACGCACGTCAGAACCTGCGGAGTGCCGGCGGCGGGCGGTCAGGCCTCGGTCGGCGCGGCTGCCAGGGAGGGCATGAAGATGTGCCGGCACCATGCCGGCTCCCCGCGGGGCCGAACGTGACGAGTTCATGGGCCTGTTGATCCGGATTTCCGGTACGGACGGCCGGCGGCGGATAACGTTCCGTCATGAACGCACCACGCACCGTCGAATCCGGGCCCGCGCTCCCCGCTGCCCGCACCGCCCTCGTGCTCGTCGATCTGATGGACCGCATCGTCGCGCTGCCCCTGGAACCTCGCAAGGGCACCGAAGTCCTCGCCGTCGCCGAGGAGTTGGCGTCCCGGTTCCGCGCGGCCGGTGCGCTCGTCGTGCTCGTCCGCGTCGAGCGCGCCGGCGTCGCCGAGCAGCCGCCCGGCAGCGGGCTGGTGGCCGGCCTGCTCCGGGACGGTGACGTCGAGATCGTGAAGCGGACGATCGGCGCCTTCCAGGGCACCGGCCTGGACGAGTGCCTGCGCGAACGCGGTGTCACCACGCTCGTGTTCGGCGGGATCGCCACCAACCTCGGCGTGGAGTCCACCGCACGCGCGGCCGGCGACCTCGGCTACGACCTCGTCTTCGTGGAGGACGCCATGGCCGCGTTCACGACGGCCGAGCACGAGGCGTCCGTACGGCTGGACTTCCCCCGGCTGGGCACCGTGGTGACCGCGGCGCAGGTGCGCCTCGGGGCGGAGTGAGTCCTCGGAGCGTATGGCGGGCGGGCTCGGCACCACCCTCGTGCCGCGGTCGGCAGCCGGCGAGCCGCCGCTCACCCCTGATCACCGCCTTCGCCGAGTCCGCACAGGCGGCAGCTTGAGACGGCGGGCTGAGAGCGGCAGGCTGTGACGGCTGGTTTGAGACGGGGCCCCTGCGGCGCAGGGGGCGCTCCCCGCCGGTCGGGGCCCCGCCGCCGTGTCGCGGGGAGCCGGTCAGCCCTGGGCGGCCGCGGCCCGCAGGGCGATGCGGCCCTCGCCCGCGTACACGTTCATGGAGCTGCCCCGCAGGAAGCCCACCAGCGTCAGCCCCGCCTCCGCCGCCAGGTCCACGGCCAGTGACGAGGGCGCCGAGACCGCCGCGAGGACCGGGATGCCCGCCATCACGGCCTTCTGCGCCAGTTCGAAGGAGGCCCGGCCCGATACGAGCAGGATGGTGCGGGACAGCGGCAGGTCCCCGTTCTGCAGGGCGCGGCCGACCAGCTTGTCGACCGCGTTGTGCCGGCCCACGTCCTCCCGGATGTCGAGCAGTTCGCCGTCCTCGGAGAACAGGGCCGCCGCGTGCAGGCCCCCGGTCCGGTCGAAGACCCGCTGGGCCGCGCGCAGCCGGTCGGGGAGGCTCGCGAGCAACTCGGGTTCGACGCGGACCGGGGGAGTGTCGGCGATGGGCCAGCGGGCGGTCGTACGGACGGCGTCGAGGCTCGCCTTGCCGCACAGGCCGCAGGACGAGGTCGTGTAGACGTTCCGCTCGAGCGTGATGTCGGGCATGATCACGCCCGGCGCAGTCCGGACGTCCACCACGTTGTAGGTGTTCGAGCCGTCTACGGTCGCCCCCGCACAGTAGACAATATTCAGCAGATCGGATGCCGCGGCCAGCACACCCTCGCTCACCAGGAAACCGGCGGCGAGCGCGAAGTCGTCGCCCGGTGTGCGCATGGTGATGGCGAGCGGTTTGCCGTTCAGCCGGATCTCCAGTGGTTCCTCGGCGACGAGCGTGTCCGGGCGGCTGGAGACCACCCCGTCCCGGATGCGGATCACCTTGCGTCGTTCCGTGACTCGTCCCATGTCCTGATCAGCCCCGGTTCTGTACGTGCTGGTAGCCGAAACGGCCCTTGATGCAGAGGTTGCCGTGGGTCACCGGGTTGTCGTGCGGCGAGGTGACCTTCACGATCTCATTGTCCTGCACGTGCAGAGTGAGGTTGCAGCCCACTCCGCAGTACGCGCACACCGTGGTCGTCTCCGTCTGCGCCGACTCGTCCCAGGTACCCGCCGCCCGCATGTCGAACTCCGACTTGAACGACAGGGCGCCCGTGGGGCACACCTCGATGCAGTTGCCGCAGTACACGCACGCCGAGTCCGTGAGCGGCCCGTCGTGCTCCACCGCGATCCGGGCGTCGAAGCCGCGCCCCACGACCGAGATCGCGAAGGTGTTCTGCCACTGGTCGCCGCAGGCGTCCACGCACTTGTAGCAGAGGATGCACTTGTCGTAGTCGCGGACGTAGAGGTCGTTGTCGACCCTTGGCTCCTCGTTCAGCCGGGCCGCGTCCGGGCCGAAACGGTCCGGCTTCGCCTCGTACTCCTTGATCCACTCCGCCACCCTCGGGGTCGTCGACATGTCGACCGAGGAGGCGAGCAGCTCCAGGACGATCTTGCGGCTGTGGCGGGCCCGCTCGGTGTCGGTCCTCACCTCCATGCCGGGCTCGGCCTTGCGGGAGCAGGCCGGGACCAGGGTGCGGGAGCCCTCGACCTCGACGACACAGACCCGGCAGGCGTTCTTGGGGGTGAGGGTGTCGCCCTCGCAGAGCGTCGGGATGTCCTTCCCGGCCGCCCGGCAGGCGTCGAGGACGGTCGAGCCCTCGGGGACCCTGGTCTCCTCCCCGTCGATGGTGAACTCCAGCAGGCGGCGGGGGATCCCCAGCGGTGTCACGGTCATTCGTACGCCCCCAGGCGGTCGATGGCGGATTCCACGGCGTTCCACGCGGTCTGTCCCAGACCGCAGATGGAGGCGTCCCGCATGGCGCGGCCGACCTCCCTGAGCAGGGCGATGTCGTCGGCCGCCGCCGCACCCGTGCGCTCCGCGATCCGGTGCAGGGCCTCCTCCTGGCGGACGGTCCCGACCCGGCACGGCACGCACTGGCCGCACGACTCGTCACGGAAGAACTCGGCGATCCGCAGGAGCAGCCGGGGCAGCGGCACCGTGTCGTCGAAGGCCATCACGACCCCCGACCCGAGCGTGGTGCCCGCCTCCCGGGTGCCTTCGAAGGTGAGCGGGATGTCCCGTTCGTCCGGCCGTACGAAGCCGCCGGCCGCCCCGCCGAGCAGCACCGCCCGCAGCCCCTCGCGCACGCCGGCCAGCTCCAGCAGTTCGCCCAGCGTGGCGCCGAACGGCAGCTCGTAGATCCCGGGCCGGTCCACGCTGCCCGACACGCAGAACAGTTTGGGCCCGGTGGACCGCTGGGTCCCGATCGCCGCGTACGCCGGGGCGCCCATGGTCAGGATCGGCAGCACGTTGACCAGCGTCTCGACGTTGTTCTCGACCGTGGGTTTGCCGAACAGGCCCTTCTCCACGGGGAATGGCGGCTTCGAGCGCGGTTCGCCCCGGTAGCCCTCGATGGAGTTGAACAGGGCCGTCTCCTCGCCGCAGATGTACGCGCCCGCGCCCCGCCGGATCTCGATGTCGAAGGCGTAGCCCTGGCCGAGGACGTCGTCGCCGAGCAGTCCACGGGCGCGCGCCTGGTCGACGGCACATTGCATACGGTGTACTGCGCGCGGATATTCGCCGCGCAGATACAGCAAGCCTCGGTGCGCTCCGGTCGCGTACGCCGCGATCGTCATCGCCTCCACCAGCGCGTACGGGTCGCCCTCCATGATCACGCGGTCCTTGAAGGTGCCCGGCTCGGACTCGTCCGCGTTGCACACCAGGTAGTGCGGATGGTCGGGCTGGGACGCCGTGGCCTGCCACTTGCGGCCGGTGGGGAAGGCGGCGCCACCGCGCCCGACCAGGCCCGAGTCGGTGACCTCACGGATGACTCCGGCGGGACCGAGGTCGAAGGCCCGGCGTAGGGCGGTGTAGCCGCCGTGGGCCCGGTAGTCGTCCAGGCTCGTCGGGTCCACGACGCCGACGCGGCGCAGCAGGGTCAGCGACGGGTCTCCCGCCTGGGGCACCGCCATCGCCGCCGACGGCTCGACCGGCGCCGAGTCCGGTGCGCTCGCCGCGAGTACGGCCGCCTCGACCGTCGCCGGCGCCGAGACCGCCGTACGCACCGGATCCCCGGCTTTGATCGCGAGCGCGGCCGGAGCCCGTTCGCACAGGCCGAGGCACGGGCTGCGCTCGACCGAGACACCGCTGCCGAGGCCGAGCCGGGCCTCGATCCCGGCGCACAGCTCGGACGCCCCGGCGGCCGCGCACGCCAGGTCCGTGCACACGTGCAGCACGGTCGCGGGGCGGGGCTTGACCGAGAACATCGCGTAGAAGGTGGCGACCCCGTACGCCTCCGCCGGCGGCACGGTCAGCCGACGGCACAGGTAGTCCAGGGCGCCCTCGCTGATCCAGCCGACCCGGTCGTTGATCGCGTGCAGCCCCGGCAACAGCAGGTCACGGCGGTCCCGGGCCGCGCGCCCGCCACGGGCCCACCTGAGGTCGGCGGCCCTCATCTCATCGCGGTCGGCCCCCTCCCACGAGGACTCCGGAGGACCGAGCAGCGCGTCGACCGCCGCCCGCTCGTCGTCCGTCGGCTTGCTGTCACCGAAGTGCAGATCCACCAGGTCACCTCACTCTTGAGCCACTGAGCAGACTGAGCAGCTTGGGTCAGCCGACGGTCGTCGTGATCGGCAGCTTCTCGATTCGGATCGCCGACGCCTTGAACTCCGCCGTCCCCGCGATCGGGCAATTCGCCTCGATCGTCAGCTGGTTGGTGTCCACCTCGTCGGGAAAATGCATGGTCATGAAGGCCAGCCCCGGCCTGAGGGCGGGGTCGACCCACACGGGCGCGACGACCGACCCGCGCCGCGAGGCGATCTGCACCTCCTCGCCGACCACGACCCCGTACCGCTCGGCGTCCTCCGGACACAGCTCGATGAACTCGCCGCGCCGCAGCGGGGACGCGAAACTCCCGCTCTGCACGCCGGTGTTGTACGAGTCGAGCCGTCGGCCGGTGGTCAGCCGGATCGGGTACTCCTCGTCGGTGAGATCGACCGGCGGATCGTGCTGGACGAGCCCGAAGGGGGCCGGCCTGCCGCGCCGTGCGGGGTCCTTCTCCCACAACCGGCCGTGCAGGTAAGTCGGTTCGAGCCGGTCGGGGTCGGGACAGGGCCACTGGATGCCCTGGTGTTCCTCCAGGCGGTCGTACGTCATTCCGTAGTGGTCCGGCGAGACCGAGCGGAGCTCGTTCCAGACGGACTCGGAGTCGGCGTACTTCCAGTCGTGGCCGAGCCGTGCGGCCAGGTCGCAGATGATGTCGACGTCCTCGCGGGCCTCGCCGGGCGGGGTCACCGCCCGGCGCACCCGCTGAACCCGCCGCTCGCTGTTGGTGGTTGTGCCCTCGGTCTCCGCCCAGCCGGCCGTGGCGGGCAGAACGACGTCCGCGAGTTCGGCCGTCTTCGTGAGGAAGATGTCCTGCACCACGAGGAAGTCCAGCTGCCGCATCCGCCGTACGGCCTGCTCGCTGTCCGCCTCCGACTGCGCGGGGTTCTCGCCGATGCAGTAGACCGCCTTGAGCGTGCCCTCCTCCATGGCCTCGAACATCTCCGTCAGGTTCATCCCGTAGTGCGGCTGGATGACGGTGTCCCAGGCCGACTCGAACTTCAGCCGCGCCACGGGGTCGAGGATGTCCTGGAATCCGGGCAGCCGGTTGGGGATGGCGCCCATGTCGCCGCCGCCCTGCACGTTGTTCTGGCCGCGCAGGGGCTGCAGACCGGAGCCGTAGCGGCCGACGTGGCCGGTGAGCAGCGAGAGGTTGATCAACGCGCGCACGTTGTCGGTGCCGTTGTGGTGCTCGGTGATGCCGAGGGTCCAGCACAGCTGGGCGCGTTCGGCGCGGGCGTAGGCGTGCGCCAACTCCCTTATGGCTGCGGCCGGTACGCCCGTCACCTTCTGCGCGAGGGACAGCGTCCACGGTTCGACGAGCTGCTTGTACTCCTCGTAGCCGCTGGTGGCGCGCGCGATGAACGCCTCGTTGGCGAGGCCGGCGTGGATGATCTCGCGGCCGATCGCGTGCGCCATCGGGATGTCCGTGCCGACGTTGAGACCGAGCCAGCTCTCCGCCCACTCGGCGGTCGACGTCCGTCGCGGGTCGACCGCATACAGTCGACCGCCGTTGTGTATGCCCTTGAGCGCGTGCTGGAAGAAGATCGGATGCGCGAAACGGGCGTTGGAGCCCCACATCACGATGACGTCGGTGTACTCGATCTCCTCGTACGACGACGTCCCGCCGCCCGAGCCGAACGCGGCCGACAGACCGGCCACGCTCGGGGCGTGACACGTCCGGTTGCAGGAGTCGACGTTGTTGGTGCCCATGACGACGCGGGCGAACTTCTGCGCCACGTAGTTCATCTCGTTCGTCGCCCGGGCGCAGGAGAACATGCCGAACGAGCCGCGGGCCGCCGTCAGGCCCCGGGCGGCGCGGTCCAGCGCCTCGTCCCAGGTGGCCTGACGGAACGGTTCGTCGCGGGAGTCCCGGACCAGCGGATGGGTGAGCCGGGTGTAGGTCTTCGGGGTTCGATCGCGTTTCCTCATGCGGCGCTCCTCAGTGCGAGCAGGTCCGAGATGGCGTGCACGGTGCGCAGGGTGGGCACCTCGACGCCGGTGATCTCCGCCAGCTCCACGACGGCCGCGAGCAGCACGTCGAGTTCGAGCGGCTTGCCGCGCTCCAGGTCCTGGAGCGTGGAGGTGCGGTGGTCGCCGACCCGTTCGGCGCCCGCGAGCCGGCGCTCGATGGAGACGCCGACCTCGCAGCCGAGGGCCTCGGCGACGCTGAGCGTCTCGGTCATCATGATCTCGATGACCTTGCGGGTGCCGCCGTGCAGGCACATCTGCCGCATGGTGGCGCGGGCCAGCGCGCTGATCGGGTTGAAGGAGATGTTGCCGAGCAGCTTGAGCCAGATGTCGTTGCGCAGGTCGGGCTCGACCGGGCACTTCAGCCCGCCGGCCTGCATCGCCTCGCTGAACGCCGTACAGCGCGCCGAGACGCTCCGGTCGGGCTCGCCGACCGAGAACCGGGTTCCTTCCAAGTGCCGTATCACGCCCGGTCCTTCGAGCTCGGTGGCCGCGTAGACCACGCAGCCGACGGCGCGTTCGGGCGCGAGCACCGCACTGACCGCGCCGCCCGGGTCCACGCTCTCGACGCGATGGCCGTCGTAGGGGCCGCCGTGCCGGTGGAAGTACCACCAGGGGATGCCGTTCTGGGCGGCCACGACCGCCGTGGAGTCGTGCAGGAGAGGCTCGATCAGCGGCCCGCACGCCGCGTACGAGTTGGCCTTCAGGCCCAGGAAGACGAAGTCGACCGGGCCGACCTCGGCCGGGTCGTCGGTGGCGTGTGCGTGCGCGGTGAAGTCACCGCGCGGGCTCAGGACCCGCACACCGTGCTGCCTCATGGCCGCGAGATGCGGTCCACGGGCGACGAGGTGCACGTCGGCGCCGGCGCGGTGGAGCGCGGCGCCGACGTAGGCGCCGATCGCTCCGGCGCCGAGTACTGCGACTTTCATACGAGGGAGCTCCGTTCGGTCGAGGGATACCGCGGAGATGGCGCACTGCCGAAATCTGTCGACGAAATATTGTCTACAGTATGGAAGTTGTGCCAGCAAGGGTTCGCGCAGGATGGGGAGCGGCCGGGGAAACCGGCCGGTAGGACCGTTCGGCGCGCACGGGATACCGTTCATCGCATACGGTCGACGCGCCGCCTTCTCAACTTCCCGGATTCTTCCTACCGTTCGGGATCATGAGTCCCCCAGTCGCACCCGCGGGCTGGAGCCGCTGGCTGGTTCCGCCCGCCGCCCTCTCGGTCCACCTCTCCATCGGACAGGCCTACGCCTGGAGCGTGTTCAAGCCGCCCCTGGAATCAGCCCTCGGCCTCAGCGGCACACAGAGCGCGCTGCCCTTCCAACTCGGCATCGTCATGCTCGGTCTGTCGGCCGCGTTCGGCGGCACGCTCGTGGAGCGCAACGGGCCGCGCTGGGCGATGACCGTCGCCCTGATCTGCTTCTCGTCCGGCTTCCTGCTCTCCGCGCTCGGCGCGGCCACCGAGCAGTACTGGCTGATCGTCTTCGGCTACGGCTTCGTCGGCGGTATCGGCCTCGGCATCGGCTACATCTCGCCCGTCTCGACCCTGATCAAATGGTTCCCGGACAGGCCGGGCATGGCCACCGGCATCGCCATCATGGGCTTCGGCGGCGGCGCCCTCATCGCCTCGCCCTGGTCGGCGCAGATGCTGGAGTCGTTCGGCAGCGACAGCTCCGGGATCGCGCTCGCGTTTCTCGTACACGGGCTTTCGTATGCAGTCTTCATGACCCTGGGCGTGCTGCTCGTACGGGTACCGCGCAGCCCGAGGCCGGTCGAAGGCGCACCGAGTGTCCTCGCGGGCCCGCAGGTCTCCGCCCGCAGTGCGGTGCGCACACCCCAGTTCTGGTGTCTGTGGGTCGTGCTCTGCATGAACGTGACCGCCGGCATCGGCATCCTGGAGAAGGCCGCCCCGATGATCACGGACTTCTTCGCGGACACCTCGACCCCGGTGTCGGTCTCGGCCGCAGCCGGCTTCGTCGCCCTGCTGTCCGCGGCCAACATGGCGGGCCGGATCGGCTGGTCGTCGACCTCCGACCTGATCGGCCGCAAGAACATCTACCGCGTCTACCTCGGCGTGGGCGCCATGATGTACGCGCTGATCGCCCTGTTCGGCGACTCGTCGAAGCCGGTGTTCATCCTGAGCGCGCTGGTGATCCTGTCCTTCTACGGCGGCGGGTTCGCGACCATCCCCGCCTACCTCAAGGACCTCTTCGGTACCTACCAGGTCGGCGCGATCCACGGACGGCTGCTCACCGCCTGGTCCACGGCGGGCGTCCTCGGGCCGCTGATCGTGAACTGGATCGCCGACCGGCAGGAGGAGGCGGGCAAGCACGGGGCGTCACTGTACGGTCTGTCGTTCGTCATCATGATCGGGCTGCTCGTGGTCGGCTTCGTCGCCAACGAACTCGTCCGGCCCGTCCACGTCCGTCACCACGTTCCCGCCCCGAGCAAGGAGGCCGTCGATGTCCAGCGACAGCAGTCAGAGTCCGCCTAGCCGGCGGGGGCTGATCGCCTTCGCCTGGGTGTGGGTCGGGGCACCGCTCGCCTACGGGCTGTACGAACTGGTACAGAAGGCGACCCAGCTGTTCACCGGGTGACCCGTTCGGACAGTGTTCGGGCGTCCGAGGGCCTGATGGAAGCCGACAAGGCCGGAGCCGGTTTCCTGTGGCTTCACCTGCCGTCGTACCCGCGAGTCATTGATCAGACTGGTGAATCCCGCTACCTGAGCAACGAGGGGGATTCGCCCATGAACGGCTCGCGCATCGCCGCTGTCGGCCATTACCAGCCCGCCAGGGTACTCACCAACGAGGACCTGGCGGGCATGGTCGACACCAGCGACGAGTGGATCAGGTCCCGGGTGGGCATCCGCACCCGCCGTATCGCCGGGCCCGACGAGCCGGTCGACGAGCTGGCCGCGCACGCCGCCGCCAAGGCGCTCGCGGCGGCCGGTCTGACGCCCGCCGACATCGACCTGGTGCTGGTGGCCACGTCGACCGCGGTCGACCGTTCGCCGAACATGGCCGCCCGGGTCGCCGCCCGGCTCGGCATCCCCTCACCCGCCGCGATGGACCTCAACGTCGTGTGCGCCGGCTTCACCCACGCGCTGGCCACCGCCGACCACACCGTGCGGGCGGGCGCGGCGACCCGCGCCCTGGTCATCGGCGCCGACAAGATGTCCGAGGTCGCCGACTGGACCGACCGTACGACCTGCGTGCTCGTCGGCGACGGCGCGGGCGCCGCGGTGGTCGAGGCTGCTCAGACGGAGCCCGGTATCGGGCCGGTGCTGTGGGGGTCGGTGCCCGAGATGGGGCACGCGGTACGGATCGAGGGTCAGCCCGCGCGGTTCGCGCAGGAGGGGCAGAGCGTCTACCGCTGGGCGACCACGCAGCTGCCGCCCCTCGCCCGCCGGGCCTGCGAGCGCGCGGGCCTCGTCCCCGCGGACCTCGCCGCGGTCGTGCTGCACCAGGCCAACCTGCGCATCATCGACCCCCTCGCCCAGAAGCTGGGTGCCGTCAACGCCGTGATCGCACGCGACGTCACCGAATCGGGTAACACCTCCGCCGCGAGTATCCCGCTCGCGTTCTCCAAGCTGGTGGAGCAGGGCGCCATCTCCACGGGGGATCCGGTGCTGCTCTTCGGCTTCGGCGGGAACCTGTCGTACGCCGGACAGGTGGTCCGCTGTCCCTGACGTGCCCTTACAACGGGATGTGACGAGGCCAACTCGCCGTTCCCCTGGCACCTGTGCGCCGTAGACTGTAGACGAAAGACAATCGATACTGGGTCTACGGGTGACACCGGCCTTTCACGGCTGCTGTGCACGGCCCGCAGAGGAGGGGGACCGCGATGTTGTCGACAGGACTGCCGCAGGGAGCAGTGCCCAAGCTCGAACGGCCGGGTCCGCTGCGGGACCGCGTCTACGAGGCGCTGCTCGAACTCATCACCACCCGCGCCCTGCAGCCCGGCCAGCATCTCGTGGAGAGCGAACTGGCCGGGCATCTCGGAGTCTCCCGGCAGCCGGTGCGCGAGGCCCTGCAGCGGCTGAACACCGAGGGCTGGGTCGATCTGCGCCCCGCCCAGGGCGCGTTCGTGCATGAGCCGACCGAGGAAGAGGCCGACCAACTCCTCACCGTGCGCACGCTGTTGGAGGCCGAGGCCGCCCGGCTGGCCGCCGCGAACGCGGACAAGGCCGGCATCCAGGTGCTGGAAGAGATCCTGAAGCAGGGCAGGCTGGCGGTCGCCTCGGACGACGTGGACGCCGCCGTCGCCCTGAACGCCCGCTTCCACGGGAAGGTCATGGAGCTCGCGGGCAACGCGGTCCTCGCCGAACTCGCGGCACAGGTCGACCGGCGGGTGCGCTGGTACTACACACCGGTCGCCCGGCAGCGCGGCAACCAGTCCTGGATCGAACACCGGGACCTGATCGCCGCGATCGCCGACCGCGACGAGCAGCGCGCCACCGAGCTCATGCGGGAACACACCGAGCACACGCGCCGCTCATACCACGCCCGCCAACAGCCTTAGTCCTCGCGGTACTTACCGTGCGCGCCGGGACTTGCCGACCTCAACTGCCGGTCTCCCGTGCTGCTGACCTCACGGCGCCCGCCGCTCAGAACGCGTCCGCGTGCGCCCTCGCCCAGTCGGCGAAGGCGCGCGGCGCCCGGCCGGTGACCTCCTGGACCGTCGGCAGGACCACCGACTCGTCCAGAGTGCCGTCGACGAAGAAGGCGAAGAAGGCGTCGACGTACGGCGTCGGCATGCGCGCCTCCAGCTCGGCGCGCGTCTCCTCGTGCGTCAGTCCTACGGCGCGCAGGTCCCGCCCCAGCACCTCGCCGAGGACGCGGACGCGGTCGGCGGGCAACAGCGCCTCGGGGCCGGTCAGTTCGAGGGCCCGGCCCGCGAACTCGTCGGAGAGCAGGGCACTCAGGGCAGCCTGCGCGATGTCGTACGGATCGATGTCGGTGGTGTACACGTCCGGGAAGGGCACCCGCACCGTGTCGCCCTTGCGGATCTGGTCGGCCAGTTGCAGCGCGTTCGACATGAAGCTCGTCGGCCGCAGGCAGGTCCACGCGAGCCCCGACTCCCGCACCGCCGTCTCCGCGTCGATCAGATAGCCGGCGACCGCGTTGGCCGTGTCGCCGGTGCCCGCCGACTTCCCCGACAGCAGGACGACCCGCTCCACTCCCGCGTCCCGCGCATCCGCCAGGACCTGGCGCTGACCGCCGTAACCAGGCATCAGGAACAGGGCTGTTACGCCGTCCAGCGCGTCCCGCACGGTCTCCGGCCGGTTCAGGTCGCCGGCCACGGCCTCCACCCCCGACGCCCCCGACGGCAACCCGTCCGTCCGGCCGGCCCGACTCAGCGCCCGCACCGGCCGACCGGCCTCGGCCAGGGCACCGACGAGTTCGGCCCCCACATTCCCCGTGGCACCCGTCACCAGAATCACACGGTCCCCCTCTCGGCCCGGGCCGTGCCCGGCCCGGGTCTCGTGCCCATCCTGCGGTGCCGGGGCGGGGGGCACCAGGGTGCGGACCGTCTTTGTCCTGTGAGGAGAAAAAGTCTGCGGCAATCCATGCACGACTTCTTCCCACCTTCGGCAGCCGCTGCTACGTTCCCCTCGAAAGCCAGCCAACCGGTGGCCGATTGAGGCGGGGAGGGGCTCGTGAGACGCATGACGGCTCGACCCGCGAACGCGCATCAGGCCCGCCTGCTGAAGCTGCTGCGGGACGGCGGCCCCAACTCCCGTGCCCAACTGGGAGATCAGGTCGACCTGTCGCGGTCCAAGCTGGCCGTGGAGGTCGACCGGCTGCTGGAGACCGGCCTGGTCGTGGCCGACGGACTCGCCGCCTCGCGCGGCGGCCGCCGCTCCCACAACATCAGGCTCGCCCCCAGCCTGCGGTTCCTCGGCGTCGACATCGGCGCGACCTCGGTCGACGTCGCCGTCACCAACGCCGAACTGGAGATCCTCGGCCATCTCAACCAGCCCATGGACGTACGCGAGGGCCCGGTCGCGGTCTTCGAGCAAGTCCTGTCCATGGCCGCCAAGTTGCGGGCCTCGGGACTCGCGGAGGGCTACGACGGCGCCGGCTTCGGCGTCCCGGGCCCGGTCCGCTTCCCCGAGGGCGTGCCGGTGGCTCCGCCGATCATGCCGGGCTGGGACGGCTTCCCCGTGCGGGAGGCGCTCAGCCAGGAACTCGGCTGCCCGGTCATGGTCGACAACGACGTGAACCTGATGGCGCTGGGGGAGATGCACGCGGGCGTCGCACGCTCGGTGGGCGACTTCCTCTGCGTCAAGATCGGTACCGGCATCGGCTGCGGCATCGTCGCCGGCGGTGACGTCCACCGCGGGGTGACGGGCAGCGCGGGCGACATCGGGCACATCCAGGCCGTGCCCGACGGACGACCGTGCGCCTGCGGCAACCGGGGCTGTCTGGAAGCCCACTTCAGCGGGGCGGCCCTGGCCCGGGACGCCACGGACGCGGCCCAGCAGGGCCTGTCGGTGGAACTCGCGACCCGCCTGGAGACGAACGGCGGCCTCACCGCCGTCGACGTCGCCGCCGCGGCCGCCGCGGGCGACGCCACCGCCCTCGACCTGATCCGTGAGGGCGGCGACCGCGTCGGCCAGGTCATCGCCGGCCTGGTCAGCTTCTTCAACCCCGGCCTGGTGGTGATCGGCGGCGGGGTGACCGGCCTCGGCCACACCCTGCTCGCCGCCATCCGCACCCAGGTCTACCGCCAGTCACTGCCGCTGGCCACCGGCAACCTGCCCATCGTCCTGGGGGAGTTGGGTCCCACCGCCGGAGTCATCGGCGCGGCCCGCCTCATCAGCGACCACCTGTTCTCACCCGCATAAGCACCGACTTCATACGCTCCACGCCAATACGCTCCACAGCCGACTTCATACCCTCACCAGCCGACTTCCTACATTAGCCAACCGACTTCATACGGCATATCGCCGACTGTATACAGCTCACGGGCACCTCGCCCTACCCCGCCCTGCCCTGATTCCGGCCCGCACGCCTGCCAGGGGGACCCGCACATGGCACCCGAACCAACGCTGCTCAGCATGTCCGGCATCACCAAGTCGTTCCCCGGAGTCCGGGCCCTCGACGGCGTCGACCTCGACGTCCAGGCCGGAGAGGTGCACTGCCTGCTCGGCCAGAACGGCGCCGGCAAGTCCACCCTCATCAAGGTCCTGGCCGGCGCCCACCAGCCCGACACCGGCACCATCCGCTGGCGCGGCGAGGACGTCACCCTCCGCTCGCCGATCGCCGCGATGCGCCTCGGCATCGCCACCATCTACCAGGAACTCGACCTGGTGGAGCACCTGTCGGTCGCCGAGAACGTCCACCTCGGCCATGAACCCACGACGGCCGGATTCGTCGTACGGGGCAAGGCCGCACGAGCGTCAACCGCCGCTCTGCTCAAGCGGCTTGGGCATCCGGAGGTCGATCCGGCCCGCCTGGTGGGGGAGTTGTCGGCCGCCCAGCAGCAGATCGTGTCCATGGCGCGGGCGCTCTCGCACGACGTACGGCTGATCGTGATGGACGAGCCGTCCGCCGCCCTCGACCCGGACGAGGTCGACAACCTCTTCCGGATCGTCGGCGACCTCACCGCCGCCGGTGTCGCGGTCGTCTACATCTCCCACCGGCTGGAGGAGATCCGCCGCATCGGTGACCGGGTGACCGTTCTGAAGGACGGGCGGGCGGTCGCGGTCGGACTGCCCGCGAAGTCGACACCGACCCGCGAGGTCGTCGCGCTGATGACGGGACGCAACGTGGAGTACGTGTTTCCCGAGCGGCCGGCGTCGGCCCCCGGCGGCACACCGGTCCTGGAGGTGCGAGGGCTGGCCCGCGAGGGCGAGTTCGAGCCCCTCGACCTGAGCATCCGTCCCGGCGAGATCGTCGGCCTCGCCGGACTCGTCGGCTCGGGCCGCTCCGAGATCCTGGAGACGATCTACGGTGCCCGCAAACCCACCGCCGGCCAGGTCAGCGTCGACGGACGCCCGCTGCGGCCCGGCAGCGTCCGCGCCGCCGTCCGCGCCGGCCTCGGACTCGCCCCCGAGGAACGCAAGGCGCAGGCCCTGCTGATGCTGGAGTCGGTCACCCGCAATGTCTCCGTCTCCTCCATGTCCCGCTTCTCGCGAGCCGGTTGGATCGACCGGGGCGCCGAACTGGGGGCCGCGCGGGCCGCGACGCGCGAGCTGTCGCTGCGTCCCGACAACCCGAACGTCCCGATCCGCACCCTGTCCGGCGGCAACCAGCAAAAGGCCGTCCTGGCCCGCTGGCTGCTGCGCGGCTGCCGGGTGCTGCTGCTCGACGAACCGACCCGCGGGGTCGACGTCGGCGCCCGCGCCGAACTGTATGCAGTCGTCCGTCGACTGGCTGACGAAGGCCTCGCCGTACTGCTGGTCTCCAGCGAGGTCCCCGAAGCGCTGGGCCTCGCCGATCGTGTCCTGGTGCTGCGCGAGGGCCGCGTCGTCCACACGGCACCCGCCCGCGACCTCGACGAACACCGCGTACTCGACCTCGTCATGGAAGGAAGCCCCGCGTCATGACGCAGCCCGTCTCCCCGCCCCGGGACAGCGCCGACAAGGTGCCGTCGACGAACGAAGCACCGGCCTGGCGGTCCCTCGTGTTCCGCGCCGACGTGCGCACCCTCTCCCTCCTCGGAGTGCTCGCCGCGCTGATCCTCATCGGAGGCATCACCAAGCCCGACGAGTTCCTCGACACCCGCAACCTCCAACTCGTCCTCACCCAGGCCTCGGTGATCGGTGTCGTCACCGTCGGGATGACCTTCGTCATCACCTCGGGCGGCATCGACCTGTCCGTCGGCGCCATCGTCGCGCTCGCCTCGGTGTGGGCGACCACGGTCGCCACGCAGGAGTACGGCTTCGCGGGCATCCTCTTCACCGCGGTGATCGTCGGCGTCGGGTGCGGCCTGGTCAACGGGCTGCTCATCGCGTACGGCGGGATGGTCCCGTTCATCGCCACCCTCGCCATGCTGGCCTCCGCGCGCGGCCTGGCCCTGCAGATCACCGACGGCCGTACGCAGATCGTCACCGTCGACGGCATCCTCGACCTCGGCGAACGCGACTCCTACGTGCTCGGCGTCCCACCCCTGGTGATGGTGTTCGCGGTCGTGACGATCATCGGCTGGCTGGTGCTGAACCGGACCACCTTCGGACGCCGCACGGTCGCCGTCGGCGGCAACGCGGAGGCCGCCCGGCTCGCGGGCATCGACGTACGCCGCCAGCGGCTGTACCTCTACCTGCTGTCCGGACTGTGCTGCGGCATCGCCGCCTTCCTGCTGATCATCCTGTCCGGCTCCGGCCAGAACACCAACGGCAACCTCTACGAACTCGACGCCATCGCGGCCGCCATCATCGGCGGCACCCTGCTCAGCGGGGGTCGCGGCACCATCACCGGCTCCGTGCTCGGCGTCCTGATCTTCACCACGATCACCAACATCTTCGCCCTGAACAACCTGCAGAGCGACGTCCAGCAGATCGCCAAGGGCGCGATCATCGTCGCCGCCGTGCTGGTCCAGCGCCGTACCGCGAGCACGAACTGAGGAAAGGGTTCACCGCCATGCCAGAGCCGACTTACCCCAGCCGCTTCACCAGTCGCAGAGGACTGCTCTTCGGGACCGCCGCCGTCTCGGCCGGTGCCCTCCTCGCGGGTTGCACCAGCAACGACTCCAGTGACGACGAACCGGCCGCGAACGACCGGCCGGCCGCCGAGGACAAGCCCGGCAAGGAGGTCACCATCGGCTTCGCCGGCCCGCAGGCCGACCACGGCTGGCTCAACGCCATCAACGACAACGCCGAGAAGCGAGCCGAGAAGTACTCCGACGTCACCCTGGAGATCACCGAGGGCTCGAACGACACCGCCCAGCAGATCGGGCAGATCGAGACCCTCATCAACAAGAAGGTCGACGTCCTGGTCGTCCTGCCCGCCGACGGCAAGGCCCTGACCCAGGTCGGCCTCAAGGCGATGCGCGCGGGCATCCCGGTCGTCAACCTCGACCGGATCTTCAACACCCCGCAGGCATACCGCTGTTGGATCGGCGGCGACAACTACGGCATGGGCCTCAGCGCCGGTCACTACATCGGCGAGAAGCTCAAGGGGAAGTCCGGTGCGCGGGTCATCGAACTGGCCGGCCTCGACAACCTGGAGCTGACCAAGCAGCGCACCCAGGGCTTCGACGACGCGCTGAAGAACTACCCCAACATCCGCAAGGTGGCCCGCCAGGCGGCCGACTTCACGGTCGAGTCGGGGCAGGCCAAGATGGCCCAACTCCTCCAGGCCCAGTCGAAGTTCGACGCGTTGTGGAACCACGACGACGACCAGGGCGTGGGCGCGCTGCGCGCCATCGAACAGGCCGGGCGCGACGACTTCCTGATGGTCGGCGGCGCGGGCGCCCTGTCCGCCTTCCAGGCCATCAAGCAGGACAACGGCGTCCTGAAGGCGACCGTCCTCTACCCGCCGACCATGGCCGCGTCCGCGATCGACCTCGCCCGCGCCCTCGGCCAGGCCAAGGGCGTGAGCGGCCTCGCCGAGTACGAGATCCCGGCGTCGATCACGCTCTACTCCGCCGTCGTGGACAAGGACAACGTCGACCAGTACATGTCCACCGGCTTCAAGTGAGGCGTTCCGCCGAAGGCGCCCGGTTCCTCGACGGTCCGGGCTGCACCCCCCACCGCGCCACCACGACGAGGAGGACATCGCCCATGGCACAGCCGCAGCAGTCAGCAGGAGCGGAGGCGAAGGGGCCGGACATGGCCGGGGCCGACAGTCCGGAGCGGGCCGAGGCGGGCAGCCCGCAGCCGGCCGCCGCCGAGAAACCGCCGCTGCGCGTCGGCATGATCGGTTACGCCTTCATGGGCGCCGCCCACTCGCAGGGCTGGCGGACCGCGGGCCGCGTCTTCGACCTGCCCCGCACCCCGGTCCTGGCCGCGCTCTGCGGGCGGGACGCGGTGGCCGTCCGCGCGGCGGCCGACCGGCACGGCTGGGCGTCCGCCGAGACCGACTGGCGTGCCCTGATCGCGCGGGACGACATCGACCTCGTCGACATCTGCACCCCGGGCGACAGCCACGCCGAGATCGCCCTCGCCGCGCTGGCCGCGGGCAAGCACGTGCTGTGCGAGAAGCCCCTCGCGAACACGGTCGAGGAGGCCGAGGCGATGACGCGGGCGGCCGAAACGGCGTACGAGCAGGGCAGGGTGGCGATGGTCGGCTTCAACTACCGCCGGGTGCCCGCCACCGCCCTGGCCCGTTCGATGGTCGCCGAGGGCCGCCTCGGCAGCCTGCGCCACGTGCGGGTGACATACCTTCAGGACTGGCTGGTGGACCGGGAGTTCCCGCTGACCTGGCGGCTGCGCAGGGAGATGGCGGGCTCGGGCTCGCTCGGCGACCTGGGGGCGCACATCGTCGACCTCGCCCAGTACCTGGCGGGGGAACCCCTGGCCGGAGTCTCCGCGCTCACCGAGACGTTCGTACGGGAGCGCCCGCTGCCCAGCGGCCCCAGCAGCGGCCTGACCGCGGTCTCCGCCAACGGCACCGGTCAGGTCACCGTGGACGACGCGGCCCTGTTCACCGGCCGCTTCACCTCCGGCGCCCTCGCCTCCTTCGAGGCCACCCGGTACGCCACCGGCCGCAAGAACGCCCTGCGCATCGAACTCAACGGCGAACTCGGCTCGCTCGCCTTCGACCTGGAGCGCCTCAACGAACTCGCGTACCACGACGGTACGGAGCCCGGAGCGCACGCCGGCTTCCGCCGCATCCTCGTCACCGAACCCGACCACCCCTACCTGGACGCCTGGTGGCCGCCGGGCCACGGCCTCGGCTACGAGCACACCTTCGTCCACCAGGCCCGTGACCTGGTCCACGCGATCGCCGAGGGCCGCCGGCCCGAACCCTCCTTCGCCGACGGGCTCCAGGTGCAGCGCGTCCTGGCCGCGGTGGAGGAGAGCGCCGAGAAGAACTCCGTCTACACGCCCATAGCGGCCTGAGGAGGCCCCGCGACATGCCGCGCACCTTCACGCTCTTCACCGGCCAGTGGGCCGACCTGCCGCTCGAAGAGGTCTGCCGCCTCGCCCGCGACTTCGGCTACGACGGCCTCGAACTCGCCTGCTGGGGCGACCACTTCGAGGTCGACAAGGCACTCGCCGACCCGTCGTACATCGACTCGCGCCACCAACTCCTCGACAAGTACGGCCTCAAGTGCTGGGCCATCTCCAACCACCTGGTGGGCCAGGCGGTCTGCGACGCCATCATCGACGAACGGCACCAGGCGATCCTGCCGGCCCGTATCTGGGGCGATGGTGACGCGGAGGGCGTACGGCAGCGGGCGGCGGCCGAGATCGCCGACACCGCCCGCGCCGCGGCCGCCTTCGGCGTCGACACCGTCATCGGCTTCACCGGCTCCTCGATCTGGCATCTGGTCGCCATGTTCCCGCCCGCGCCGGAGTCGATGATCAAGCGTGGCTACCAGGACTTCGCCGAACGGTGGAATCCGATCCTCGACGTCTTCGACGCGGAGGGCGTGCGGTTCGCGCACGAGGTCCACCCCAGCGAGATTGCATACGATTACTGGACGACTGTATGCGCGCTGGATGCAGTCGACCGTCGACCGGCTTTCGGCCTCAACTTCGACCCGAGCCACTTCGTGTGGCAGGACCTCGACCCGGTCGGCTTCCTGTGGGACTTCCGTGACCGCATCTACCACGTCGACTGCAAAGAGGCCCGCAAGCGCCTCGACGGCCGCAACGGCCGCCTCGGCTCCCACCTGCCCTGGGGCGACCCGCGCCGCGGCTGGGACTTCGTCTCCGCCGGCCACGGCGACGTCCCCTGGGAGGACGTCTTCCGGATGCTGCGTTCCATCGACTACCGGGGGCCCATCTCCGTGGAGTGGGAGGACGCCGGCATGGACCGGCTGCAGGGCGCCCCGGAGGCCCTGGCCCGCCTCAAGGCGTACGACTTCGAGCCGCCGTCGGCTTCCTTCGACGCGGCGTTCGGCGGCAACGAGTAGAGCAACCTCGTTGCCTCTCCAGTGAGTTCCGGGATGACGGCGCATCCCGGCGAACCGCACCCGCATGTACAACCGGCCCCATTCTGGAGGCACCCGTGCACGGGAACGACCGCACCACCAGCACCGACAGAAACGAGACCCACAGACGACGCCTGCCCTTCCGCAAGGCAGCCGCTCTCTTCACCGGGGCACTGCTCGCGGGCGCGTCCCTCACCCTCACCACACCACAGGCCGGCGCAGCCGTCGCCGACCCGGGAGCCGCACCCGCCGCCCCGGCCGCCTCCGCCGCCGAGGACTTCCAGCAGGTCACCCTCGCCAAGGGCGAGCCGGAGGTCGGCGAGCCCATGTCGCTCGCCGTCCTCCCCGACCGTTCGGTCCTGCACACCTCGCGCGACGGTGAACTCCGCCTGACCGACGCGGCGGGCAACACCAAACTCGCCGGCAAGCTCGACGTCTACTCGCACGACGAAGAGGGCCTCCAAGGCATCGGCGTGGACCCGGACTTCACGACGAACCGCTTCATCTACCTCTACTACGCACCCCCGTTGAACACCCCGGCGGGCGACGCCCCCGAGACCGGCACCGCGGCCGACTTCGCGCCCTTCGACGGGGTCAACCGCCTCTCCCGGTTCGTCCTGAACACCGACGGCACCCTCGACGCCGCCAGCGAGAAGAAGATCCTCGACGTCCCGGCCTCGCGCGGTCTGTGCTGCCACGTCGGCGGCGACATCGACTTCGACGCGGCGGGCAACCTGTACCTGTCGACGGGCGACGACACCAACCCGTTCCAGTCGGACGGCTTCACCCCCATCGACGACCGGGACGGCCGCAACCCCGCCTTCGACGCCCGGCGCTCGTCCGGCAACACCAACGACCTGCGCGGCAAGATCCTGCGCATCAAGGTGAACGCCGACGGCTCGTACACGGTCCCCGACGGCAACCTCTTCGCACCCGGCACGGACAAGACCCGGCCCGAGATCTACGCGATGGGCTTCCGCAACCCGTTCCGCTTCAGCGTCGACAAGGAGACCGGCATCCTCTATGTCGGCGACTACGGCCCCGACGCCGGTGCCGCCGACCCGGCCCGCGGTCCGGCCGGCCAGGTGGAGTTCGCGCGGGTCACTGGTCCCGGGAACTTCGGATGGCCGTTCTGTACGGGCGACAATGACCCGTATATCGCATACGATTTCGCGACCGGTGTATCCGGTGCACCGTTCGACTGCAGCGCCCCGAAGAACACCTCGCCGCACAACACCGGCCTCACCGACCTGCCGCCCGCCCAGCCGGCCTGGATCCCCTATGACGGCGGATCCGTGCCCGAGTTCGGCACCGGCTCCGAGTCCCCGATGGGCGGCCCGGTCTACCACTACGACGCCTCCCTCGACTCGCCGGTGAAGTTCCCCGAGGCCTACGACGGCGACTTCTTCGCCGGGGAGTTCGGCCGGCGCTGGATCAAGCGGATCGTCAGCGACGACAGCGGCACCGTGCAGTCCATCAACGACGTGCCGTGGTCCGGCACCCAGATCATGGACATGGCCTTCGGCCCCGACGGCGCGCTGTACGTCCTCGACTACGGCCTGGCCTGGTTCGGCGGCGACGAGAACTCGGCCCTGTACCGCATCGAGAACGCCACCGACGGCCACTCACCGGTCGCGCAGGCCGCGGCGAACCGCACCTCCGGGCAGGCCCCGCTGAGGGTCGGCTTCTCCTCCGCGGGCACCACCGACCAGGACGGCGACGCCCTCACCTACAGCTGGGACTTCGGCGACGGCGGCACGTCGACCGCGGCCAACCCGACACACACGTACCGGAAGAACGGCACCTACACCGCCACCCTGACCGCCAAGGACCCGAGCGGACGCACCGGCAGCGCGAGCGTGCAGATCGTCGTGGGCAACACCGCGCCCAAGGTGACGCTTGAACTCCCGCGCGACGGCCAGCTGTTCAGCTTCGGCGACGCGATCCCGTTCAAGGTCCGGGTCACCGACCCCGAGGACGGCAGGAACATCGACTGCTCGAAGGTCAAGGTCACCTTCATCCTGGGCCACGACACCCACGGCCACCCGCTGACCTCCGCCAACGGCTGCACCGGCACCATCCAGACCAGCGCCGACGGCGGCCACGACGACGACGCCAACATCTTCGGCGTGTTCGACGCCGAGTACACCGACGGCGGAGGCGGCGGCCAGACCCCGCTCACCACCCACGACCAGAACGTCGTCCAGCCCAAGCACCGCCAGGCCGAGCACTTCGGCACCTCCTCCGGCGTCTCGGTCATCGACAAAGACACCGCGCACGGCGGGAAGACGGTCGGGGACGTGCACAACGGCAACTGGATCGCCTTCACGCCGTACGCCCTCGGCAACGCCAAGAAGATCACCGCGCGGGTCTCGTCAGCCGGCACGGGTGGCACGCTCGAGATCCGCGCCGGGTCCGCGAAGGGCACGCTGCTCGGGAAGGCGACCGTGCCGGTGACCGGCGGCTGGGACACCTTCCAGGACGTCGCCGCCGACCTGTCCCGCGCCCCGCGCGGCACGACCACGCTGTACCTGGTCTTCAAGGGCAGTGGCTCCGGAGCCCTGTACGACGTGGACGACTTCACCTTCACGACCGGCTGACAGGAGGTGACCACGATGCACTCAACCGGACGACTGACCACGGCAGTTGTGGGCACGGCGCTGCTCCTGGGCTGCGTCTCGGAACCGGCCGCCTCACAGCCGGCCGACGACAAACGGGTCCTCGTCTTCTCCAAGACGGCCGGCTTCCGCCACGACTCGATCCCCGACGGTGTCGCTGCCGTCCAGCAACTCGGCGAGAATGCCGGGTTCAAGGTCGACGCCACGGAGGACGCGGGCGCGTTCACCGGACGCAACCTGCGGCGGTACGACGCGGTCGTGTTCCTGTCGACGACCGGAGACGTCCTCGGACCCACCCAACAGGCGGCCTTCGAGGGCTACATCCGGCACGGCGGTGGCTACGTCGGCGTCCACGCGGCCGCCGACACCGAGTACGACTGGGAGTTCTACGGCGGCCTCGCCGGCGCCTACTTCGCGTCGCACCCGGCGATCCAGCCCGCGACCGTCAACGTGGAGGACCGCGCCCACCCGGCGACCTCGGATCTGCCGAAGGCCTGGGAACGCACCGACGAGTGGTACAACTACCGCTCAAATCCCCGGGAACGGGCCCATGTCCTCGCCTCGCTCGACGAGTCGTCGTACACCGGCGGCACCATGCACGGCGACCACCCGATCGCCTGGTGCCAGACCTACCAGGGCGGCCGCGCCTTCTACACGGGCGGCGGTCACACGAAGGAGTCGTACGCGGATCCTGCATTCCGTAGACACCTGACCGGCGGAATCTTGTATGCAATAGGCGATGTCCAGGCGGACTGTCGACCGGAGACCGGATATCGTCCGCTCTTCGACGGCAGCTCGCTGGATGGCTGGCAGCAGGCCGGGCCGGGCTCCTTCACTCTGGACGACGACGGCACGATCACCTCGTCGGGCGGCATGGGCATGCTCTGGTACGCCGACCGGGGCTTCGGGTCGTACTCGCTGAAGCTCGACTGGAAGATGGCGAGCGAGTCCGGCGACGACAACTCCGGTGTGTTCGTGGGCTTCCCGCCCTCGGCCGACCCGTGGTCGGCGGTGAACAACGGGTACGAGATCCAGATCGACGCCACCGACGTGCCGGAGAAGACCACCGGTTCCGTCTACGGCTTCCGGTCCGCCGACCTGGCCAAGCGCGACCGCGCGCTGAACCCGCCCGGGGAGTGGAACACGTACGAGATCCGCGTGGAGGGCGAACGCCTTCGCCTCTGGCTCAACGGCGTGAAGATCAACGATTTCACCAACACCGATCCGGCCCGGAGTCTCAGGGACGGCCATGTCGGCATCCAGAACCACGGAGCCGACGACCGGGTGTCCTTCCGTGACATCCGGATCAAGGAACTGCCCGCGAAGTCCTCGGCGCGAACGGCGTCGCAGGGCGACTGAGCGGCGGCGGGCGGGGGACGCCGGACTCCCGCCCGCCGTCTTTTCCCACCTCGGAGTGTGTACGACCGCCAGGTGTTCGTACGGCTCAGGCGGCCGCGACTGCCCCAGCGGCCGCGACTGCCCCAGCGGTCGCACGGACCCAGCGGTCGTATGCCCCGGTGTTCCTACGACCCGGTGTTCCTACGACGTGTTCGACAAGGAGGCCGCCCATGTCCGCGTCCGTTTCCGCATCGCGCGTCGGTGTGTGGCTGATCGGGGCGCGTGGCTCCGTCGCCACCACCGTTGTGGCGGGCTGCGCCGCCGTGAGCGCCGGCCTGCACCCACCGACCGGCTTGGTCACCGAGACGCCCGAGTTCGCCGACAGCGGCCTGCCTGCCCTGGCGAACCTCGTCTTCGGCGGCCACGACACCCTGGACTGCCCGCTGCCCAAACGCGCGGAAGCGCTGGCCGCCGGCGGAGTCCTGCCGTACGGCCTCCCCGCGGCGATCGGCGCCGAACTGACCGCCGCCGACCGCGAGATCCGACCCGGCGGCCCGGCCCCGGGGGACACCCGGAGCGAGGACGAGCTGATCGCCGCCTTCGCCGCGGACATACGGGATTTCGTGCGACGACGGGACCTGGACCGGGCGGTCGTGGTGAACGTCGCCTCCACGGAGCCGGCGGCAACCGGCACCGACCTGCCCGCCAGCTCCCTCTACGCGGCGGCGGCCCTGCGCGCGGGCTGCCCGTACGTGAACTTCACCCCGTCGACCGGCCTGCACCACCCGGCGCTCGCGCCGCTCGCCGCGTCCTCGGGGCTGCCGTACGCAGGCCGGGACGGCAAGACCGGCCAGACCTTGCTCCGCTCGGTGCTGGGCCCGATGTTCAGGCAGCGGGCGCTCGCCGTGCGGGCCTGGTCCGGCACCAATCTGCTGGGCGGCGGTGACGGAGCCGCCCTCGCCGACCCGGCGGCCGCGGCGGCGAAGAACGCGGGCAAGGAACGGGTCCTCGCCGACACCCTCGGCTCGGTCCCCGAGGGCGAGGTCCACATCGACGACGTCCCCGTCCTCGGCGACTGGAAGACCGCCTGGGACCACGTCGCTTTCGACGGCTTCCTCGGCGCCCGGATGATCCTCCAGACCACCTGGCAGGGCTGCGACTCCGCCCTGGCCGCCCCTCTGGTCCTCGACCTGGCCCGCCTGGTCGCCCGCGCCCACGAGCGGGGTCTGACCGGCCCGCTGACCGAGCTGGGCTTCTACTTCAAGGACCCGGTGGGGGAGGGGCCGTCGGCGCTGGGGGAGCAGTACGCGGCCCTGGTGGGGTTCGGGGAGCGGTTGCGGGGTGGAGTGCGATGAGCGGCCCGAACGGTGCCGCCGGCAGCGCGGCCGGAGCCCAGTCCGGAAGAGCGGCCTGGGCCGAACTGCTGCGCCTGCCCGCCCTGTTCACCGTCCCGGGCGACGCCCTCGCCGGGGCGGCCGCGGCCGCCGCGCGCCCGAACTCCCGCACCTTGCTCGCCATCTGCTCCTCCCTCTGTCTGTACGAGGCCGGCATGGCCCTCAACGACTGGGCCGATCGGCACGAGGACGCCGCGGAACGCCCGCACCGTCCCCTTCCCTCCGGCCGGATCCGCCCCGCCGCGGCCCTCACGGCGGCCTGCGCCTTCACCGGAGCCGGCCTCTCCCTGGCCGCCTCCGCCGGCTGCCCCACCCTCGCCGTCGCGACGACTTTGGCGGCCACCGTCTGGGCGTACGACCTCGGCCTCAAGCGCACCCCGGCAGGGCCCGTCGCCATGGCGGCGGCCCGCGGCCTGGACCTGCTGCTCGGTGCCACGGCCTCGACGAGCTCACACGCGTTCAGGAATGCGGGGACGATCCCGGCCACCCGCACCGCGAGCGGCCTCCGCCGAGCCCTTCCGTCCGCCGCCCTCCTGGGCGCGCACACCCTCACGGTCACGACCGTCTCGCGGCGGGAGACCCAGGGCGGCGCATCCCTGGTCCCCCTGACGGCCCTGGCCACGACCACCGCACTGGCCCGGTTTCTGACACGTCCCTCCATGAGGCCGGGGCCAGGCGTTTCCGCGTCCCCGTCCGACCTCGCCCTGTGCACCGCACTCGCCGCTGCCTATGCCACGACCGCGGCCCGCCCCTACTTCCACGCCGCCCTCAACCCGTCACCCCCGCTCACCCAACGAGCCGTGGGTGGTGGCATCCGCGCCACCATCCCCCTTCAGGCCGCCCTCTCCGCCCGCTCCGGCGCCCCGGTCACCGCGCTGCTCACGGCGGCCCTGGCCCCGCTCGCCGGGAGGTTCGCGAGGAAGGTGAGCGTCACATGAACCCTGAGGCCCTCCACCGCGAGGCCGGACCGCACGCCGCGGCGGACCTCCCGTCGCCCGGTCCCGCGACGACCCCGCGCTTCTCCGAAGCCCACCCCCTCCGCTTCGGCTACGGCACCAACGGCCTCGCCGACCTCCGCCTCGGCGACGCCCTCGGCCTCCTCGCCGACCTCGGCTACGACGGCGTCGGGCTGACCCTCGACCACATGCACCTGGACCCGCTCGCGCCGGACCTGACCACCCGCACCCGCCGCCTCGCGCACCGGCTGGACGAGCTCGGGCTGTCGGTCACCGTGGAGACGGGCGCCCGCTATGTGCTCGACCCCCGGCGCAAACACGGTCCCTCCTTGCTGGACCCCGACCCGGACGACCGTGCCCGACGCGTCGACCTGCTGATCCGCGCGGTCCGGGTGGCCGCCGACCTCGGTGCGCACGCCGTCCACTGCTTCAGCGGGATCACGCCGACGGGGACGGACCCGGACACGGCATGGAAGCGTCTGGCCGAGACGCTCGCCCCCGTCCTGGACGCCGCCACCCGTGCCGGCATTCCCCTGGCCGTCGAACCCGAGCCCGGCCACCTCCTCGCCACCCTCGCGGACTTCCACCGACTCCGCCGCACCCTCGGGGACCCGGAGAACCTGGGCCTGACCCTGGACATCGGCCACTGCCAGTGCCTGGAGCCCCTGTCGCCCGTCGAGTGCGTACGCGCCGCCGGCCCCTGGCTGCGCCACGTCCAGATCGAGGACATGCGCCGCGGCGTCCATGAACACCTCCCTCTCGGCGCCGGGGAGATCGACTTCCCGCCGGTGCTCGCCGCTCTGTCGGCCGTCGGCTACCAGGGCCTGACCGTCGTCGAACTGCCCCGCCACTCCCACGCCGGCCCCCACTTCGCCGAACTGTCCCTTCCGTTCCTCCGTCACGCGGCGGCGCCCTCACAAGGGAGCACCTCATGACCCACATCCACGCCGACCCGGCAGCAGGCATCCAGGGCACCACCCTCGCCCACACCCCGCCGGCCGATCTGCACAGCCGTATCGCCACCCACCTCGGCGGAGCCGCCCGCGCCTGGCTCGACCAGGCCCTCGACGAGGCCGCCGCACATCCCGGCACGCACGGCCCCATCTCTGTGTGGGAGCTGCGGCTCGCCGAGGCCGGACGCCGCTGCGGCTCCGCGCACGCCGACGCCGTACGCGTCCTCATCCTGCACGCGGCCCACGCCGACACCGACGCCCTCACCCGGGTCTACCTCCAGGGCACCGCCGCCGAACGCCGGGCCGTCCTGCACGCCCTGCCCCACCTGGTACCCGGCCCGGACGCCCTGCCGCTCGTCGAGGACGCCCTGCGCACCAGCGACACCAGCCTTCTCGCCGCCGCGGTCGGCCCGTATGCCGCCCGGCACCTGTCTGTCCACCAGTGGCGTCATGCCGTCCTGAAGTGCCTCTTCACCGGTGTGCCCGTCGACGTAGTGGCCGACCTGGCCCGTCGTGCCCACGGCGACGCGGAACTCGCCCGCATGCTCGGCGACTACGCCGCCGAACGCACCGCAGCGGGCCGCCCGGTTCCCGAAGACCTGTACCGCGTCCTGACCCTGACCGACCCCACGGCCGCCCCGCCGGCCACGCAGGGCAACCACGACGGCGAGGAACTCTGATGCGCATCTTCGACCCCCACATCCACATGACCTCCCGCACCACCGACGACTACGAGGCCATGCGCGCCGCCGGCGTCCGGGCCGTCGTCGAGCCGTCCTTCTGGCTCGGGCAGCCCCGCACCTCTCCCGCCTCCTTCCTCGACTACTTCGACTCGCTGCTGGGCTGGGAGCCCTTCCGCGCCGCCCAGTACGGCATCGCTCACCACTGCACCCTCGCCCTCAATCCCAAGGAGGCGAACGACCCGCGCTGCGTCCCCGTCCTCGACGAACTGCCCCGGTATCTCGTCAAGGACCAGGTGGTGGCCGTCGGCGAGATCGGCTACGACTCGATGACCCCCGCCGAGGACACCGCTCTCGCCGCCCAGCTCCAGCTCGCCGCCGACCACGAGCTGCCCGCGCTCGTCCACACCCCGCACCGCGACAAACTCGCCGGCCTGCGCCGCACCCTCGACGTCGTCGGGGAGTCCGCGCTGTCCCCGGAGCGGGTCCTGGTCGACCACCTCAACGAGACCACCGTCAAAGAGGCCAAGGACAGCGGCTGTTGGCTGGGCTTCTCCGTCTATCCGGACACCAAGATGGACGAGGAGCGGATGGTCGCGATCCTTCGCGCGTACGGTCCCGACCGGGTGCTGGTGAACTCTGCCGCCGACTGGGGCCGCAGCGACCCCCTCAAGACACGCAGGGTCGGCGACCTGATGCTGGCCGAGGGCTTCACCGAGGACGACGTCGACCGGGTGCTGTGGCGCAACCCCGTCGCGTTCTACGGCCTCAGCGGCCGGCTGAACCTGGACGTCGCCCCGCCCGACGGCACCCACGAGGGCAACTCCGTGCTGCGCGGCGGGGAGTGAGCGATGCGCTTCCGCCATCCCGACGGCTCCACCGTCCACCTCGCCTACTGCACCAATGTGCATCCCGCCGAAACCCTCGACGGCGTCCTGGCCCAGCTCCGCGACCACTGCGAGCCCGTCCGCCGGCGCCTCGGCCGCGACCGCCTCGGCATCGGCCTGTGGCTCGCCCGGGACGCCGCCCACGCCCTCGTCACCGACCCGTCCGCCCTCCGCGCGCTGCGCACCGAACTCGACCGGCGCGGCCTCGAGGTCGTCACCCTCAACGGCTTCCCCTACGAGGGTTTCGGCGCCGAGGAGGTCAAGTACCGCGTGTACCGGCCGGACTGGGCCGACCCCGAACGTCTCGACCACACCACCGCCCTGGCCCGAGTCCTGGCCGGCCTCCTCCCCGACGACGTCACCGAGGGCAGCATCTCCACCCTGCCCCTGGCCTGGCGCACCGCTCTGCCGCGCACCTCCGGCACCGCGAGAGCGGACGGTACGGCCACGGCAGCCCGCGCCGAGACGGGCCGCACCGCCCTGATCGCCCTCGCCCAACGACTGGACGCCCTCGCGGAGTTGACCGGACGCTCCATCCGCGTCGGTCTCGAACCCGAACCGGGCTGCGTCGTCGAGACCACCGCCGACGCCATCGCCCCGCTCACCGCGATCGGCCACGACCGCATCGGCATCTGCGTCGACACCTGCCACCTCGCCACCTCCTTCGAAGACCCGCACACCGCCCTGGACGCGCTCACCCACGCCGGCATCCCCGTCGTCAAATCCCAGCTCTCGGCCGCCCTGCACGCCGAACACCCCCATCTCCCCGAGGTCCGCGAGGCCCTGGCAGCCTTCGACGAACCCCGCTTCCTGCACCAGACCCGCACCGCCACCGCCGCCGGCCTCCGCGGCACCGACGACCTCGGCGAAGCCCTCAAGGGCGACACGCTTCCCGACGGGGCCCCCTGGCGCGCCCACTTCCACGTCCCGCTGCACGCGGCACCCACCGCGCCCCTCACCTCCACGCTCCCCGTCCTGAAGGCCGCCCTGACCCGGCTCGTCGGCGGCCCGCGCCCGCTCACCCACCACCTCGAGGTCGAGACCTACACCTGGCAGGCGCTCCCGCCCGAGCTGCGGCCCCGCGCCCGCGCCCAGCTCGCCGACGGCATCGCCGCCGAACTCACCCTCGCCCGCGACCTGTTGACGGACCTCGGCCTGAAGGAGCTCCCATGAGCACCCACCGGACCACTCCGGGCCCAACCCCCCTCCTCGTCCTCGACGTCGTCGGTCTCACCCCCCGCCTCCTCGACCACATGCCCCACCTCAAGGCGCTCGCCCGGTCCGGCTCCCGCGCGCCGCTCGGCACCGTCCTGCCCGCCGTCACCTGTGCCGCCCAGTCCACCTTCCTGACCGGCACCCACCCCTGCGAGCACGGCATCGTCGGCAACGGCTGGTACTTCCGCGAACTCGGCGACGTACTCCTGTGGCGTCAGCACAACGGTCTGGTCGCCGGAGACAAACTCTGGGACGCCGCCCGCCGCGCACACCCCGGCTACACCGTCGCCAACATCTGCTGGTGGTACGCCATGGGCGCCGACACCGACATCACCCTCACCCCCCGTCCCATCTACTACGCCGACGGCCGCAAGGAACCCGACTGCTACACACGGCCCGCCGACCTCCACGACGAACTCACCGAGAAACTCGGCACCTTCCCCCTCTTCCACTTCTGGGGACCCGGCGCGGACCTGGTCTCCAGCCGCTGGATCATCGACGCGACCCGGCATGTCATCAGCACCCGCCGACCCGACCTGACGCTCTGCTACCTCCCCCATCTCGACTACGACCTGCAGCGGTACGGTCCCGACGACCCGCGCTCCCTCAAGGCGGCCGCCGACCTCGACGCGGCGCTGGCTCCGCTCCTGGGCGACGCCCACGCCGAGGGCCGGACCGTCGTCGCCCTGTCCGAGTACGGCATCACCCGCGTGGACCGGCCCGTCGACATCAACCGCGCCCTGCGCCGCGCCGGTCTGCTGGAGGTGCACACGCAGGACGGCATGGAGTACCTCGACCCGATGGCCTCCCGCGCCTTCGCGGTCGCCGACCACCAGATCGCGCACATCTACGTCCGCCGGCCGGAAGACCTCGACGCGACCCGGGCCGCCCTCGACGGCCTGCCCGGCATCGAGCAACTCCTGGACGACGAAGGCAAGAAGGCCCATCACCTCGACCATCCGCGCTCCGGCGAACTCGTCGCCGTGGCGGAGCCGGACGCCTGGTTCACGTACTACTACTGGCTCGACGACGCCCGCGCGCCCGACTTCGCGCGACTGGTCGAGATCCACCGCAAACCCGGCTACGACCCGGTCGAACTCTTCATGGACCCGCTCGACCCCTATGTGAAGGTGAAGGCGGCCACGGCACTGGCCCGCAAGAAGCTCGGCATGCGCTACCGCATGGCGGTCGTGCCCCTGGACCCCTCACCTATTCGCGGCAGCCACGGCCGCCTCCCCGAGAGCGACGACGACGGTCCGCTCCTCATCTGCTCCACCCCCCGCGCTGTCGGCGACCGCGTAGCGGCCACCGATGTGAAAGCACTGCTGATCCAACTGGCCGGTCTTGGCTGACCGGCCCCGTCCGACCCGTCTCTTGCGACTGGTCACAAGTGAAGCACTCACCACTGACAACGCCCTGCGATCTTGAGGAGTTCCAGGCATGAGCCGCATGTCCCAGACCGACCCCGAACTCACCCACCGCCTCACCAGACGAGGCATGCTCGGCGTCGCCGCCGGAAGCACCGTCGCCGCGCTGCTCGGCGCCGCCGCGACCCCCGCCACCGCCGCCACCGAGACCGCGACCGCCGCCAGCGGGACCGCGACCGCCGCCGGCGGCCGGGGCCGTCCCGTTCTGCCGCCCGGCCGGCTCGGCATCCAGCTGTACAGCCTGCGGGACAAGGTCTCCACGCTGGGCTTCGCCCCCGTCTTCGCCGAGCTGGAGAAGTACGGCTACGACGAGGTCGAGTTCGCCGGATACACCCAGGGCTCGGCCGGTCCGATCACGCTTGCGCAGCTCAAGCGGCTGGCCCGGAACCACGGCCTGAACCCGATCGGCAGCCACGTCGGCTACTACTCCAGCGACCCGAACGGCTACACCTTCGCCCAGAACCTCACCAAGGTCCTCGACGACGCCCAGGCCCTCGGCCTCAAGCACATCGGCACCGCCGCAGGACCGTTCCGCTACGGCTCGACCGTCGACGCGTGGAAGCGCGCGGCCGAGGACTTCAACACCTACGGTGCGGCCGCGAGGGCGCGCGGCATGAAGTTCTACCAGCACAACCACTCCGAGGAGTTCTCCTTCGCCACCGACAACCCCAAGGTCCGCCTCTACGACGTGCTGCTCGCCGAGACCGACCCCGACCTCGTGTTCCTGGAGATGGACATCTTCTGGGCGTACTCGGGCCAGTTCCGCTTCTCGAAGCGGCCCGACGGCACGCCCGCGCCCTTCGAACCCCTCGACTACGTCCTCAAGCAGCCCCACCGCTACCCGCTCTTCCACGTCAAGGACGGGGAGAGCGACCCGGCGAACCAGTACGGCTACCGCATGACCGACGTCGGTGACGGCGACATCGACTACCAGCGGTTCATCTCCGCCGTGACCCGGCTGCGCGGCGAACGACTCGCCCACCACTGGCAGGCCGAGCACGACAACCCGACCGAGTCCTTCACCTTCGCACGGCGTTCGAGTGCCCACCTGCACTCGTTGCGCGAGAAGTGCTGACAGGGCACGGACACGGCTGAGGCAGGACCCCGACGGCGCAGGGGGCGCTCCCCGCCGTCGGGGCCCCGCCGTCGTGTCGCGGGGAGCCGGTCAGCCCTGGGTGGCCGCGGCCCGCAGGGTGACACGGTGCTCGCCCGCGTACACGTTCATGGAGGTGCCGCGCAGGAAGCCGACCAGTGTCAGGCCGGTTTCCGTGGCCAGGTCGACGGCCAGGGAGGAGAGTGCCGAGACTGCCGCCAGGATGGGGATGCCGGCCATCACGGCCTTCTGCGCCAGCTCGAAGGAGGCTCGGCCGGACACGAGGAGGAGCGTGCGGGACAGTGGCAGGTCGCCGTTCTGCAGGGCGCGGCCGACCAGTTTGTCGACTGCGTTGTGGCGGCCGACGTCCTCTCGTATGTCGAGCAGGTCGCCCTGCTCGGTGAACAGGGCGGCGGCGTGCAGGCCCCCGGTCCGGTCGAAGACCCGTTGAGCCGCGCGCAGCCGGTCGGGGAGGCGCGCGAGGAGGTCGGGTTCGACCCGGACCGGGGGTGTGTCGGAGATGGGCCGGCGGGTGGTGGTGCGGACGGCGTCGAGGCTCGCCTTGCCGCACAGGCCGCACGATGAGGTGGTGTAGACGTTGCGTTCGAGGGTGATGTCGGGGATGACCACGCCGGGTGTCGTGCGCACGTCCACCACGTTGTACGTGTTCGCCCCGTCGGCCGTCGCCCCCGCGAGTAGACGATGTTCTGCAGGTCGGACGCGTGGGCCAGGACGCCCTCGCTGACCGGAAACCCGGCGGCGAGTGCGAAGTCGTCGCCCGGAGTGCGCATGGTGATCGCGAGCGGCTTGCCGTTGAGCTTGATCTCCAGCGGTTCCTCGGCGACGAGCGTGTCCGGGCGGCTGGAGACCACCCCGTCCCGGATCCGGATCACCTTGCGTCGTTCCGTGACTCGTCCCATGACCGGCCTCAGCTCCGTACCGCTGCAACCGGCAGCTTCTCGATGCGGACCGCGGCGGCCTCGAACTCCGTTGTCCCCGGGATCGGACAACTCGCCTTGACCGGCGGCGGGTTGATGTCCGCCGCATCGGGGAGGCGCATGGTCATGAACGCCAGACCGGCTCGTAGCGTCGGGTCCACCCACACCGGGGCCGTCACCGAACCGCGCCGAGTGGAGACCCGCACATCCTCACCGACCACCACGCCGTAGCGCTCGGCGTCCTCCGGGCTCAGCTCGACGCACGTGCCGCGCCGCAGCGGTGACGCGGAACCACTCTTCTGTACAACGGTGTTGTACGAGTTGAGCCGACGCCCCGTGGTGAGGCGGATCGGGTACCGCTCGTCCGTCAGGTCCACGGGTGGGTCGTACGAGACGAGTCGGAAAGCCGCCCGCAGATCGCGCTCGGTCGTCGTTCCGGTGAGCATGGCCAGGTTGGACTGGGCGCGTCCGCTGTCGGTGCCGTGATGGTGCTCCACGACGAACGGTGTCCGCGGCCGGCCCTGATCGCCGAGTGCGTAGCCGTGCGCCAACTCCCTGATGACAACGGCCGATACGCCCGTCACCTTCTCGGCGAGAGACAAGGTCCAGGGCTCGACGAGCCGTTGGTACCCCTGGAAACCGGTCGTCGCGCGCTCGATGAAGGCGTGGTCGGCGAGGCCCGCCCGGATGATCTCCCGGCCGATCGCATGGGCCAGCGGAACGTCGGTACCGGCCTTCGGCCGGATCCGGCGGTCGCCGGATCCGACACTGTCGGGTCCTCGTACGCTCATGCGGCGGCCTGGTGGGCGAGGAGGTCGGAGAGGGCGTGGACGGTGCGCAGGGTGGGCACCTGTACGCCGGTGATCTCGGCGAGTTCGATGACGGCGGCGAGGAGGACGTCGAGTTCCAGCGGCTTGCCGCGTTCCAGGTCCTGGAGGGTGGAGGTGCGGTGGTCGCCGACGCGTTCGGCGCCGGCGAGGCGGCGTTCGATGGAGACGCCGACCTGACAGCCCAGGGCCTCGGCGACCGCGAGGGTTTCGGTCATCATGGTTTCGATGACCTTGCGGGTGCCGCCGTGCAGGCACATTTGGCGCATGGTGGCGCGGGAGAGGGCGCTGATCGGATTGAAGGAGATGTTGCCCAGGAGCTTGAGCCAGATGTCGTTGCGCAGGTCGGGTTCGACCGGGCATTTGAGGCCGCCCGCCTGCATTGCCTCGCTGAAGGCGAGACAGCGCGCCGAAATGCTTCGATCGGGCTCGCCGATGGAGAACCGGGTGCCTTCCAGGTGCCGGACCACGCCCGGCCCTTCGAGTTCCGTCGCCGCATAGACCACACACCCGATGGCACGGTGGGGCGCGAGTACCGCGCTGACCGCGCCTGCGGGGTCCACGCTTTCGATGGGGTGGCCGTCGTGGGGGCCGCCGTGTTGGTGGAAGTACCACCACGGGATGCCGTTCTGGGCGGCGATGACCGCGGTGGTGTCGTGCAGCAGGGGCTCGATGAGCGGCCCGCACGCCGCGTACGAGTTGGCTTTGAGGCCCAGGAAGACGTAGTCGACCGGGCCGATGTCGGTGGGGTCGTCGGTGGCGTGGGCGTGGGCGGTGAAGTCGCCGCGCGGGCTGAGCACCTGGACGCCGTGGTGGCGCATGGCCGTGAGGTGGGGTCCGCGGGCGATGAGGTGGACGTCGGCGCCGGCGCGGTGGAGCGCGGCGCCGACGTAGGCGCCGATGGCTCCGGCGCCGAGGACTGCGACTTTCATGGGGAGCTCCGTTCGGCTGAGGGTGACCGAGGAACTGCGACTTTGTCGACTGGATATTGTCTACAGGATGGAACCGACGGTCAGCAAGAGTCGCGACCGCACTCGTCGTCGTCCGCATGCCATGAGCTGCTGGTATGCCCATGTAAGGCGAGCCTGCGCCCGGGTCCGGGGGCGCCTGTGTCCCGTAGACTGTAGGCGAAAGCCAATCCATAATCGGCCTGCAAGCTGCAGCGACGACGCTGCCCAGGAGGGAGCGCGATGTTGCCGACGACCGGACTGCCGCAGGGCGCGGTGCCCAAGCTAGAACGGCCCGGCCCCTTGCGCGACCGTGTCTACGAGGCGCTGCTCGAACTCATCACCACCCGCGCCCTCCAGCCCGGCCAGCACCTCGTCGAGAGTGAGCTCGCCGGGCATCTCGGTGTCTCGCGGCAGCCTGTGCGCGAGACCTTGCAGCGCCTGAGCACCGAAGGGTGGGTCGATCTACGGCCCGCCCAGGGTGCCTTCGTGCACGAGCCGACGGACGAGGAGGCGGACCAACTCCTCACCGTACGGACGCTGTTGGAGGCCGAGGCCGCCCGCCTCGCCGCCGCCAACGCGAGTGCCGACGCCGTCGCCGCGCTCGAGAAGCTGTGCGACGAGGGCGAGAAGGCCGTCGACGCCGACGACGTGGACGGCGCGGTCGCGGTGAACGCCCGGCTCCACGCGAAGGTGATGGAACTCGCGGGCAACACGGTCCTCGCCGGGCTGGCCGCGCAGGTTGACCGCAGAGTGCGCTGGTACTACACACCGGTGGCCCGGCAGCGCGGCCACCGGTCCTGGATCGAGCATCGCGAGCTGATCGCGGCGATCGCGGACCGGGATGAGGAGCGCGCCACGGCGGTCATGCGTGCCCACACGGAACACACGCGAAAGATGTACCACGAGCGCGAGAAGTAGCCGCGCGGCGAGAGCAACCGGTACGCCGTCACCCGGCCGAACGACTCCCAGCCACCAGGCAACGGCTCAGGCGGCCTTCCCCACGGCGAGTGCCGTGGGGAAGGCCGCCTGTGCGCCGAACCGAGCTGCTCAGGCCACCGGCTGCGGCGTTGACGCGCCGCCGCGCGTCCGTCCCGGCTGCCGCAGCAGCAGGGCGATCGCCGCCGCGATCATCGAGGTGACGCCGGCCAGCGCGTACGCCCCGTCGTAACCCCAGGCCGCGACGACCAGGGAGCCGAGGCCGCCGCCGAACAGGCCGCTGATCAGCTTGCCGCTGTACACCAGCCCGTAGTTGGAGGCGTTGTAGTTCTCCCCGAAGTAGTCCGGGGTGAGTGCTGCGAACAGCGGATAGAACGCGCCGCCGCCGAAGCCGGAGAGGAACGCGAAGAACAGGAACAGTGCCTCGCTCCTGACGTCGCCCGCCCAGATCACCCCGAACTGGGCCAGGCCCAGGACGACGATGACGAACACCAGGGTGGGCTTGCGGCCCCACTTGTCGGACAGCCAGCCCACGACACCGCGGCCGATGCCGTTGACGACCGCCATGACACCCATCGACGAGGCGGCCACCAGCGGGCCGAAGCCCACCTCCTTGGCGAAGTCGACCTGGAAGGAGATGCCGAAGATCGACACGCCCGCGGTCAGCACGATGGAGAGCCACATCAGGGGGAGCATGCCGGTCCTGATGGCCTCCTTGGGCGTGTACTGCTTCACCGCGGGAGGGTTCTTGGCGAGGCTCGTCGCGTTCTTCTCGTCGCCGGAGTACGTCAGCGGATCGATGTCCGCGGGCCACCAGTTCTTCGGCGGATCCTTGAAGAACGAGGCGGACGCGAGGACCACGATCATGATGTAGCAGCCGATCAGGTCCAGGACCCGATGGTAGTTCGCCGTGTCGAAGCCGTAGTTGAAGATGAAGATGAACGGCAGTGATCCGTACGCGAATCCTCCGTTGACGAACCCGGTACGTGCGCCGCGGCGTTCGGGGAACCACTTGCCGACCATGTTGATGCAGGTCGCGTAGACCAGGCCGGCCCCGATGCCGCCGACGACGCCGAAACCGAGGATCGCCAGCAGGACGTTGCTCAGGTGCGACAGGGCGAGGAATCCCACCAGACACAGGCCCGAGCCGACGTACATGGCGGTACGGGCTGTCAGCAGGCCCTTCTCCCGCAGCCAGCCCGCGGGGAAGGCGATGCCGGCCTGGAAGAAGACCCAGACGCTGAGGATCCAGAAGGTGTTGCTCTGCGTCCAGCCGTGGGCGTGGGACAGGGTGTCCTCGGCCGATCCGTACGCGTATTCGAAGACGCTGATGGCCATCATGGCGATCCACGGCAGATACACCATGAGCTTGCGGGAGTGACCGAGGATGTCCCGGTCACTCTCGCCCACGCGGTAGACGCGGCCGCGGGGGTCGGTCACTTCTCGGTAGGGACGGTGTGCGGCGCCGGTGTGTGCGGAGGAATCTTCTGCTGCGTACGGATCTGCCGTCATGTCAGGCCGTTTCTTCGCCGAGCGGTCGCTGGTTGGGGGTGATGTGCTTGGACTTGGGCCGACCTGGTGGGGTCAGGAAGAGTGCGATGCATGCGGCGAACAGCGAGATCGAGCCGGCCAGAGTGAACGCCCCACCGTGGCCCCAGTTGTCCACCACGACCTTTCCCATGCCGGCTCCGAGCAGGCCGGACACCAACTTGGAGCTGTAGACCAGACCGTAGTTGGACGCGTTGTTGTTCTCGCCGAAGTAGTCCGCCGTCATCGCCGCGAACATCGGGAAGATGGCGCCGCCGCCGAACCCGGAGATGCTGGAGAAGAGCAGGAACAACGGCAGGCTCTCCATGTTCGCGGCCCACAGAATGCCGTACTGCGACAGGCCGAGGACGATACAGACGAAGATCAGGCACCGCTTGCGCCCGTAACGGTCCGAAAGCCAGCCGATCACACCGCGCCCGGTGCCGTTGACGATGGCCTTCATCGACATGGCCGCCGCCACGATGCCGCCCGCGAACCCGGCCTCCTTGCCGATGTCGACCTGGAAGGCGATGCCGAAGATGTTCACACCCGAGGTGCACAGCAGGCAGAACCACATCAGTGCGACCCGCCCGGTCTGCCAGGCCTCCCTCGGGGTGTACTGCTTCACGGCGGGCGGGTTCATCGCCATCGCACGCCGGGCACGTGGGTCGTCCGGCGGCCGCAGCGGGTCCACCTCGGCGGGCCACCAGTTCTTCGGCGGGTCCCGGAAGAAGTAGCCGGCGACGGCCACCACCGCGGCCAGGAAGACACCGACCGAGACGAGTACCCAGCGGAAGTTCGTCAGGTCCATGTAGTTGGTGAAGAGGAAGACGAACGGTACGGAACCATAGGCGAAACCGCCGTTGACGAAGCCGGTCTTGCCTCCCTTGCGTTCCGGATACCACTTGCCGACCATGTTCACGCAGGTCGCGTAGACCATTCCGGCACCCATACCGCTGAACATGCCGAACCCGACGTACGCGACGATCACATGCGGCGCGAACGCGAGGGACAGATATCCGAGCAGTGTGCCGAGTGCGCCGAGCATCATCGCCCAACGGGCGGGCAGTTTTCCGCTTTCCCTGAGCTTTCCGGCGGGGAAGGCCACAGCCGCCTGGAAGAACACCCAGACACCCAGCATCCAGAAGATGTGCCCGTCGTTCCAGCTGTGTGCGATGTGCAGGGTGTCCTCGGCGGACGCGAACGCGTACTCCGCCGAGCTGATGCCCATCATGCCGACCCACGGCAGGATGACCATCCACTTGCGTTTACGGCCCATGATGTCGATGTCGCTCTCACCGACGCGGTACATGCGGCCGTTCTGATCCGTCACCTCCCGGTATGGGACGGACTGCGAGTAGTCGATGGTTGTCATCTGATCAAGCACTCCTTGCGTCGAAAGATCTGGCCAGCGCCCCCTGCCCAATGCCTTTCGTGCGCGCGCGAGTCCCTGGGGCCGGCCGACGCGCACCGTCGGACGACCCCGCGCTCATTCACCTCATGGACCACCGCCCCGGAGTCCTGCCGCGTGGGTCCGGATCACCACGTCAGATCACCCCGCTCGACTTGAGCAGGTGCAACTCTTCGTAGGCGAGGCCGAGTTCGCCGACGAGGATTTCTTCGGTGTGCTGGCCGAGGAGGGGTGGGGTGGTGATGTCGGCGGGGGAG
>NZ_JBWLKM010000044.1:64015-76742 GCF_059026085.1 Streptomyces sp. a15 | reverse complement strand
CGCTCGTCGAAGTCGATGTCGACGTCGGGCATGGAGACGCGCTCGGGGTTGAGGAACCGCTCGAAGATCAGGCCGTGCGGGATCGGGTCGAGGTCGGTGATGCCCATGGCGTACGCGACGATCGAGCCGGCCGCGGACCCTCGGCCGGGGCCGACCGCGATGCCCTGGTTCTTGGCCCACATGATGAAGTCGGCGACGACGAGGAAGTAGCCCGGGAACCCCATCTGGATGATGACGTCCATCTCGTACTCGACCTGCTTCTGGCGGTCCTCGGGGATGCCGCCCGGGAAGCGGCGCTCCATGCCGCGGCGGACCTCCTCCTTGAACCAGCTGACCTCGGTGAAGCCCTCGGGGATGTCGAACTTCGGCATGAGGTTCTTCGCCTCGAACATGCCGGCCGTGTCGATCTGCTCGGCCACCAGGAGGGTGTTGGCGCAGCCCTCCTGCCAGGCGTCCGAGGAGTCGATGGCGTACATCTCGTCGGTGGACTTCAGGTAGTAGCCGGTGCCGTCGAAGCGGAAGCGGTCCGGGTCGGAGAGGTTCTTGCCGGTCTGGATGCACAGCAGCGCGTCATGGGCGGTCGCCTCGTGCGCGTACGTGTAGTGCGAGTCGTTGGTGACCAGCGGCGGGATGCCGAGCTTCTTGCCGATCTCCAGGAGGCCGTCGCGGACCCGGTGCTCGATGTCGATGCCGTGGTCCATCAGTTCCAGGAAGTAGCGGTCCTTGCCGAAGATGTCCTGGTACTCGGCGGCCGACTTCAGGGCCTCGTCGAACTGGCCGAGGCGCAGCCGGGTCTGGAGCTCGCCCGAGGGGCAGCCGGTGGACGCGATCAGGCCCTCGGACCACTGGGAGATGGTCTCCTTGTCCATCCGGGGCCACTTCTGCAGCCAGCCCTCCGCGTACGCGTCCGAGGAGAGCTTGAAGAGGTTGTGCAGGCCCGTCGCGTTGGCCGCCCAGATCGTCTTGTGGGTGTAACCACCCGAACCGGAGACGTCGTCCCGCTTCTGGTGCGGCTGGCCCCACTGGATCTTGCGCTTGTTGCGCCGGGACTCGGGCGCGACATAGGCCTCGATGCCGATGATCGGGGTGACCCCGGCCTTCTTCGCCGAGTGGAAGAAGTCGTAGGCCCCGTGGAGGTTGCCGTGGTCGGACATGGCGATGTGGGTCATGCCCATCTCGTTGCACGCGTCGAACATGTCCTTGAGCCGCGCGGCACCGTCCAGCAGCGAGTACTGGGTGTGGACGTGCAGGTGCGTGAACGGCGGCTTTGACACGGCGTGGCCTCCATGGAAAACGCTCGGCGACAGGCTGCGGACAGTCTGGGGGGACAGCGTCGAAGTCTATGCCTCGGCACTGACACCGGGAGGCGTCTCCCCCGTACCTTCATGGAGGAGTCGCGGGCACTCCCGCGTACCGTCGCACGTTGCAAGAGGACGGGCGATCCGTCCCCCATGTCACGCACCACCTGCACCAGGAGGCACCCAGCGATGTCGGTCCCGCAGCTCAACGACGAGCACCGCGGCGAGGAGATCCTCGCCGTCTTCGACACCGCATTCGGCCAGCTCCTGGCCGCCGACCCGGCCGCGTTCCGCGTCAAGTTCCGGAAGATGGCGGCCTCGGCCTTCGCGTTCTACCGCGGCACGGCGTGCCTCTTCTACCACGACCTCGAGGCCGAGAACGCCGGGCGGGGTGGTGGGAGGGTACTCAGTGGCCCGTATCTGGACGAGCGCACCTCGCGCGTGTGGATCCACGGCGACCTGCACGCGGAGAACTTCGGCACGTACATGGACTCCACCGGTCGGCTGATCTTCAACGTCAACGACTTCGACGAGGCGTACGTCGGCCCCTTCACCTGGGACCTCAAGCGCTTCGCCGCCTCCATCGCCCTGGTCGGGTACGCGAAGGCGCTCGGCGACGAGCAGATCACCGATCTGGTGCAGGTGTACGCGGGCGCCTACCGCGAGCGGATCCACGCCCTGGCCACCGGCGCCAAGAGGGACGAGGTGCCGCCCTTCACCCTGGACACCGCCCAGGGCCCGCTTCTGGACGCGCTGCGGGACGCCCGCTCGCTGACCCGCTTCGGCCTGCTCGACTCGATGACGGAGATCCGTGACTTCGAGCGCCGCTTCGCCCCGGGCGGCGGCTCCATCGAGCTGGACGCGGCCACCCGCTACAAGGTCCTCGCCGCCTTCGACGGCTACCTGGAGACGCTGCCGGACTCGTCCCTGGCCCGCCCGGACTCGTACCGCGTGAAGGACGTCGTCGGCCGCCGCGGCATCGGAATCGGCTCGGCCGGTCTGCCCTCGTACAACATCCTCCTGGAGGGCCACAGCGACGCCCTGGAGAACGACGTCGTGATCTACATCAAGCAGGCCCAGACCCCGGCCGTCTCCCGGCACATCACGGACTCGGCGATCCGGGACTACTTCCAGCACGAGGGCCACCGCACGGTGATCTCGCAGCGCGCCCTCCAGGCGCACGCCGACCCGTGGCTCGGCTGGACCGAGCTCGGCGGCATCGGCCAGCTGGTCGCCGAGGTGTCGCCGTACGCGGTGGACCTGGACTGGGGCGACATCGACGACCCGGAGGAGATCGCCGCGGTCGTCGCCGACCTGGGCCGGGCCACCGCCACCATGCACGGGGCGGCGGACGACCAGTCCGGCGAGTCCCTGGTGCCCTTCTCCACCGAGCGGGCCATCGACGCGGCGCTCGCGGCGGACTCCGACGACGGCGCCGGCTTCGAGGGCCTCCTGGTCGACTTCGCGCACGACTACGGCGCACGCGCGCGTGCCGACCACCAGATCTTCGTGGACCTGTTCCGCAACGGCCGGATTCCGGGTCTGTGACGGAACGGCCGCGCACAGGGATCCTTTAGGGGTCCCTTACAGGCCCGCGTGACAGACTCTCCTCCGCTATGGACATATCCGGGACCCAGCTCAGAGCCGTACGCGCGGCGCTGTTCACGGCACTCGTCGTGACCCTCAGCACCGCGTCGCACGTCCTGCTGTCCCGGGCCCCGCTGCCGCTGAACACGGTCGTGGTGGTCGCCGCCGCCGTGTTCGTGATCGCCTACGCCCTGGCCGGCCGCGAGCGCGGCTTCGGCCGGATCGCCGCCCTGCTGATCCCGCTGGAGCTGGCCGCCGACACCGTGTTCACCACCGGCCAGCACGTCTGTTACGGCGCCGCGGGCGGCCCGGTCACCGGTCCGCTGCGCTCCGTCGGCTTCGACGTGCTGTGCGGCGACGGCACCAGTGTCGGCGCCCCGCTGGCCCGGGTGACCGGCTCCGGCCCCGAGCGGCTCGGCGGTCTGCTCGCCCACGCCGACCCGGCGACCGCCTGGCTGCTGCTCGGCGCGCACATCGGCGTGGGCCTCCTCGCGGCCGCCTGGCTGCGCCGCGGCGAGCACGCGCTGGCCCAGCTGCTGCGCGCGGTGACCGCGACCACCTTCCGGCCGCTGCTGCTGGCGGTCGCCGCGGTGACGGTGGTGCCGTCGCCCTCCGTGCGCCGCCCGCAGCGCCCCGGCCGCCGTACGACCACCGCGCGCGAGCGGATCCTCGTGCACTCCCTGGGACGGCGTGGACCGCCGTGCTCGGTCGCTTCTGTCTGAGCACCACCAGTCCCCCTTACGCATCCCGCGCACGACGTGCGCGCCCCCCCTTACGGAGATCACCCATGGCAAAGCGGAACAGCCAGGCCGCGAAGACCGCCGCCCGCGAGCGCCTGCGCCAGGAGCGCGAGCGCCAGGCCAAGCGCGCCAAGATCAAGCGGCAGGTCATCGTGGCCGGCTCCATAGTCGGCGTCCTGGCGATAGCCGGCGGCATCAGCTACGCGGTCGTCCAGGGCAACAAGCCCGGTTACTGGGACGCCGCGAAGGACGACAAGCTCGTCAAGCCGGCCAACACCACGGGCACGAACGGCACGACCGTGGTCATCGGCGAGAGCAGCGCCAAGAAGACCCTGGTCATGTACGAGGACCCGCGCTGCCCGGTCTGCGCCCAGTTCGAGCAGACCGTCGGCGCGACGGTGGACAAGGGCGTCGAGGACGGCAAGTACAAGATCGAGTACGTCGGTGCCACCTTCCTCGACAACGGCCTGGGCGGCGAGGGCTCCAAGAACGCGCTCAGCGCCCTGGGCGCCGCGCTGAACGTCAGCCCCGAGGCCTTCCTCGAGTACAAGACCGCGATGTACTCGGCGAAGTGGCACCCGGAGGAGTCCGACGACAAGTTCAAGGACGACTCCTACCTGATCGAGGTGGCCGACACGGTCCCCGCCCTCAAGGGCAACACGAAGTTCCAGAACGCCGTGAAGAACGGCACCTTCGACAAGTGGGCGCTGGAGATGTCGGCGAAGTTCGACGACAGCGGCGTGTCGGGCACCCCGACCCTGAAGATGGACGGCAAGACGCTGACCGGCTCGGACGGCAAGAACGCGCCGATGACGGTCGCCGACTTCAACACGGCGATCGAGGCGGCCCTCAAGGCCTGACCCCGATCGCCGCTCGAAGAGCGACCGTCGGCCAAAGAGCGGGCGAACTTTTGCGAGTTCGCCCGCTCTCGTTCATACCGATCAGTAACCTGATCGGCCGTGACCAGTCGATACAGAACATCCGAGCAACTCAACTCCCTGTCCCCGCGCCGCCGTACGGTCGTCAAGGCCGCGGCGGCGACCGCTGTCCTGGCCGGCCCACTGGCCGCCGCGCTGCCCGCCCGGGCCGCCACGGACGCCCCCGCCTTCCTGCACGGCATCGCCTCCGGCGACCCGCTCCCCGACGGCATCCTGCTGTGGACGCGGGTGACGCCCACCGCCGAGGCGGAACCCGGCTCCGGGCTCGGCCCGGACACCCCGGTCGACTGGGTCATCGCCAGGGACAAAGCGCTGACGAACATCGTCGCCAAGGGCTCCGTCACCGCGACCGCCGCCTCCGACCACACCGTCAAGGCGGACATACGCGGCCTGGAACCCGCCACCGACTACTGGTTCCGCTTCTCCGCCGGGGGCACCGACTCCCCCGTGGCCCGCACCCGCACCGCCCCCGCCGCCGACGCGGCCGTCCCGAACCTCCGCTTCGGCGTGGTCTCCTGCGCCAACTGGGAGGCCGGCTACTTCTCCTCGTACCGCCATCTCGCGGCCCGCGGCGACCTGGACGCCTGGCTGCACCTGGGCGACTACATCTACGAGTACGGCACCGGCGAGTACGGCACGCGCGACACCGTCGTACGGCCGCACGCGCCCACCCACGAGATCCGCACCCTGGCCGACTACCGCACCCGGCACGGCCGTTACAAGACCGACGCCGACCTCCGGGCCCTGCACGCGGCCGCGCCCGTCATCGCCATCTGGGACGACCACGAGTTCGCCAACGACGCCTGGTCGGGCGGGGCCGAGAACCACACCGAGGGCGCGGAGGGCGCCTGGAGCGCGCGTCAGGCCGCCGCCAAGCAGGCCTACTTCGAGTGGATGCCGGTGCGCACCGCGGTCGCGGGCACCACCTACCGGCGGCTGCGCTTCGGCAAGCTCGTCGACCTCTCCCTCCTGGACCTGCGCTCCTTCCGCTCGCAGCAGGTCGCCGTCGGCAACGGCTCGGTCGACGACCCGGACCGCACGCTCACCGGCCGCGCCCAACTCGACTGGCTGAAGGCCGGACTGAAGACGTCCGACACCACCTGGCGGCTGATCGGCAACTCCGTGATGATCTCGCCGTTCGCGATCGGCTCCCTCACCGCCGACCTGCTGCGGCCGCTCGCCGAACTGCTCGGGCTGCCGAAGGAGGGCCTCGCCCTCAACACCGACCAGTGGGACGGCTACACGGACGACCGCCGCGAGCTGCTGGCCCACCTGCGCGCGAACGCCATCCGCAACACGGTCTTCCTGACCGGCGACATCCACATGGCGTGGGCCAACGACGTGCCGGTGGACGCCGGTACGTACCCGCTGTCCGCCTCGGCCGCCACGGAGTTCGTGGTCACCTCGGTCACCTCCGACAACCTCGACGACATCGTGAAGGCCCCCGAGGGCACGATCTCCGCGGTCGCCGCGCCGATCATCAAGGCCGCCAACCGGCACGTCCACTGGGTCGACACCGACCGCCACGGCTACGGCGTCCTGGACATCACCGCCGCCCGCGCGCAGATGGACTACTACGTCCTGTCCGACCGCACCAAGCCGGACGCGACCTCGTCCTGGGCCCGCTCGTACCGCACCCGCAGCGGCACCCAGAAGGTCGAGCGGACGTACGACCCCGTGTAGCCACGGGGTTACAAGCCCTACAGGCTGTCGAGGAAGCCGAGCGCCACCCGCCAGGTGGCCTCGGCGGCCTCCTCGTCGTAGTCGGGCAGGTCGGGGTCGGTGTACAGATGGCCGGCCCCGGCGTACCGGTACACCTCCACATCCGCACCCGCTCTGCCCATCTGGAGATACCAGGCGCTCAGCCAGTCGTCGGTCTCGAAGGGGTCCGGCTCGGCGACGTGCAGCTGGACGGGCAGTTCGTCCACGGTCGCGTTCGGCGCGATGTCCGACGTGCCGTGCAGGAGCAGCAGCCCGCGGGCCTTGTCGTCGCCGAGCGCGAGGGTCTGCGCGATGGAGGCGCCGAGCGAGAACCCGGCGTAGACCAGCCCGCGTTCCGAGTAGGGCGCGGCGGCCAGGACGGCCCGCTTGAGCAGCTCGTCCTTGCCGATCCCGTCGTTGAAGGCCATGCCCTCCTCGACCGTCTCGAACGTACGCCCCTCGAAGAGGTCCGGCGTCCACACCTCGTGTCCGGCCGCGCGCAGCCGGTCCGCCGCCGCGCGCACCGCGGGCCTGAGGCCGAAGGTCGAGTGAAAGAGCACGATGTTCATGAGGACATGGTGCCAGCCGGGTACGACAACGCAGGTCACGGCGGCGCTCCCCGCGTGCGGCCACGGCCGTACCCACCTTGAGCGCGAAGTCACATGTTCATGTGCGCCCGGGGCCGGTTACGTTCGTGGGCATGGAGAATCTGCTCCGCCCACTCATCGTGGTCGGCGGGTCGGTCGCGCTCACGCTGCTCATCGGCTGGGCCACCGACCTGCTGCTGCGCAAGGCCGACGCACGGCATCACGAGACCCCCCTGTGGGGTCTGCTGCGCCGCGGCCGCATCCCCTACCAGCTCGTGCTCTGCGCGGCCATGCTGAGAGGGTCGTTCGACGAGGCGCAGCTGCTCGAGCAGCACCGCGTCGGCATCGGCCGGACCCTCACACTGGTGCTCATCGGGGCCGCGGCGTGGCTGGTGATCCGGATCGCCGCCGCGATAGTGGAGACGTCGTACAGCCGCTACGCGCGCGCCCATCGCGATCCGGCCCGGGTGCGGCGCGTGCGGACCCAGGTGACGCTGATCATGCGGGTGGTCGCCGCGGTCGTCGGTGTGGTGGCGGCGGCCACGATGCTGCTGACGTTCCCGGCGTTCCGCGCGGCCGGCGCCTCACTGCTGGCCTCGGCCGGAATCCTCGGCATCGTCGCCGGTGTCGCCGCCCAGTCGACGCTCAGCAACATGTTCGCGGGACTGCAGATCGCCTTCGGCGACATGGTGCGCATCGGCGACACCGTCGTGGTGGACGGCGAGTGGGGCACCGTCGAGGAGATCACGCTGACGTTCCTGACCGTACGGACCTGGGACGAGCGCCGGATCACCATGCCCGTCTCGTACTTCACGTCCAAGCCCTTCGAGAACTGGTCGCGCGGCACTCCGCAGATGACCGGCATCGTCTTCTGGCACGTGGACCACGCCGCGCCGGTGGACGCGATGCGCGAGAAGCTCCGCGACATCCTGCGCGAGTGCCCGGCCTGGGACGGCCGCGCCTACGGCCTGGACGTCACCGACACCACCCCGAACACCATGGAAGTACGGGCCCTGATGACCGCCAAGGACGCCGACGACATCTGGACGGTACGCGTCACGGTCCGCGAGGGCATGATCCGCTGGCTGGCCGCGGAACACGCGTACGCCCTCCCCCGCGTCAACACGGCGGACGCGGCCCTGCCCCCGAACCGCACGAACGGCCGCCTCCGGGACGACATCTCACGCGACGGCGTGGCCGCGAGCCGCGGCCACGAGTCACCGCGCGGGGGCGCCTGACACAGCGCAGAACGAACCGGCAGCCGCCGACGGCGAGCACCCCACAGGAGAGCCCGACCCTCGACCAACTGGAAACGGGTGGTGCGCGGGTGGGAAACCAACACAGCAACCCCCACTCCGCCGCACCCGACACATCACCGCAAACTACGCACATCCAGATGCCGCAGCACCCGATCCACCACCTCAGGATCGGCCCCCGGCTCACTCCGCGCCGCCAACACCTCATGCCGAGCCGCGCTCAACATCTCCCCCTGGATCCGTCTCACCCGCGCCAGCCTCCGCACCCGCTGCTCATGCGCCTCCCGCCGCTCGTCCTCCCCCACCTCCGGACTGATCCGCACCCCGATGTCGTACGCCCGCCGCAGCATCTGCTCGGACAACTCCTCCGGCAAGTCCTCCACGGCCTCGATCTCCCTGAGCCTCCGCTTCGCCGCCTTCGCCGCCCGCACGGCCAGCGCCTTCTCGAACTCCTTCTCCCGGTCCGTGTCCGCCTGCACGCCCAGCCGTTTCACCAGCCACGGGAGGGTCAGCCCCTGAAGCACCAACGTGGCCATGATCACCCCGAACGCGATGAACACGATCTCGTCCCGGTCGGGAAAGGCCGACCCGTCATCGGTTTCCAGGGGAATCGCCAACGCCAGCGCGACGGACGCCACTCCCCGCATCCCCGACCACCACATGACGACGGTCTCCCGCACGCTCATCGGGATGTCCTCGTCGTGGTCCCGCCTCGCGTGCAGCCGCTTGGTGAGCCAGGTGGCCGGCAACAGCCACACCAGCCGTACGAAGACGACCACACCCACGATCGCCGCCGCCCACCCGAGCATCTCGCCCCACCGCCCGGACGCCGTCCGGATCGCGTTGTGCAGCTCCAGGCCGATCAGCCCGAACGCGACCCCGGTGACCAGCGTGTCGACGATGTCCCAGAAGGTGTGCCCGGCGAGCCGTGTCATCACGTCGTCGGGATCGGTGGCGTACTCGGCGAGGAACAGCGCGGTGGTGAGCACGGCGAGCACCCCGGACCCGTGGAACTCCTCGGCCAGCACGTACGAGGCGAACGGCACCAGCAGCGTCATCCCGATCTGCAGGGTCGGGTCCCCGAGCAGGTCCATCAGCTTGTTGGCGCCCCACCCCAGCACGATCCCGACGGCCAACGCCACCACGGCGGACAGCACCAGGTCCAGCCCCGCCCGCCACGGCGAGAAGGTCCCGCTCACGGCCGCGGCGATCGCCACGTGGTACAGCACGATGGCCGTCACGTCGTTGAAGAGCCCCTCGCCCTCCAGGATGGACACCAGCCGCCGCGGCAGTCCGAGTTGACCGGCGACGGCGGTCGCCGCGACCGGGTCGGGCGGGGCGACCAGCGCGCCGAGCGCCACTGCGGCCGCGACCGGCAGCCCCGGCACGATCGCGTTCGCGACGACGGCCACACACACCGTGGTGACGAACACCAGCGCCACGGCCAGCAGGAAGATCGGCCGCACATTGGCGGCGAACTGCCGCCAGGACGTGCGCCGTACGGCCGCGTACAGCAGCGGCGGCAACAGCAGGGGCAGGATGAGATCCGGCGGGATGTTGACGTTCGGCACGAAGTCGAGCAGCGCGAGGACGATCCCGAGGAGCGTCATCAGCACCGGCGCCGGCAGCCCCAGCCGGTCCCCGACCGGGACACTCACCACGGCCCCGAGCAACAGCACGAACAGCAGGGCCAACTGATCCACGGTCAGCGCTCCGGGGTCGTCTCGGTGGTCGGCTCGGCGGTCGTCTCGGCGTTCACACAGCAGACCTCAAGCCTGCCACGCCTCCGTGTTCACCGGCCGTCGACGCCCCCCGTCGCAGCCCCCGCCACAGCAGGAACGGCCGGCTACAGCACGCGCCGCATCGCCCGGTGCGGCATCCCGGCGTCCGGGAACTCCGGGCCGTACGCCACGTACCCCAGCCGCTCGTAGAACCCCAGCGCGTGCGTCTGCGCGTGCAGGTCCACCGCCGCGAGCCCACGCGCGCGTGCCGCGTCCTCGACCGCCCGGACGAGGGCGGCCCCGACGCCGAGCCCCCGCGCGTCCTTCGTCACGGCGAGCCGCCCCAGCGATCCCACCGCCGGGTCGCCGTCGGTCCTGTCCGCGGCTGCCTCGCCGTACAGCAGCCGCCCGGTCCCGAGCGGTGTCCCGTCCTCACGGACCGCCAGCACATGCACGGCACCGGCGTCGTACGCGTCGTACTCCAGGTCCGCGGGCACGCCCTGCTCGCCGACGAAGACCTCCTTGCGCACCGCGAAGCACGCCTCACGGTCGGCGAGGTCCTCGGCGACCCGCACGACGTACGACGCCGAGCTCATGCGTAGGTCTCCTCGCGAACCTGGTCGAGCGCCTCCTGCAGGTCGTCCGGGTAGTCGCAGGAGAACTCCGCCCACTGCCCGTCGCCGGGGTGCTCGAAGCCCAGCCGTACGGCGTGCAGCCACTGGCGGGTCAGGCCGAGCCGCTTGGCGAGCGTGGGATCGGCGCCGTAGGTCAGGTCGCCGACGCACGGGTGGCGGTGGGCGGCCATGTGGACGCGGATCTGGTGGGTGCGGCCGGTCTCCAGCTTCACGTCGAGCAGGGAGGCCGCACGGAACGCCTCGATGAGGTCGTAGTGGGTCACCGAGGGCTTGCCCTCGGCTGTGACCGCCCACTTGTAGTCATGGGTCGGGTGGCGGCCGATCGGCGCGTCGATCGTGCCGCTGGTCGGGTCCGGGTGGCCCTGGACGAGCGCGTGGTACCGCTTGTCGACCGTGCGCTCCTTGAACTGGCGCTTGAGCGAGGTGTACGCGTACTCGGACTTGGCGACCACCATCAGGCCGGAGGTGCCCACGTCGAGGCGGTGCACGATGCCCTGGCGCTCGGCGGCGCCCGAGGTCGAGATGCGGTACCCGGCGGCGGCGAGCCCGCCGATCACGGTCGGTCCGGACCAGCCGGGGCTGGGGTGTGCGGCCACGCCGACCGGCTTGACGATCACGACCACGTCGTCGTCGTCGTGGACGATCTCCATGCCCTCGACCGGTTCGGCGACGATCTGCACGGGCGCGGGCGCCTGCGGCATCTCGACCTCCAGCCAGGCGCCGCCGTGCACCCGCTCGGACTTCCCGACCACCGATCCGTCGACCATGACCTTCCCCGCGGCGGCGAGCTCCGCGGCCTTGGTACGGGAGAAGCCGAACATGCGGGAGATGGCGGCGTCGACACGCTCGCCCTCCAGGCCGTCGGGCACGGGCAGGGTTCGGATCTCGGGAATGGTGCTCACCCGTCGAGTATGCCGGACAGGTCCGACACTCTCGTACGAGAGTCCGGGCTCCTCAGTCCTTGTGGACGGTGCCGTCCGGGTCGAGCCCCTTGAACGACAGCAGCACGATCAGGATGCCGCCGCAGACGATCGCCGAGTCCGCGAGGTTGAAGACCGCGAAGTGCTTGGGCGCGATGAAGTCGACGACCGCGCCCTCGAACACCCCCGGCGACCGGAAGATCCGGTCGGTGAGGTTGCCGAGCGCACCGCCGAGCAGCAGGCCGAGCGCGATCGCCCAGGGCAGGCTGTAGAGCTTGCGGGCGAGGCGGGCGATGACCACGATCACGGCCGCCGCGATCACCGTGAAGATCACGGTGAACGCCTCGCCGAAGCCGAAGGCCGCGCCCGCGTTGCGGATGGCCTCGAACCTCAGCCAGTCCCCGATGATCTCGATCGGCGCGTGGTGCTCCAGCTTGGCGACCACGATCATCTTGCTGATCAGGTCGAGGGCGTACGCGACGGCCGCGACGGCGAACAGCACGGCGATCCGCCGCTTGCCCCGGGGCCGCTCCGCCTCGGCGGCGTCCTCCGACGCGTCCGCTGGAGTATCCGGCGTACCGATGATGCGCTCCGCCTCTGCCACGTGAGTCCCTCAACCTAGATACCTGACTGAGGACGAGGGTACGTCACACCCCCCGGCGCCCATGTGATCAGTCACGTGATCAGTACCGTCGTTCCTGCTTCTGCTTGCACTCCACGCACAGGGTGGCCCGCGGGAAGGCCTGCATACGGGCCTTGCCGATGGGGTTGCCGCAGTTCTCGCACAGGCCGTAGGTGCCCGCGTCGAGCCGCTCCAGGGCGCGCTCGAACTGGATGAGCATCTCGCGCGCGTTGGCCGCGAGGGCCATCTCGTGCTCCCGCGTGATGTTCTTGGTGCCGGTGTCCGCCTGGTCGTCGCCGGCGCCGTCCCCGGAGTCCCGCATCAGACCCACGAGGGACGCCTCGGACGAGGCGATCTCGTCGCGCAGCCGCGTCGCCTCGGACGACAGCTCGGCCCGCGCCTCCCCGACCTCTTCCGGCGTCCAGGGGTCCTCACCAGGGCGCACCGCGAGCTCGCCGGGCTTCGCCGCGGCGACCCGTGCCTTGGGAACGGCGGTCTTCGCCGCCGTGGCCGTGCCAGGAGTCTTCTTCGCAACCACTGTCGTGGCTCCCGTCTGCTCCGCGGCCTGCGCCGCGCCCGCCTTCTTGGCCATGCTTCCGACCGTGCTCTTCTCGCCCGCGGCCGTCTTGGCCACGGTCTTCTTGGCCGCGGTCTTCTTGACCGCGGTCTTCTTGACCGCGGTCTTCTTGACCGCGGTCTTCTTGACCGCGGTCTTCTTGACC
>NZ_JBWLKM010000044.1:0-63915 GCF_059026085.1 Streptomyces sp. a15 | reverse complement strand
CTCGGCTGAACCCTTCTCGGCCACGCTCTTCTTAGCCGTGCTCTTCTCGCCCGCGGTCGTCTCGCCCGCGGTCGTCTTGGCCGTGCTCTTCTCGCCCGCGGTCGTCTCGGCCACGCTCTTCTTAGCTGTGCTCCTCTGGGCCGCAGTCGTCTCGGCTGAACCCTTCTCAGCCGCGCTCTTCTTAGCCGTGCTCCTCTCGGCCGCAGTCCTTTCGGCCGCGCCCTTCCCTACCGCACCCTTCCCCACCGCGCTCTTCTTGGCCGCGCCTTTCTTGGCCGCAGTCCTGTCGTCCGCGTCCTTCTCGGAGGTGCTCTTCGTAGAGCTGCTCTTCTGGGCAGCGCTTTTCCTCGCCGCCGCCTTCGTATATGTCTCCTTCATGGCCGCCGCCTTCTTCGCCACGGCGCTCTTCGCTGCGGGCTTCTTCGCTACGGCCTGCTTCGCCGCCGTTTTCTTGCCCGCCGCCTTCTTGCCTCCCGCCACCTCCTTGCCCGTCGCCTTCTTACCCGCCGGTCTCTCCGCCCCCTCCGCGACCGCGGCCTTGGCAAGAGCAGCCTTGGAAGCGGCGACCTTCTTCACCGGCGCCGTTTTCCTCACCGGCCCCGTGTCCTTCGCCGCAGCCTTCTGCGAAACGGCCTTCTTGGTCGCCACACGCTCACCCGTGCCCGCACCTGCCCGCGCCCGCGCCCCCGCCCCCGTGCTCTTCCCGGCGGTCTTCCTCGCCTCCGTACCGACCGTCTTCACGGCCTTGGCCTCCCGCTCGGCCGCGCCCCCCTGCGTGCTCTTCTTCCCGCCGACGTTCTTGGCCGCACCGCCGGAGGCACCCGTGGACCCGGACGCCGACTGCTGTACGGCGGTCTTCTTCGCCACCATGGCCGCGGCCCCTTCACATATTGTGATCTTGCACGCGAATCGTGCTGGGACGATAAATCGACTTGAGTCCCGCGGCAACGGGGCGCACCGCCCGATTCGCCCGCCTCGCGCATGCCGCGCGGCAAACCTGCATGCGTTGTGCCCAACTCCCCGCCGGGTAATCCGCCGAGCCGGGCGTCCCGAGAATCGAACACGCGCACTTCGCCATTCGGGTCACGCCCGGCCCCCGGCCGAGCCCCGGCCCCGGCCGCCCTAAAAGCGGTCGGCCGCTGTCCCCGCGGCGCCGTACACTGGGCGGAGCGAAAAGCGTGGATGGGGACGAGTAGCGACGTACGCAGCCCAGAGCGACCCGGGGACGGTGGAAGCCCGGGGGCGAGCGCGACGTGAAGATCACCCCGGAGCCGCCGGAAGAAAGCCGCAGCCGAAAGGAAGCGGCCGGTAGACCCGGCATCGCGACCCCAATGAGGGGGCTCACTGGTGCGTACGGCGCACCCGGGAGCCAAGGAGGGTGGTACCGCGGGAGCGCGCCGAAGGCGGCGCAGGGAATGACACAGCTCTCGTCCCTCCGGACGGAAGGCAGCAAGTCCGCCGGAGGAAGCTCGCTGATGACAACGCCGACGTACCGCCAGGTGCCCGCCCAGGTCGACCTGCCCGCGCTCGAGCACGCCGTGCTCGACTTCTGGCGCGAGCAGAAGATCTTCGCCAAGACCCTGGAGCAGTCCGAGGGCCGCCCCGAGTGGGTGTTCTACGAGGGCCCGCCCACCGCCAACGGCATGCCGGGCGCCCACCACATCGAGGCACGCGTCTTCAAGGACGTCTTCCCCCGCTTCCGCACCATGCGCGGCTACCACGTGGCCCGCAAGGCCGGCTGGGACTGCCACGGCCTGCCGGTGGAGATCGCCGTGGAGAAGGAACTCGGCTTCAACGGCAAGAAGGACATCGAGACGTACGGCATCGCGGAGTTCAACGCCAAGTGCCGCGAGTCCGTGACCCGCCACACCGACGCCTTCACCGAGCTCACGAACCGCATGGGCTACTGGGTCGACCTGGACGACGCGTACCGCACGATGGACCCCGAGTACGTGGAGTCCGTCTGGTGGTCCCTGAAGGAGATCTTCGACAAGGGCCTGCTGGTCCAGGACTACCGCGTCGCCCCCTGGTGCCCGCGCGACGAGACGGGTCTGTCGGACCACGAGCTGGCGCAGGGCTACGAGACGATCGTCGACCCGTCCGTGTACGTCCGTTTCCCTCTCACCTCCGGTCCGCTCGCCGGCCAGGCAGCCCTCCTGGTGTGGACGACGACCCCTTGGACGCTGGTCTCCAACACCGCCGTCGCCGCGCACCCCGACGTCACCTACGTCGTCGCGACGAAGGGCACAGACGGCGCAGAGAAGCTCGTCGTCGCCGCGCCGCTCGTCGAGAAGGCCCTCGGCGAGGGCTGGGAGGTCACGGGCGAGACCTTCACCGGCGCCGAGATGGAGCGCTGGACCTATCAACGTCCGTTCGAGCTCGTCGAGTTCCCGGCACCGGCCCATTACGTGGTCAACGCCGAGTACGTGACGACCGAGGACGGTACGGGTCTGGTCCACCAGTCCCCCGCTTTCGGTGAGGACGACCTCAAGGTCTGCCGCGCGTACGGCCTGCCCGTCGTGAACCCCGTCCGCCGGGACGGCACCTTCGAGGCGGACGTCCCCCTCGTGGGCGGTGTCTTCTTCAAGAAGGCGGACGAAAAGCTCACCGAGGACCTCCACGACCGCGGTCTCCTCTTCAAGCACATCCCGTACGAGCACAGCTACCCGCACTGCTGGCGCTGCCACACCGCGCTCCTCTACTACGCGCAGCCGTCCTGGTACATCCGCACCACGGCCGTCAAGGACCGCCTCCTTCAGGAGAACGAGAAGACCAACTGGTTCCCGGACACCGTCAAGCACGGCCGCTTCGGCGACTGGCTGAACAACAACATCGACTGGGCGCTCTCCCGCAGCCGTTACTGGGGCACGCCGCTGCCGATCTGGACCTGCGAGGACGGCCACCTCACCTGCGTCGGCTCCCTGGCGGAGCTCTCCGAGCTGACCGGCACCGACCAGTCCGGCCTCGACCCGCACCGCCCGTACATCGACGAGGTCACCTTCGCCTGCCCGAAGTGCCAGAAGACGGCCACGCGCGTCCCGGAGGTCATCGACGCCTGGTACGACTCGGGTTCGATGCCGTTCGCGCAGTGGGGCTACCCGCACAAGAACAAGGAACTCTTCGAGTCCCGGTACCCCGCGCAGTTCATCAGCGAGGCCATCGACCAGACCCGCGGCTGGTTCTACACGCTGATGGCGGTCGGCACCCTGGTCTTCGACAAGTCGTCGTTCGAGAACGTGGTGTGCCTCGGCCACATCCTCGCCGAGGACGGCCGCAAGATGTCCAAGCACCTGGGCAACACCCTGGAGCCGATCCCGCTGATGGACCAGCACGGCGCGGACGCGGTCCGCTGGTTCATGGCGGCCGGCGGCTCGCCGTGGGCGGCCCGCCGCGTCGGCCACGGCACCATCCAGGAGGTCGTCCGCAAGACGCTTCTCACGTACTGGAACACGGTCGCCTTCCAGGCCCTGTACGCCCGTACGTCCGACTGGGCCCCCAGCGAGGCCGACCCGGCCCCCGCGGACCGGCCCGCCCTCGACCGCTGGCTCCTGTCCGAACTCCACGCGCTCACCGACCAGGTGACGCAGGCCATGGAGGCGTACGACACCCAGCGCGCCGGAAAGCTCCTCTCGGCGTTCGTCGACGACCTGTCCAACTGGTACGTACGCCGCTCCCGTCGCCGCTTCTGGCAGGGCGACAAGGCAGCGCTGCGCACCCTGCACGAGGTCGTCGAGACGGTCACCAAGCTGCTGGCCCCGCTGACCCCGTTCATCACCGAGCGGGTCTGGCAGGACCTGGTGGTGCCCGTCACGCCGGGCGCCCCCGAGTCGGTGCACCTGACGTCCTGGCCCGAGGCAGACCTGTCCGCCATCGACCCGGAGCTGTCGAAGCAGATGGTTCTGGTACGACGGCTGGTGGAGCTGGGCCGTGCCACGCGCGCGGAGTCGGGCGTGAAGACGCGTCAGCCGCTGCGGCGCGCACTGGTCGCGGCGACGGGCTTCGCCTCGCTCGACCCCGAGTTGCACGCGCAGATCACGGAGGAGCTGAACGTCGAGTCGCTGGCGTCGCTGTCCGAGGTGGGCGGCTCGCTGGTCGACACGACGGCGAAGGCCAACTTCCGTGCCCTCGGCAAGCGGTTCGGCAAGCGGGTCCAGGACGTGGCGAAGGCCGTCGCGAACGCGGACGCCGCCGCCCTGTCCCTGGCACTGCGCGAGGGCACGGCGTCGGTGGAGGTCGACGGCGAGACGATCACGCTCGCCCCGGACGAGGTCATCATCACGGAGACCCCGCGCGAGGGCTGGTCGGTGGCCTCCGACTCGGGCGCCACGGTCGCGCTCGACCTGGAGATCACCGAGAAGCTGCGTCAGGCGGGCCTGGCCCGTGACGCCATCCGTCTGATCCAGGAGGCCCGCAAGAACAGCGGCCTGGACGTGGCCGACCGCATCGCGCTGCGCTGGACGGCGACGGACCCGGCGGTGGTCGCGGCCTTGTCGGAGCACAGTGGTCTGATCGCCGAGGAGGTCCTGGCGACCGCCTTCTTGAATGAGCACAGCGTCCAGGGCGAGGCGGACGACACCTACGGCTCCCCGTTCACGGACGAGGGCCTGTCCCTGACATTCCGCCTGCGCAAGGCGTAACCAACGGCACGAAGGCCCGGGTGCACCGAGAAGATCTTGGTGCACCCGGGCCTTCGGCGTTGCGTACGCAGGACAACTGCACCGGCACCCGAACACTCACGGCAAGAACCCCGAACGCACGGCAAAAGGGCGGGGCCCCGGATCAAAATCCGGGGCCCCGCCCTGAACGCTGCCGACGCCTACGGCGTACTCATAACCGTCAGTTGTCGTCCTCGTCGATGAGGAAGCCGCGCATCGGCGAGGGAGCCTGGCCCATCGGAGACGGGCCCTGCGGCCGTACCGGCGCCATCGGCTGGGTCATCGCCGGGGACATCTGCTGCTGGCCGCCGTAGGACGGGGGGGCCGGAGCCGGGCCACCGCCCATGCCCTGGTTGCCGCCGCCGTACGACGGGGCGCTCGCGCCGGCCGGAGCCATGGAAGGCGCCGGGGACGGCGGCAGCGACGCGGTCGCCGGAGTGCGCGGCGGGGCCAGCGAGTCGTCCGCCTGGGTCTCCAGCTGACGCAGCTGCGACTCCAGGTAGGACTTCAGACGCGTGCGGTACTCGCGCTCGAAGCCGCGCAGATCCTCGACCTTGCGCTCCAGCGTGGCGCGGGCGGACTCCAGGGAGCCCATCGCGACGCGGTGCTTCTCCTGCGCGTCCCGCTCCAGGGCGTCGGCCTTGGCACGGGCGTCACGCTCGAGACCCTCGGCACGCGAACGCGCCTCGCCGACGATCTTGTTGGCCTCGGAACGAGCCTCGGCGATCGCCTGGTCGGCGGTCTGCTGGGCAAGCGACAGAACACGGGCGGCACTGTCGCCACCGGGTCCCTGACCGGGGCCGCCCATCGGACCGCCCATGGGGCCACCCATCGGGCCGCCCATCTGCTGCTGCATGGGCGGCTGACCGCCCATGGGGCCCTGACCCATCGGACCCTGGCCCATCGGACCGGGACCCTGCGGGCCGCCCTGGCCGCCACTGGGACCGGCGGGCAGCTGCGGGGCGCCGCTCGGCAGCTGGGGCGGGCCACCCATGGGGCCACCCATCTGCTGCTGCGGCGGGCCAGATATGCCGGCGGGCACCGGGCCACCGGGCCCACGCATGCCCTGTTGCGGCATTCCCTGCTGGGGCATCCCGCCCTGCTGAGGCATGCCGCCTTGCTGGGGCATACCGCCCTGCTGGGGCATCCCCTGCTGCTGGTCCTGCTGCTCCGGGGGCTTGCGCATGTTCTGCTGGTTCTGGGCAGCAGCGCGCGTGGCCGCGGCCAGCTTGGCACGCAGGTCCTCGTTCTCGCGGAGCAGGCGAGTCAGTTCGGCTTCGACCTCGTCGAGGAAGGCATCGACCTCGTCCTCGTCATAGCCTTCTCGGAGGCGGACGGTCGTGAACTGCTTGTTCCGCACGTCCTCGGGGGTCAACGGCATCTCTTCACCTCAACGTAGTCGTCGGCATTCGGCAAGACCGTATCGTTCACAGCCGGCTCACGACGGAGATCAGGATGTAGACGATGATCATCAGTACGAAGAAGGACAGGTCGAGCGCCACGCCCCCGAGACGCAGCGGCGGAATGACCCGCCGCAGAAGCTTGAGCGGTGGATCAGTGACCGTGTAGGTGGCCTCCAGAACAACCACCATCGCCTTGCCGGGTTGCCACGAGCGGGCGAACTGGAAGACGTAGTCCATGACCAACCGGAAGATCAGCACGATGAGAAAGCACATCAGCGCGATGTAGATGACATCCAGGACCACGCTCATTGGCTGTGCTTCCCTCTCCCCTGTTCCGTGCTGCCGGGTACTACTTGTACTGCTGTTTCCGGTCGAGTGTCTCAGCTCTGGTTGAAGAACCCGCCCTCTGCGATACGGGCCTTGTCCTCCGCCGTGACATCGACGTTAGCAGGCGACAACAGGAACACCTTCTGCGTCACCCGCTCGATGCTGCCGTGAAGACCAAACACCAAACCGGCCGCAAAGTCGACAAGTCGCTTCGCGTCTGTGTCATCCATCTCAGTCAGATTCATGATCACCGGGGTGCCCTCACGGAAGTGTTCCCCGATAGTACGGGCCTCGTTGTAGGTCCGCGGGTGAAGCGTGGTGATCCGGTAAGGCTCTCGTTCCGACACGACCTTGGGCATGATCACCGGTGCGTTCTTCTCCAGGCTTGCGCGTTCTTGTGTGATGGATGCCACGGGCGCGATGCGCGCCGGACGCCCGGATTCCGCGCCTAGCGAAGCGGATCGGGGCAACGGGTCGCGCGGCGCCGGAGCCTGCACCACTCTTACCGATTCGTCCCTTTCAGGCTGATGTGCCTGGTGGGACTGGTGCGAACCATGCGACTGGTGCGACAGCTCATGCCGTCGACGGTCCCGCTCGGGCTCCGGGTCCAGTTCGGGTTCGAAGTCGTCGTCGGGGTCGAAACCGCGGCCGTCGTACCCATCGTCCTCCACGAGGCCGAGGTAGACCGCCATCTTGCGCATCGCGCCGGCCATTCTCTGAGTCCTCCGCTCTGTGGTGGATCGGCTGACGACTGCCAAGTGCCCGCGATCCACTAGGTCGTTATGCCCGCTGTACTGCGGTAATGACCATATTTTCTGCTGTGGTCCGACTTCCTGGCGACGTTACCCGAGCCTGGGGCGTACTCCGAGTACCGCGGTGCCGACGCGTACATGTGTCGCTCCGGCCGCCACGGCCTGTTCGAGGTCCGCACTCATCCCTGCCGAGACCATGTTCGCAGCCGGATGCGCTCGGCGCAGGTCGGTCGACAAATCCATCAACCGCTCGAACGCCGCCTGTTGGCGCCCCGCGTACTCCCCGGTGAGCGGAGCGACGGTCATCAGCCCGTCGAGTCGCAGCCCCGGAGCGTCGGCGACGAGGTCGGCCAACTCCTCGATTCCACCAGGTCCTACACCACCCCGCTCCCCCCTGCCGCTCCTGCCGCTCTCGTCCGCGTCGAGTGCGACCTGCAGGAGACATCCCACCTCACGCCCGACCCGCACGGCCTCTTTGGACAGAGCCGTGACGAGCTTGGAACGATCGACGGACTGCACGAGATCCGCATAACCGACCACGGATCGCACCTTGTTGGTCTGCAACTGACCGACGAAGTGCCAAGTAAGGGGCAGATCCGCACATTCCGCGGCCTTGGGCGCCGCGTCCTGGTCGCGGTTCTCGGCGACGTGACGCACACCGAGCTCCGCCAGCATGCGCACATCGCTCGCGGGATAGGTCTTGGTGACAACGATCAGCGTGACTTCCTCACGCTTGCGCCCCGCGGCCGCACACGCGGCGGCGATGCGCTCCTCCACTTTCGCCAGGTTTCCGGCGAGTTCGCCCTTACGGTCCGTCATGCCCCATCAGTCCAGCCAGACATATCCCGCGAGTCGCCCCGTGGTGCGCTCGCGGCGGTATGAGAAGTGATCGCCCGACTCCAGCGTGCACACCGGCGACTGCTCCCGGTCGCGCACCCCGAGCCGCTCGAGCTGAGCGTGCACCCCGGCGGTCACGTCGACCGCGGGGGTACCCCAGCTCGTCTCGGCGTGTGCCGCCGGTTCGACGGCCACGACCTCGGCGCGCATGGCGTCCGGCACTTCGTAGCACCGGCCGCAGACGGCGGGTCCGGTGCGGGCGACGATCCGGGACGGCTCGGCGCCGAGCCGCGCCATGGCCCGTACGGCGGCGGAGACGACCCCGGCGATCATGCCGGGCCGGCCCGCGTGGGCCGCGGCGGCGATCCCCGCGACCGGGTCGGCCAGCAGGACGGGCGTGCAGTCGGCGGTCAGAACGGCGAGGGCGAGTCCGCGCCGGGCGGTGACGACCGCGTCGACCGAGGGGATCTCCGAAGCGGAACCCCAGGGTCCGTCCACCACCGCCACGTCGGCCCCGTGCACCTGGTTCATCCAGACCACCTGAGCGGGGTCGAGCCCCAGGGACTTGGCGGCCAGTTCGCGGTTGGTCCCTACGACCTCGGGGTCGTCGCCGACCGCACCGCCGAGGTTGAGCTCCTCATACGGAGCGGCGCCCACCCCGCCCCACCGGTCGGTGAAGGCGAAGTGCGCGCCGCTCACGCTCTCGCGCTGCCCTATCACTTCAGGAAGTCCGGCACGTCCAGTTCCTCGGCCGCGCTGTCCGAGTAGGAGCGCGACGGCGGGACCGGCGGGGAGACCGGAAGGTCGGCCACCGGCTCGGGCGCCGACTCCTCCTCCTTCGGCGTGACACTGCCGAGCGAGCCGAAGGACGGGCGGCTCTCGGTCTGCCGTACCGGGGTGGGCTCCTCGCGGCGGCCCGAGGACGAGGACGACGAGGACGAACCGAGGACGGTGTCCCGGCGGGCCGGCGGCTGGCCGCCGTCGAAGCCGGCCGCGATCACGGTGACCCGGACCTCGTCGCCGAGGGCGTCGTCGATGACCGCGCCGAAGATGATGTTGGCCTCGGGGTGGGCGGCCTCGCTCACCAGCTGGGCGGCCTCGTTGATCTCGAACAGGCCGAGGTCGGAGCCGCCGGAGATGGAGAGCAGGACGCCCCGGGCGCCGTCGATGGACGCCTCCAGCAGCGGCGAGGAGATCGCCATCTCGGCGGCGGCCACCGCGCGGTCGTCGCCGCGGGCCGAGCCGATGCCCATGAGGGCCGAACCGGCCTCGGACATGACCGACTTGACGTCGGCGAAGTCGAGGTTGATCAGGCCGGGCGTGGTGATGAGGTCGGTGATGCCCTGAACACCGGAGAGCAGGACCTGGTCCGCCGACTTGAAGGCGTCGAGGACCGAGACCTGGCGGTCCGAGATGGACAGCAGCCGGTCGTTCGGGATGACGATGAGGGTGTCGACCTCTTCGCGGAGTTCGGCGATGCCGTCCTCGGCCTGGTTCGCGCGGCGCCGCCCTTCGAAGGTGAACGGTCGCGTGACCACGCCGATGGTGAGGGCGCCGAGCGTGCGTGCGATGTTGGCCACGACGGGCGCGCCGCCGGTACCGGTGCCGCCGCCTTCACCGGCCGTCACGAAGACCATGTCGGCCCCCTTGAGGACCTCCTCGATCTCCTCGCGGTGGTCCTCGGCGGCCTTGCGGCCGACAGCCGGGTTGGCTCCGGCGCCGAGTCCGCGGGTGAGTTCGCGGCCGACGTCGAGTTTGACGTCGGCGTCGCTCATCAACAGCGCCTGCGCGTCGGTGTTGATGGCGATGAACTCGACGCCCTTGAGACCGACCTCGATCATCCGGTTGATGGCATTGACACCACCGCCGCCGACACCGATGACTTTGATGACTGCGAGGTAGTTCTGCGGTGCTGCCACGTCGAAGGCCTCTCGCCTCGAGTTACGTGTCGCCGCCTCGCGGCCTTGCCGCGGTCCGACGACTGATGCCGATTGGGACGGTCCGTATCGCCGACCCGAACCCTAACGTTGAAGTTTAGGGTTACCAGTGTGTCTGTTCCCTGGAGTCTTCTGAACAGGACACTAAGTCGACAAGTGGCGCACGTTCAACGAACACGCCGTACCTCCCGTTTTTCTTTTCACCCTATGTGATCAGGCGTAGCGCTGCCCAACCAGGGTGCTGGCCTGCGCGGATGTGCGTCAACTCCCTGATGACGCGGGCGCGGTGGGAACGCTGACGTCGAAGTACCGGGCATCGGGAGAGGCTTTCATCAGAGCCGTGAGCGTACGGGCCTTCGCGGCACCCTTCTCACCACTTCCCCAGGAGACGGTCCGGCCGTCGCTCAACTCCAGCGAGATGTCGTCGTACGAACGCACCTTGAGGGCCTGGGTCCGCTGCGCGACGGCGGCCGGAATGGCACCGGCGACACGGACCGCCTCCCGCACCAATCGGTCCTCGCCGAAACGGCGCAGGCTCGCGGCGCGGGAGCCCGGCTGGGACAGCGTCAATTCGAGCGCGGGGACACCTTTCGGGGCTTCGGAAACCGTGGCGAATCGGACACCTTCATCGTCCACTTCGACAAAGTTTCCTCCCTTTGGGACAAGCAGAACCGGAGTGCGCTCAGTCACTTTCAGTCCGATTCCACGGGGCCAGGAACGCACTACGTCAACCACGTCAATTCGGGGCAATTTCCGCCGCAGACGTGCCTCAATCGCATCGGTGTCGACGGAAATCAGCGGAGCACCGACCGGGACGTCGGCGGCCTCGCGCACCTCAGCGGGCGTCAGAATCCTGGTTCCGGAGACCGATACGCGCTCCACGCGCAGCCAGTTCGAGCCGTACAGCACCCAGACGGAACCGGCGCCGACGAGTACCAACGCGACAGCGAGGATGATGATCGTACGAAGTCGCGGTGGGATGAGCCTTCGGGCGGGCGGCGGGCCGGACGACTCCTGCTGGCGTTCACCGCGCTCGGCGGTCGTCGATCCGGCCACGCTCCCTGCCTTCCGGTCATACGGGCCCGTATACAGTCCTATCGGTGTGCACGACTGGCGGCGATCGCCTCGTACACCATGCCGACGAGCAGCTCGTCGGCGTCCCGGCGGCCGAACTCACCGGCGGCGCGGGACATCTGGAACAGCCGGTGCGGGTCGGCGAGCACGGGCAGGACGTTCTGCTGCACCCACTCGGGCGTCAGGTCCGCGTCGTCGACCAGGAGTCCGCCGCCGGCCTTGACCACCGGCTGGGCGTTCAGCCGCTGTTCGCCGTTGCCGATGGGCAGCGGGACATAGGCGGCCGGGAGCCCGACGGCGGAGAGTTCGGCGACGGTCATCGCGCCCGCACGGCAGAGCATCATGTCGGCCGCGGCGTACGCGAGGTCCATCCGGTCCACGTACGGTACCGGGATGTACGGGGGCATCCCCGGCATCTGGTGCACCTGCGGCAGTTCGTTCTTCGGGCCGACCGCGTGCAGGATCTGGATCCCGGCCTGCTGGAGGTACGGCGCGACCTGCTGGACCACCTCGTTGAGCCGGCGTGCGCCCTGCGAGCCGCCGGAGACCAGCAGCGTCGGCAGGTTCGGGTCGAGCCCGAAGGCGGCGCGGGCCTCGGGGCGCACGGCCGCCCGGTCGAGGATTGCGATGGAGCGGCGCAGCGGGATGCCGATGTAGCGGGCGTCGCGCAGCTTGCTGTCCGGGGTGGAGACGGCGACCTTGGCGGCGTACCGCGAGCCGATCTTGTTCGCCAGACCGGGCCGGGCGTTGGCCTCGTGGATGATGATCGGCACACCGAGGCGCTTGGCGGCGAGGTAGCCGGGCAGCGCCACGTAGCCGCCGAAGCCGACGACGGCGTCCGCCTTGGTGCGCTCCAGGATCTGCTCGGCGGCCTTGATCGTGCCGCGCAGCCGGCCCGGGACGGTGATCAGCTCGGGAGTGGGCCTGCGTGGCAGTGGTACCGCGGGGATCAGCGCGAGGTCATAACCCCGCTCCGGTACGAGCCGGGTCTCAAGGCCCCGCTCCGTGCCCAGGGCCGTGATTCCCACGGTGGGGTCCTGCCTGCGCAGGGCGTCCGCGAGGGCGAGCGCGGGCTCGATGTGGCCGGCGGTCCCCCCACCGGCGAGTACGACATGCACCGAAATTCACCGCTCTCCGGACGTACGTGCCGAGGCACGCCGTCGCATCGTGTTCCATCTCCGAGGCCCCCGCACAGGGCCTCCCGCCCGCTTTCTACCAAAGCGGGGTTGCCGCATCGAAAGCGCCATCCGTGCAGCGGGATCCTCACGCGCGAACGCGATCAGCAACCCGATGGCGAACATGGTCGGCAACAGGGCGGAACCCCCGTAGGAGAACAGCGGGAGGGGGACACCGGCGATCGGCAGCAGGCCGAGCACCGCACCCATGTTGATCACCGCCTGAGCGGTGATCCAGGTGGTCACACCTCCCGCGGCATACCTCACGAAGGGGTCCTCCGTGCGTCCGGCCACGCGGATACCCGCATAGCCTAGAGCCGCGAAGAGGGCGAGCACGGACAGCGTCCCCGCCAGGCCCAGTTCCTCGCCGGTCACGGCGAAGATGAAGTCCGTGTGCGCTTCCGGGAGTTGGCCCCATTTTTCCACACTCGCGCCGAGCCCGGATCCGAAGAGTCCGCCGGAGGCGAGCGCGTAGATGCCGTGCACGGCCTGCCAGCAGTCGGCTCCCCCGGACCTCGGCTCGGTGGCGCCGATGCACTGGAGCCTGGCCATGCGGTTGGGGCTGGTCTTGATGAGGATCACACCGAGCGTGGCGGCGATCGACAGCACGCCGACGAACAGCCGGGTCGGTGCGCCCGCCAGCCACAGCAGGCCGAACAGGATCGCGGTGAGGATGATCGCCGTACCCATGTCGCCGCCGAGCATGATCAGCCCGAGCAGCATGAAGGCGACCGGCACGAGCGGCACCAGCATGTGCTTCCACTGGGTCAGCAGCTTCTTGTCCTGCTTGCGGGCGAGCAGGTCGGCGCCCCAGAGCACGAGCGCGAGCTTGCCGAACTCGCTGGGCTGGATCTGGAAGGAGCCGCCGAGGGAGATCCAGTTCTGATTGCCGTTGACCGACATCCCTATCCCCGGGATCTGTACCAGGGCCATCAGGAAGACGGCACCGGCCAGGATCGGGTAGGCGAGCGCCCGGTGCAGCTTCACCGGCATCCGGGAGGCGATCAGCAGCAGCACCCCGCCGATGACGGCCGCGAGGAGCTGCTTGCGGAAGAAGTACGAGCCCGGCAGGGACATCTGCAGGGCCGTGATCTGGGAGGCCGAGTAGACCATCACGAGTCCGAGCACGGTGATCAGCAGGCTTCCGCCGAGGATCAGGTAGTACGCGGTCAGCGGCCGGTCCCAGGCGCGGCGGGCGCGCAGGTACAGGCCGAGGAGCGGGTTCTCGCGCGGTGCCCGGGGGGCGGCGGGACGTCTGACGGCCCGCCGCACGGGCGGGCGCCCGGTTCGGTTACCGGGCATCGCAGACCTCGCTGTACGTCGACGGTCCCACGCGTCCCTCCCAAGGTCCGCCCGGCAGGCGGCCGGGTCAGGCGCCGAGTTCGCGAACCGCCTCCGCGAACGCGTCACCGCGCTGGTTGTAGTTGGTGAACATGTCCATGGAGGCACAGGCCGGGGCCAGCAGGACCGTGTCGCCTGCGCCAGCGAGGCGCTGCGCCTCCTGGACTGCCTGGAGCATCGCCCCAGTGTCGGTCCGGTCGAGGTCGACGACGGGTACTTCCGGGGCGTGTCGTGCCAGCGCTTGGCGGATCAGGGCGCGGTCCGCCCCGATGAGGACGACGCCGCGCAGCCGCTTCGCCGCCCCCGCCACCAGTTCGTCGAAGGTCGCGCCCTTCGCCAGGCCGCCGGCGATCCACACGATCGACTCGTAGGCCGCCAACGAGGCTTGTGCCGCATGGGTGTTGGTCGCCTTGGAGTCGTCGATGTAGGCGACCTGGTCGACGTCGGCCACGTGCGCGATGCGGTGGGCGTCCGGCGTGAAGGCCCTCAGACCGTCCCGTACGGCCGCCGCGGGCACGCCGAAGGCACGCGCGAGGGCGGCCGCCGCAAGGGCGTTGGCGATGTTGTGCGGGGCGGGCGGGTTGACGTCGGAGACCTCGGCGAGCTCCTGGGCGTTCTTCTGCCGGTCCTCCACGAAGGCCCGGTCGACCAGGATGCCGTCCACCACGCCGAGTTGGGAGGGTGCGGGCGCACCGAGGGTGAAGCCGACGGCCCGGCAGCCCTCCTCGACGTCCGCCGCGCGCACCAGGTCCTCGGTGGCCTTGTCGGCGACGTTGTAGACGCAGGCGACGCGATTGCCTTCGTAGACACGGCCCTTGGCGGCGGCGTAGGCCTCCATGGAGCCGTGCCAGTCGAGGTGGTCGGGCGCCAGGTTCAGTACGGCGGCGGAGTGGGCGCGCAGCGAGGGCGCCCAGTGGAGCTGGTAGCTCGACAGTTCCACCGCGAGGACGTCGTAGTGCTCCTCGCCGAGGACCGCGTCGAGGAGCGAGACGCCGATGTTGCCCACGGCGGCCGTGCGCAGGCCCGCCGCCTTCAGGATGGAGGCGAGCATCTGGACGGTCGTGGTCTTGCCGTTGGTGCCGGTGACGGCGAGCCAGGGCGCGGCGTCGGGGCCGCGCAGCCGCCAGGCGAGTTCGACGTCGCCCCAGACCGGCACGCCGGCCTCGTGAGCGGCCGCGAACAGCGGCTTGTCCGGCTTCCAGCCGGGGGCCGTGACGATGAGTTCGGTGCCCGGTGGCAGGGTCGCGCCGTCGCCGAGGCGCACGGTGATGCCCAGCGCCTCCAGTTCGGCCGCCTGGGCGCGGGCCCGCTCGTCGTCGCCGTCGTTGACGACCGTGACGAGAGCGCCGCGTTCGTGCAGCACCTTGGCGGCCGGGACGCCGGAGACGCCGAGCCCGGCGACGGTGACGCGCTTGCCCTGCCAGTCGGTCACTTCTCCGCCGCCCATCCCGCGTAGAAGATACCCAGGCCGACGATCACACAGATGCCCTGGATGATCCAGAAGCGGACCACCACAAGGACTTCGGACCAGCCCTTGAGTTCGAAGTGGTGCTGCAGCGGCGCCATTCGGAAGACGCGCTTCCCGGTCATGCGGAAGGAGCCGACCTGGATGACCACCGACATGGTGATCAGGACGAACAGGCCGCCGAGGAGGGCGATCAGCAGTTCGGTGCGCGAGCAGATCGCGAGACCGGCGAGCACACCGCCGAGCGCCAGCGAACCGGTGTCCCCCATGAAGATCTTGGCGGGCGAGGTGTTCCACCACAGGAAGCCGAGACAGGCGCCCATCAGCGCGGAGGCGATGACCGCGAGGTCGAGCGGATCGCGCACCTCGTAACAGGCGCCCGGGTTGGTCAGGCTCTCGCCGTTGGCGCAGGACTCCTGGAACTGCCAGACGCCGATGAAGGTGTAGGCGCCGAAGACGAGGACGGAGGCGCCGGTGGCGAGGCCGTCCAGACCGTCCGTCAGGTTCACGCCGTTCGACATCGCGAGGATCATGAACAGCGCCCAGACGACGAACAGCACCGGGCCGATCGTCCAGCCGAAGTCCGTGATGAACGACAGCTTCGTGGAGGCCGGGGTGTTGCCGCGGACGTCCGCGAACTGCAGCGAGAGCACCGCGAAGCTGATGCCGACGATCAGCTGGCCGGCCATCTTCGCCTTGGCCCTCAGACCAAGCGAACGCCGCTTGACGATCTTGATGTAGTCGTCGAGGAAACCGACCAGGCCCATGCCGACCATCAGGCCGAGCACCAGCAGGCCGGAGTAGGTCGGGGTGTAGCCGGTGATGACCTTCGACAGGAAGTACGCGGCGACCGTCGCGAAGATGAAGGCGATACCGCCCATGGTCGGCGTACCGCGCTTGCTGCCGTGCGAGCGCGGGCCGTCGTCGCGGATGTACTGGCCGTAGCCCTTGCGGGCAAGGAGTTTGATCAGCAGCGGGGTGCCGACCAGGGTCAGAAAGAGGCCAATGACTCCTGCGAACAGGATCTGCTTCATCATCGGGCGGAAACCTCACCCTCGGCACCGGTTGCCAGCAACGCCTCGGCGATGCTTTCCAGGCCGACCGAACGGGACGCCTTCACGAGTACGACGTCTCCCGGGCGCAACTCGCTGCGCAACAGGTCGACCGCCGCCTGTGCGTCGGACACGTGCACCGACTCCTCACCCCACGAACCCTCGTTATATGCGCCCAGTTGCAGCCAGGACGCTTCCCTGCCCCCGACCGCGACGAGCTTGCCGACATTGAGCCGGACGGCGAGCCGTCCGACCGCGTCGTGCTCGGCGAGCGCCTCGTCCCCGAGCTCGGCCATCTTGCCGAGCACCGCCCACGTCCGGCCCCCCTTTGCCTGTGTGGCCTTGCCCATGGCCGCGAGCGCGCGCAGGGCGGCTCGCATGGACTCGGGGTTCGCGTTGTAGGCGTCGTTGACGACCGTCACGCCGTCCGGGCGCTCGGTGACCTCCATACGCCAGCGGGAGAGGGAGCCCGCCTCGGAGAGCGCGGTGGCGATCTCTTCCGCGGACATGCCCAGCTCATGGGCGACGGCGGCCGCGGCGAGCGCGTTCGACACGTGGTGCTCACCGTACAGGCGCATGGTCACTTCGCTTGCACCGGAGGGTGTTCGAAGCAGGAAGGCGGGCTGTCCGCTGTCCGTGAGTCTCACGTTCTCGGCGCGTACGTCCGCTTCGCCGGACTCTCCGAAAAGGATCACCTTCGCCTTCGTACGGGATGCCATGGCCCGTACGAGGGGATCGTCGGCGTTGAGGACCGCCGCGCCGCCCTCGCTCGCCGAAGGGAGGGCCTCCACGAGCTCGCCCTTGGCCTGCGCGATCTGCTCGCGGCCGCCGAACTCGCCGATGTGGGCGGTCCCGACGTTGAGTACGAGGCCGATCTTCGGCGGGGTCAGGTCGGCGAGGTAGCGGATGTGGCCGATGCCGCGGGCGCCCATCTCCAGGACGAGGAACTTCGTCTCCTCGGTGGCGCTGAGCGCGGTGAGCGGCAGCCCGATCTCGTTGTTGAGCGAGCCGGGCGTGAACACCGTCGGCGCCTTGTGCCGGAGCACCTGGGCGATCAGGTCCTTGGTGCTGGTCTTCCCGGCGGAGCCGGTGAGGGCGACGAGGGTCGCGCCGAGCCGTCGTACGACATGACGTGCGAGGGCGCCCAGAGCCGTCTGGACGTCCTCGACGACGATCGCGGGCACGCCGACGGGGCGGGACGCCAGTACGGCGACCGCGCCCGCCTGTACGACCGCCTGGGCGAAGTCGTGGCCGTCCACGCGCTCGCCGACGAAGGCGACGAAGAGGGTGCCGGGCCCGGCCTCGCGGGAGTCCCGGACGACCGGTCCGGTGACCTGGACGGACGGATCCGGTATGTCGTGCGTCTGCCCGCCGACGACTGAGGCGATCTCGGCGAGAGAGAGGGCGATCACAAGTTCATCCCTGGGTCTTCTGGATAGCTTCGCGAAGCACCTGGCGGTCGTCGAACGGACGTACCACCCCGGCGATGTCCTGGCCCTGCTCGTGGCCCTTGCCCGCGACCAGCACGGTGTCTCCGGGCCGTGCGCGGGACACGGCGGCGGCGATCGCGGCGGCCCGGTCCTCGAAGACCTGGACCTCGCCGCGCTCGTGTGCTGGTACGGACGCCGCGCCCTCGAGCATGGTTGCGAGGATCGCGAGGGGGTCCTCGGAGCGGGGGTTGTCGGAGGTCAGTACGGCCGTGTCGGCGAGCCGGGCCGCGGCGGCGCCCATCGGCCCGCGCTTGGTCCTGTCGCGGTCGCCGCCGCAGCCGAGCACGAGGTGCAGCCGGCCCTCGGTGACCTTGCGCAGCGCACGCAGCACCGATTCGACGGCGTCCGTCTTGTGGGCGTAGTCCACGACCGCGAGGTACGGCTGTCCCGCGTCCACCCGCTCCAGGCGCCCCGGCACGCCCGGCACGGCGGCGATGCCGTCGGCGGCCGTCTGCGGGTCGAGGCCGGCGGCGGCGAGGGCGACGATCGCGGTGAGGGTGTTGGCCACGTTGAAGGTCCCGGGGAGCGGCGCCCTGGCGGTGATCCGCTCCCCCTTGGGGCCGATCACCGTGAACGTCGAGTCCATGGGGCCGACTTGGACCTCCTCGGCGCGCCAGTCGGCGTCCGGGTGGCCCTCGGCGGAGAAGGTGACGACCGGGACGGTGGCCTCCTTGGCCAGCCTGCGCCCGTACTCGTCGTCGAAGTTGACCACGCCGAGCCTGCTGCGTTTCGGCGTGAACAGCTGTGCCTTGGCCCGGAAGTAGTCCTCCATGTCGGAGTGGAACTCCATGTGTTCCGGGCTGAGGTTGGTGAAGACGCCGATGTCGAAGATGCAGCCGTCGACCCGGCCGAGGACCAGGGCGTGGCTGGAGACCTCCATGGCGACCGCCTCGACGCCGCGCTCGCGCATGACGGCGAACAGCGCCTGGAGGTCGGTGGCTTCGGGGGTGGTGCGCTCGGACTTGATGCGCTCGTCGCCGATGCGCGTCTCCACCGTGCCGATCAGTCCGGTGGACCTGGCCGTCTTGAGGCCGCCCTCGACGAGATAGGCGGTGGTGGTCTTGCCGGAGGTACCGGTGATGCCGATCTGGAGCAGATCGGGGCCCGGATGGCCGTAGATCGTGGCCGCCAGTTCGCCCATCTCCGCGCGCGGGTCGTCGACGACCAGGACCGGAAGCCCGGTCGCCGCGGCACGCTCGGCGCCCGTCGGGTCGGTCAGCACGGCGACCGCGCCGAGGCCCGCGGCCTGGGTGACGAAGTCGGCGCCGTGCAGGCGGGCGCCCGGCAGGGCGGCGTACAGGTCGCCGGGGCGGACCGCGCGGGAGTCGTGGGTGATGCCCGTGACCTCGGCGGCGCTTTCCGGTGCGGTGACACCCAGCTGATCGGCGAGTTCCGCGAGGGGTGTGGCGGAGACCTGGACCGGCCTGGGCGGCCCCGGATATGTCACGGGTGCGCCCTTCTGGGTGGTTTGGGACTGATCAGCGTGTGGCACGGCGGTGAGCGTACCGGGCTCACCCGCCTCGGGGCGAAGTGAGGGGCCGGGGGCGCCCTGGTTGCCGGAATCGGGGGTGATCGTCGTCACGAGCTGGTTCCTGGGGGTTCCGTGCTGAACAGGGCTGGTCAGGGTTTGAAGGTGACCGGAAGGTTCGCGGCCTTGGCCCCGGTGGGCGGTACCTGGAGGGTCTTCAGGGCGAACTCCATCACCTGCTTGTAGACCGGACCGCAGATCTGGCCGCCGAAGTAGCTGCCCTCGGTGGCGTTCTGGATCGCGCAGTAGACGGTGATGCGGGGCTTGTCGGCGGGGGCGAATCCGGCGAACGACGAGGTGTAGCCCTTGTACTTGCCGGTGGCCGGATCCACACGGTTGGCCGTGCCCGTCTTGCCCGCCACCCGGTAGCCGGGGATGCGGGCCTTGGTGCCGGTGCCCTCCACGTCGTCCACGACGGACTCCAGCATCCGGGCGAGGGTCTTGGCCGTCTTGGCGCTGACGACCCTTGTCTCCTTTGGCTGCGCTGCCGGGGTGAAGCGCCCGTCGGGCCCCTTCGTGCCGCGTACGAGCGTGGGTTCGACGCGTACGCCGCCGTTGGCGATGGTCGAGTAGACGGACGCCGCCTGCATCGCGTTGATGGACACGCCCTGGCCGAAAGGAATCGTGTACTGCTGCGAGGTCGACCACTTGTCGGGCGCGGCGAGGATGCCCGGCGTCTCGCCCGGGAAGCCGAGCCCGGTGTAGCTGCCGAGGCCGAACTTGCGCAGGTAGGAGTACAGGACCTGGTTGGCCTCGGGCTGGGTCTTGCCGAGCTGGCCGGTCGCGAGGATCGTGCCGATGTTGCTGGACTTGGCGAGCACGCCGTTGAGGGTGAGGTACCAGGTGGGGTGGTTGATGTCGTCCTTGAAGAGCCGGTCACCGCGGTGCAGCCGGTTGGGCACGACGACCTGCGTGTCGGGCGTGGCGACGTTCTCCTGCAGTACGGCGGCCATCGACATGACCTTCGCGGTGGAGCCGGGCTCGTACGCGTCCTGGAGTGCCGCGTTGCCCATGTTCACCGAACTGGCCGTGGACAGGTCGTTCGGGTCGAAGCCGGGCGAGTTGGCCATGGCGAGGACCTGGCCGGTCTGCGTGTCCTGCACGATCACATAGCCGCGGTCCGCCTTGGACGCCTCGACCTGCTGGGTGATCGCGTTCTGCGCGGCCCACTGGATGTCCCGGTCGATGGTGAGCTCGACATCGCTGCCGGGCACCGCGGGGGTCTCGGTGGAGCCCGCGGTCGGCACCTGGCGGCCTCCGGACTGGGCGTAGCGGATCTTGCCGTCCTTGCCGGCGAGCAGGCCGTTCAGCTGCTGCTCGACCCCGCCGCCGCCCTTGCCCTCGGCGTTGACCCAGCCCAGTATCCCGGCGGCGAGGTCGCCGTTCGGGTACACGCGCTTGCTGGTGGGGACGGCGAGGACGCCCGCGAGGACGTTGACCGTGCTCGGGTCGGTCTCGGCCTTGGTGGCCAGCGCGGTCTTCAGGTCCTTGATCTGCTTCCAGACCTGCGGGGTCTGGCGGTTGGCGAGCACGGCGTAGCGGCTGTTCCTGTCGGCCGGCCTGAGCTTCTTGACGATCGCGTCCTGCTCCTGGCCGAGGATCGGGGCGAGCAGCGCGGCCGCCTGCTCGGGTCCGTCGTCGATCTTCAGCTGCTTCCGGTTGAACAGCGTGGGGTCCGCGGTGATGTTGTACGCGTCCACGCTGGTCGCCAGGGCCACACCGTCGCGGTCGGTGATCCCGCCGCGCTCGGCGGCCAGGGTGTAGCCGACGTACCGGTTCTGCTCGGCCTTGGCGGCGTACGTGCTCGCGTCGACGGCCTGCACCTGGAGCAGTCGTACGACGAAAGCGATCAGTACGAGGGTCAGCGCGAGGCCGACCATGCGCAGCCGAGGGCGAGGGCTGCCCAGCCGGATGACACGGGGGGCCGCGGGGCGGGGCGCCGCGGGGCGGCGGGCCGGGCGGGCGCCGGGGCCCGGGCGGCGCTGGCCGACGGGGCGGGCGCGGCGCTCGGGGCGGGTGGGCCCGGGCACGCGGCGGCGCGGTGGTTCCCTGTCGGACACTTCCGTCACCTGCCGGGGGTCGAGGTCGGGGTCGGGGTCGTGACGGACGGGAACGCCTCAGCGGGCTGGGCGGGGTCCGGTGCGGTGAGGGCGGCCGTGGGAGCCGTCGGGAGCGCGGTGTCCATCGCCTCGGGGGCGAGGACGAGGGGGACGCCCATCGAGGCCGGCTCGGCGCCGGAGGCGGGGCTCGGTACGCCCTTGACGGTGCCGTCGGGGTTCAGGAAGGCCGGGTCGCCGCCGGGCACCATGCCGAGCTCGCGGGCGCGGCGCTGGAGGGCCTCGGGAGCGGAGTAGGCGTCGATGTCCCGCTGGAGCGACTGTTCCTCGTCGGTGAGGCTCTTGGTCTCCTTCTGGAGGTCGTCCAGCTTGAACGACCCTTCGCTGAGCGCCGAGTTCAGCACCAGCAGCCCGATGAGACCGCCGCCGAGGAGCAGGACGACGAGGAGGACGAAGGGGGTGCGGGCCGCCTGTCCGGAGCCCGCCGATACCGGGAAGAGCCGCGCGAGACGGGCGGCCCTGCCCCTCAGCTGGGGTTTCCTGCCCATGCGCCCTCCCCCGGAGTCCGGTTCCCCATCTCGCTCACACCCCTCACGCCACTCACGCCCCTCACGCCCCTCACGCCCCTCACTCGATGGACTCCCTGATGCGCTCGGCCCCGCGCAGTCGCGCCGGTGCCGCCCGCCGGTTCTCGGCGACCTCTTCCTCGGTGGGAAGTTCGGCACCGCGCGTGAGCAGCTTGAGCCGGGGCTGGTAGCGCTCCGGGACCACGGGCAGGCCGGGCGGCGCGGTGGTGGCGGCGCCCGCCGCGAACACCTGCTTGACCAGCCGGTCCTCCAGCGAGTGGTACGACAGGACGGCGATGCGTCCGCCGACGTCGATGGCCTCCACGGCGGCCGGGATCGCCCGCTCCAGGACGGAGAGTTCGCCGTTGACCTCGATGCGCAGGGCCTGGAAGGTGCGCTTGGCGGGGTTGCCGCCGGTCCGCTTGGCGGCCTGCGGCAGGCTGTCCCGGATCAGCTCCACCAGCCGCGCGCTGTTGGAGAACGGCTCCTTGTCCCGCTCGCGCACGATCGCCGACACGATCCGCTTGGCCTGCTTCTCCTCGCCGTACGCCCTGAGGATCCGGACGAGCTCGCCGGGCGGGTAGGTGTTCAGGACCTCGGCGGCGCTCATGCCGGTCGTCTGGTCCATGCGCATGTCGAGCGGGGCGTCCTGCGCGTAGGCGAAGCCGCGGTCGGCCTCGTCGAGCTGCATGGAGGACACACCGAGGTCGAACAGAACGCCCTGCACGCGCGCGATGCCGAGCCTGTCCAGTACCTCGGGCAGCTCGTCGTACACGGCGTGCACGAGGGTGGCACGCTCCCCGTACGGGGCGAGGCGCTCGCCGGACAGGCGCAGCGCCTCCTTGTCGCGGTCGAGGGCGACGAGCCGGGCCTCGGGGAACCGCGCCAGCAGGGCCTCGCTGTGGCCGCCGAGACCGAGGGTGCAGTCGACGACGACTGCTCCCGGCCGCTCCTGAAGGGCGGGGGCCAACAGGTCCAGGCACCGCTGGAGCATCACCGGGACGTGTCGACTCTGGCTCAACTGGGCCTCTCAGGTCCGACGCGGGCGCCGTACGCACCGCCGGGTCCCCGCCCTCCCCCAGCAAGCTGGGGGGACCCCCAGTGACGGGGAGGCCTGCCGGCGCCGAAAGCGTCAGCCGACCGGGAGCGGGAGGAGGCCGAGCCGTACGTACGCGCCGCGCACGTGGGAAGATCTCCGGAAAATCGCCGGGGTCTCCGGGGAAAACAGTCCGCAGGGAGACCTCGCCTCCCGCTTCGCGTCACTTTAGTCCACGGTGTCGCGCGGTCAATCAACCGGCCTGCGCGTCGCGGTCCGGCGTGGGGGCGATGCGGCAAACCGGGAAAAATCCCTCGCACGGACGTATCCGTCTCACTCCTGTGGGTTACCTCACAGTGAGCACGTGATAACGCTCTTTTTCCTTTCTCACGACAGGACCGGAAACAGCGTGACCAGTACCGTCATGGGTATGACGACTTCTGCATCGGTTCCCACAAGCCCCGAAGGCGCCATAGCTCGCCGCGGCACTGTCACCGACCGTCTCGTGGAGGCCAACGAACGGTACGCGGCCGCGTTCGCCGACCCCGGGATGGACGCCCGTCCCGTGCTGGGCGTCGCCGTCGTGGCCTGCATGGACGCACGTCTCGACCTGCACGAGGCCCTCGGTCTGGAACTCGGCGACTGCCACACCATCCGCAACGCCGGCGGTGTCGTCACCGACGACGTGATCCGCTCGCTCACCATCAGCCAGCGCAAGCTCGGCACGCGCAGCGTGGTCCTCATCCACCACACCGGCTGCGGCCTGGAGTCGATCACCGAGGACTTCCGCACCGACCTGGAGATGGAGGTCGGCCAGCGTCCCGCCTGGGCGGTGGAGGCCTTCCGGGACGTCGAACAGGACGTGCGGCAGTCGATGCAGCGGGTGCGCACCTCGCCCTTTCTCCTGCACACCGACGACGTCCGCGGCTTCGTTTTCGACGTGAAGACCGGCCTGCTGCGCGAGATCGACCCCGCGTAAAACACCCGTAACCGTCCGCCGCAGCTGTCGTTTCGCTGTTGATTTCGAGCCACAGGGCGCCCAAAACGGCGTAAGACCCGACATAGTGCGGGCAGTTGTCCACAGGCGAGTGACACGAATCGGTAACGGCAGCAAGAATGCGGGTGTGGCGTCACGCGGAACTATTCACGCGTGGTGTCCGTGTTTCGGGGTGGGCCGGTCACGCATCGAGCGCGTCGGCCCGGAAAGAACGGGCCGAGGAGGGCCGGGTGACGACCTATGACGATCGAGCGAGCCTCACTGATCTGACCGCCACTGTGGAGCGTGTCCGCAGTTCCGTGGAGGGTGTGATCGAGGGCAAGCCCGAGGTCGTACGGCTTTCGCTGACCGTACTGCTCGCCGAGGGGCATCTTCTGATCGAAGACGTCCCGGGCGTGGGCAAGACCATGCTCGCCAAAGCGTTGGCGCGCTCCATCGACTGTTCGGTGCGGCGTATCCAGTTCACGCCCGACCTGCTGCCCTCGGACATCACGGGTGTGTCCATCTGGGACCAGCAGCGCCGGGACTTCGAGTTCAAGCCGGGGGCGATCTTCGCGCAGATCGTGATCGGCGACGAGATCAACCGTGCCTCGCCGAAGACCCAGTCCGCCCTTCTGGAGTCCATGGAGGAGCGGCAGGTCACCATCGACGGGCAGACCTACGAGCTGCCCAGCCCCTTCATGGTGGTGGCGACCCAGAACCCGGTCGAGATGGAGGGCACCTACCCGCTGCCGGAGGCCCAGCGCGACCGCTTCATGGCCCGCGTCTCCATCGGCTACCCGAGCGCGGAGGCCGAGCTGCAGATGCTCGACATCCACGGCGGGGCGAGCCCTCTGGACGACCTCCAGCCGGTCGCGCACGCACACGACGTGGTGAAGCTGATCGACGCCGTCCGCGGCGTCCACGTCGCCGACACGGTCCGGCGGTACGCGGTGGACCTGGTCGCCGCCACCCGCACGCACCCCGACCTGAGACTCGGCGCCTCCCCGCGCGCGACGCTGCACCTGCTGCGCGCGGCGAAGGCGTCCGCCGCCCTCAGCGGCCGGGAGTACGCGCTGCCGGACGACGTGCAGGCACTCGCCGTCGCGGTGCTGGCCCACCGGCTGCTGCCCACCGCCCAGGCCCAGCTGAACCGGCGTACGGCGGAGCAGGTCGTGCAGGAGATCCTCCAGCACACCCCGGTGCCCGCGGCACCCCAGCAGGGCGGCATCGGCGTGGGCCGCCCCGCTACGCCTTACGGCCAGCAGCCGCCACGGAGGCTGTGATGAGCACCGGGGCGACCGGGCACGCGGAGCCCGACCGGGGCGACCAGGGCGGTGTGCGCACGGCCCTGGCGGGTCTGACCACCCGTGGCCGCTCCTTCTTCGCGGCCGGGATAGCCGCGGCCATCTGCGCGTACGTCCTCGGGCAGAGCGACCTGCTGCGGGTCGGACTGCTGCTGGCCGTGCTGCCCCTGATCTGCGCCACCGTGCTCTACCGCACGCGTTACCGGGTGGCCGGCAGCCGCCGGCTCTCCCCCGCGCGCGTGCCGGCCGGCAGCGAGGCCCGCGTCCATCTGCGGATGGACAACGTCTCGCGGCTGCCCACGGGCCTGCTGATGCTCCAGGACCGGGTGCCCTACGTCCTCGGCCCCCGTCCCCGCTTCGTGCTGGACCGGGTGGAGCCGGGCGGCCGCCGCGAGGTGTCCTACCGCGTCCGCTCGGACCTGCGCGGCCGCTACCCGCTGGGCCCGCTGCAGCTGCGCCTGACCGACCCGTTCGGCATGTGCGAGCTGACCCGGTCCTTCTCGACGTACGACAACCTGACGGTGATCCCGCGCGTGGAGCCGCTGCCGCCGGTACGGCTGACCGGCGAGGCGAAGGGCTACGGCGACGGACGGCTGCGCTCGCTCGCCCTGGCCGGCGAGGACGACGTCATCCCGCGCGGGTACCGCTACGGCGACGACCTGCGCCGGGTGCACTGGCGCTCCACCGCGCGCTACGGCGAGCTGATGGTGCGCCGCGAGGAGCAGCCCCAGCGCTCCCGCTGCACGGTGCTCCTCGACACCCGGGGCCTCGCCTTCCAGGGCGCGGGCCCCGAATCGGCCTTCGAGTGGGCCGTGTCGGGCACCGCGTCCACCCTGGTCCACATGCTCGAACGGGGCTTTTCCGTACGACTGTTGACGGACACCGGCAACTCGGTGCCCAGCGAGGGCGCCGACGGCTTCGCGGGCGCGAGCCAGGAGTCGGCGGACGCCGCCGGGCTGATGATGGACACCCTCGCGGTGATCGACCATTCGGACGGCACGGGCCTGTCGCGGGCGTACGACGTGCTGCGCGGCGGGAACGAGGGGCTGCTGGTGGCCTTCTTCGGCGCCCTCGACGAGGAACAGGCCGCGGTGGCCGCCAAGATGCGGCAGCGCAGCGGCGGAGCGGTCGCGTTCCTGCTGGACAGCGAAACCTGGGTGCGGGAACCGAGCGACGTGCCCGGCCCGTTGGACAGGAGCGGGGAGCGGCTGCGGATGCTGCGCGAGGCGGGCTGGACGGCGCTGAGCGTGCCGCGGGGCACGTCCCTGAACGAACTGTGGCGTCAGGCGGACCGGGACCGTACGGGTGTCGGTGCGGTCGGCGGCGGGGAGGGGTCGGCATGAGCGGGCGGGCACGACTGGCGCTGTGCGCCTGGGCGGCCACGCTGATGGCCGCGTGCGCCCTGCTGCCGCTGGTCGAGCCGGCCACCTGGATCCTGCAGGCCGCGCTGCTGCTCGGGATACAGACGGGCGTGGGTGCGGCGACCCGGCGGGTGCCGCTGGCCCGGCCGCTGACCGTGGCGGCGCAGGCCCTGGTCACGCTGATGCTGCTGAGTCTCGTCTTCGCCCGGCAGCAGGCCTTCCTGGGGCTGTTCCCGGGGCCCGAAGCCTTCGTGCGCTTCTCCGACCTGCTGCAACAGGGCAGCGACGACATCGCTCGGTACGCGATTCCGGCGCCGCTGACGTCCGACGGCATCCGGCTGATGATCATCGGCGGGGTGCTGGTGATCGGACTCGCGGTGGACACGCTCGCGGTGACCTTCCGCAGCGCGGCCCCGGCCGGCCTGCCGCTGCTCGCGCTGTACTCCGTCGCCGCGGGGCTGTCCGACGGCGGCGCCGACTGGCTGTGGTTCCTGGTCGCGGCGGCCGGTTATCTGCTGCTGCTCCTGGCCGAGGGACGGGAGCGGCTCTCGCAGTGGGGCCGGGTCTTCGGCGGGGCACCGCGCACTCCGGGCGCTGAGTCCGGCGGCCCGGTGGCCCCCGTCCGCACCGGCCGCCGTATCGGCGTGGTCGCGCTGGGCGTCGCCCTCGTGGTCCCGCTCGCCCTGCCCGCGATGAACGGCGGCCTGCTGGACGCCACCGGGACGGGCGTGGGCTCCGGCAGCGGCGGTGGGGGCACGATCTCCGCGGTGAACCCGCTGGTGACCCTACGGGACGATCTGAACGTGGACGAGGACCGCCAGGTCCTGTCCCTGAAGACCGGCGACAACACGGACCTCTCGAACCTCTACCTGCGCATCGTGTCGCTGGACAACTTCGACGGCACCAGCTGGAAGCCGTCCAAGCGGTCCATCACCGCCGTTCCGGACGGCGAGTTCCCGACGCCCCGCGGCCTGGGCGCGGACGTCAAGCGCGCGGAGATCGAGACCACCATCTCGGCGTCCGGCACATACGCGCAGACGTGGCTGCCGATGCCGTACCCGCCCAGCGGCGTGCAGATCAACGGCAACTGGCGCTACGAACCCGAGGGCATGACGCTGGTCGGCGACAAGGGCCAGACCACGCGCGGTGCGAAGTACGAGGTGAAGAGCCTGGACGTGCGCCCGACCGCGGAGCAGCTCGCCGCCGCACCGCCGCCGCCCCCGGCCCTGGAACGCGATTACACCGAGCTGCCGGACTCCCTGCCGGGCGTGGTGGCCCGCACCGCCCGCGAGATCACGGCGGACGCCAAGAACCCCTATGAGCAGGCGGTCGCGCTCCAGGACTACTTCGCCGTCACCGGCGGCTTCGAGTACGACACCAAGGTGGACGTCGGCAGTGGCTCGCAGGCGATCGCCCGCTTCCTGAGGGACAAGCAGGGCTTCTGCGTCCACTTCTCCTTCGCGATGGCGGCGATGGCCCGGTCCCTGGGCATACCGGCCCGGGTCGCGGTGGGCTTCGCGCCGGGGTCCCCGCAGACGGACGGTTCGGTGTCGGTGGGGCTGAAGGACGCCCACGCCTGGCCCGAGCTGTACTTCGAGGGCGTGGGCTGGACCCGCTTCGAGCCGACTCCGAACCGCGGCTCGGTGCCCTCGTACACCGTGCCGGACGCGACCGGAAGCACGCTCCCGGACGTGACCCAGCCGTCCCTCGAGACGTCCACGGCGCCCTCCGCGGCGCCCTCGACGAGCGAAAGCTGCACGGCGGAGCAGAAGAAGCTGGAGGCCTGCGAGAGCGAGACCCCGGCGGCCGCGCTGGGCGGTGGCGACGACGGCCTGAAGTGGTACTGGGCGTTGCTGCTGGCCCTCGGAGGCCTCACCTTGGCCCTGTCGATCCCCTCGGCGCCGATGCTGTGGCGACTGCGCAACCGGTCCGTACGGCTGGGCGCGCACGGCCGTACGGAGGCGGACGCGGCACGGCACACCCTGGCGGTCTGGCTGGAGCTGACCGACACGGCGTGGGACCACGGGATCCTGCCGGACGAGTCGCAGACCCCGCGCAAGGCGGCCGCCAGAATCGTCCGGCTCGGGCATCTCGACCCCACGGCGGCGGCCGCGGTGCACCGGGTGGCGGACGCCGTGGAGCAGGTCCTCTACGCGCCACGGCCACGCCCGACGGCGGGGCTCGCGCAGGACGTCCGCCTGGCGATCGACGGACTGCGGAGCACGGTCGGCCGGGGCACCAAGCTGCGCGCGGTCGTCGCCCCGCGTTCCACCGCACGGGTGGTGTGGGCGCTGTCGGACTGGTGGACGGACGTGAGGTCCCGCGCGGCGGCGGCCCGTCCGAACCTGCGCAGGCCGTCGGGTCAACAGGGCTGAGGCCGGGCCGGCGGGTCCGGCGGGTCCGCCGGAATACGGTTCAGCAGACTGCGGGCCCCGAGTCGTGACACGACTCGGGGCCCGCAGTGCTCTGCTCCGACCACCGCGCGTCGGTATGCGGCAGCCGCTTGTCAGCCGTGGCGACCAGCCGACTGCCGGCCGACTTCCAGTCGCCCGAACGAGGGCATGCGTGAGGGGGTGACCACCCAAGTGGTGGTCACCCCCTCACGCAACAGGCGAGAGCTGTTCGTCGAGCTACTGGCCCTGTTGTTCGTCGCGGCGCCGCTGCCAGCGCTGCTCGATCCGGTCCATCATGGAGCGCCGCTGCCGTCCCTGATCACGGGGCTGCGGGCCACCGGCGGGCTGTTCGCCCGGCTTGGGGGCCTTGCGCCAGCCGGTTACCGCGAGCACTGCACAGCCCAGCATGACCAGGAAGCCCACCACGCTGAGCCAGACCTGCTTGGCGACCATACCGGCCATGAGGAGCGCGATACCCACGAGGAAGCCAGCGACCGCTTGGTAGACCCGTCGCCGGGTGTACGTACGCAGCCCGCTTCCCTCGAGCGCTGTCGCGAACTTGGGATCTTCGGCGTACAGCGCTCGCTCCATCTGCTCGAGCATTCGCTGCTCGTGCTCCGAGAGCGGCACGGAGTCCTCCTCATCGTGCAGTCGCCGGGGCGACCCGGGGGTCCCTTCAGGATAGGCAGGGAATCGCCCCCGTGAAACCCGCCCCTCTACGCCAATTAGCCAACCGAATCCGCCATGAGCGTCTCGGCCCGCTGAGGCTTCCATTCCCCAGGAGCCGACCCGTCATGCCGGGCGGTCTCCCTCGATCATACGGCGCAGAGCGTCAGATCGGGGGGCCTGTGGCGTACTCCATGTGCGCCCAAGTCCCTGATCAGCAGCACAGCACAAGTGGGGCTCAGCCCTCGGTGGCCCCCGACGTCACGCCGAGCACATGAAGCTGCGTGGCCACGGAGTGGAAGGCGGGCAGCTCGGCGGCCGCCTCCTCCAGCTTCAGCAGCGCCTCCACCGCGCCGGGCTCGGTGTCGACCAGCACCCCGGGAACCAGGTCGGCGAAGATCCGTACGCCGTGCACGGCGCCGACCGTGAGGCCCGCGCCCTGGACCAGCTCGGTGAGCTGCTCGGCGGTGAAGCGGTGCGGTACGGGGTCGCCCGCGCCCCAGCGGCCATTCGGGTCGTCGAGGGCCTGCTTGGCCTCCTTGAAGTGGCCGGCGAGGGCCCGCGCGAGTACGGCGCCGCCGAGGCCGGCGGCGAGCAGGCTGAGGACACCCTCGGACCGCAGCGCGGCCACCGCGTTGCGGACGCCCTCGGCGGGGTCGTCCACGTACTCCAGCACGCCGTGGCACAGCACCACGTCGTAGCCGCCGCGCTCGACCACGTCGAAGAGGCCGTGGGCGTCGCCCTGGACGCCCTGCACACGGTCGGCGACGCCGGCTTCGGCGGCGCGGCGCTCCAGCGCGAACAGCGCGTTCGGGCTGGGGTCGACGACGGTGACCCGGTGGCCGAGGCGGGCCACCGGCACGGCGAAGTTGCCGCTGCCGCCTCCGGTGTCGAGGACGTCCAGCGCCTGGCGACCCGTGGCCTTGACCCGGCGGTCGAGGGCGTCCTGGAGGACCTCCCAGACCACGGCGGTACGGAGAGAGGCGCGGGGGCGCATCGGGTCCGGCACGGCAGTTGACTCCTCGGCGCGGCACCGCCTCTGGCACGGCGGCGCGAACGGGGCGCCTCCCTGCCCCGGCTGCGGGAAAGGGAAGCTTCAGGCGCTTCCCACCCTATTGCCTCCGGTGCCCTGGCCGGTCACCGCGGTCTCGCGCCTCCGGGCCGTCTCACACGGCGGACTCGGGGCCTTTCCGCTGTGCCGCAGCGGTGGTCCGCGCGACCGCCGACGGCGGGACGATGACACGGGGACACCTCCATCGGAGGCGGCCGACCGGGCTCTCAGCCTGCGTCCGGGAAGTCGCGGTCGGTGGTGTCCTGGTCCTCCGGCTGCTCCGCGTCCTGGCGTGGCTGGGGCAGGACGGGCTGGAGCACCAGCATGCGCTCGACGAGGCGCAGGAACATCGCCACGTCGCGTATCAGGTCGTCGGCGTCCCGACGGCTGGCCGCGCCCTGGATGCCCGCCTCCGCCCGGGCGCGGCGCCGGGCTCCGGAGGCGAAGAGCGCGCTCCACTCGGCGAGTTCGGGCGCTATCTCGGGGAGCACTTCCCAGGCACTCCGGATGCGGGCCCGGCGTCGGGATGTGGGCTCGGGGCGCCCCCGCGCGGCGAGCACGGCGGCGGCGGTGCGCAGGGCGGCCAGGTGGGCCGTCGCATAGCGCTCGTTCGACGTCTCCAGGGTCGCCGCCTCGTCGAGACCGGCGCGGGCCTGGGCGAGCAGATCGAGGGCGGCCGGTGGGGCGGTTGTCCGGCGGAGCACGGGGTGCACGTCACTCGCCGGGCCGGTCAGTGAGGGGGCAGGGCCGGTGGCGCGGCGCCGGCGGGCGGCGGCTGCGTTGTAGGTGGCCATGACGAACCTCCTGTCGTCTGTGTGACGGCTTCGCCCCGAAACGGGGTGCCGTATGTGCCCATCGTGAGGTATGCCACTGACAATCCGTTCTGACCTGGGCTTTTGCTTCGATCTGAAGTTCGGGTTAGTTTTTGCACTGACCAGTCAGTTCAAAAACTACGGTTCATCAACAGGGGGAGCTGTGGGCGCAGTCGGTGTCACAGCCGAGGGCTTCGGGCTCAAGGGCCCACGCGGCTGGGCGTTCCGCGGGATCTGTGCCGACGCGGAGCCCGGCTCGCTGATCGCCGTCGAGGGGCCGTCCGGGTCCGGGCGTACGTGCCTGCTGCTCGCGCTCACCGGGCGGATGAAGGCGACGGAGGGCACGGCGGCCGTGGGCGGGGCGCGGCTGCCGAAGCAGCTGGCGGCGGTGCGCCGCGTCAGCGCTCTGGCCAACGTCGCCGGGCTCACCGACCTCGACCCGGCGCTGACCGTCGGGGAGCACCTGCACGAACGGGGGCTGCTGCAGCGGCACTTCGGCGACTCCCTGCGCGGGCTGCTGCGGCCGCGGTCCGAGCGGGCGACCGAGGCGCGGCTGCGGATCGACACCGCGCTGGCGGCCGCCGGTCTCGACCGGGAGGCGCTGCCGAAGGGCTCGCGGACCGCCGTACGCGATCTGGAACGGCTGGAGGCGCTGCGGCTGTCCGTCGCGCTGGCGCTGATCGGGCGCCCGGGCCTGCTGGGGGTCGACGACATCGATCTGAAGCTGGCCGAGGCCGAACGGGCCGAAGTCTGGGCGCTGTTCAGGTCCCTCGCCGACGCCGGGACGACGGTCGTGGCGGTGTGCAGCGAGGCGCCCGACGACACGGTGAAGGTCTCCACCCGGCAGTCGCAGGAGACCCAAGGGGAGATCCAAGGGGAGGAGAAGGCCGATGCGCTCGCCGAAACTGGCCGCGCTTGAGCTGCGCCGCTTCGGGAGGGGGAAGCTGCCGCGCGCCGCCCTGGTCGCGCTGCTGGTGCTGCCGCTGCTGTACGGCGCCCTGTACCTGTGGTCGTTCTGGGACCCGTACGGCCGCCTGGACCGCATTCCCGTGGCGCTCGTGAACGACGACAAGGGGGCGCGCGCCGACGGGAAGAAGCTCGCGGCGGGCGACGACATCACCGAGGGGCTGCGTGAGAGCGAGGTCTTCGACTGGCACGAGGTGAGCGCCACCGAGGCACGCGCGGGCGTGGAGGACGGCAGGTACTACCTGTCGCTGACCATGCCCGCCGACTTCAGCCGGCGGATCGCCTCCAGCTCGGGCGACTCTCCGGAGACCGGCGCGCTCCAGGTCCGTACGAACGACGCGAACAACTACATCGTCGGGCAGATCTCGCGGACGGTGTTCAGCGAGGTGCGCACGGCCGCGTCCACCAAGGCGTCGCGGTCGTTCCTGGACCGGATCTTCGTCTCGTTCTCGGACATCCACGGCGAGACGGTGAAGGCCGCCGAGGGGGCCGATGACCTGGAGGGTGGCATCGGCAAGGCGGAGAAGGGTTCGCAGGACCTCGCCGACGGTCTGAAGGACGCCAAGAAGGGCAGCGGCGAGCTGTCCGAGGGGCTGACGAAGCTCGACAGCGGAGCGGGCGACCTGGAGGACGGTTCGAAGCAGGTCGCGGAGGGCACGCAGGCCCTCGCCGACAAGGTCAACGGGGTCGCGGACACGGTGGGGCCCTTCCTCGAGGACAACGAGAAGACCATCGGCGACACCGCCCGGCTGGTCGCCGACTCGGCGGCGGCGATCCGCCACAACCTCGACACGCTGGTGAAGACGGCCCCGACGGCCGCCGCGGGGGCCCACGCGGCCTCCGACACGCTGGACGCCGTCTACAAGGCGCGCTGCGAGGACCCTGTGCTGCCGGACGCCGCCTGCGCCGACCTGAAGAAGGCCGGGCAGGCCGCGGCCGACGTGGCGAAGGTCGCCGACGACGTCAACAGGCTCATCGCCGACCAGGACGGCGACCTGGAGAAGCTCGACGGGCACCTCGGCACGCTCCAGAAGCAGGCCCAGGCGCTCGCCGACCACGCCCCGCACCTCTCCGAGGACCTTGCCTACGCCGCGAAGAAGGTCAACGAGCTGAACACGGGCGCCGGGAAGGTCGCCGCGGGCGCCGAAAAGCTGCACTCGGGGCTCGGCACGGCCAAGGCCGGCGCCATCGACCTGGACAAAGGCGTCGGCGACCTCAAGACGGGCGCCGAGGACCTGAGCGGCGGCATGTACAAGCTCGTCGACGGCTCGGGCGAGCTCTCCGACGGACTGCACGACGGCGCCGAGCAGATCCCCGACTACGACAAGCGGGACCGCGACCGGCGCACCGAGGTGATGGCGGACCCGGTCCAGCTCGTCTCCAGGGACCTGCACAAGGCGCCCAACTACGGCACCGGATTCGCCCCGTACTTCATCCCGCTGTCCCTGTGGGTGGGCGCGATGGTGGCCTACATGCTTATCACCCCGATGAACCGGCGTGCCCTCGCCGCGGGCGCCTCCGCCTGGCGGATCGCGCTGGCGGGCTGGCTCCCGGTGGTGGCGATCGGGGTGTTGCAGACGGTTGCCCTGATGTCGGTGCTGCACTGGGCGGTCGGCCTGGAGATGGCGCGGGCGGCCGGGACGGTGGGCTTCCTGTTCCTGGTGACGGCGTGCTTCGCGGCGATCGTGCAGTGGCTGAACGCGCGCTTCGGGGCGGCGGGCCGGATCCTCGTCCTGGCCCTGCTGATGCTCCAGCTGACCTCCGCGGGCGGGACGTACCCCGTGCAGACCAGTCCGGACTTCTTCAACGCGCTGCACCCCTTCCTGCCGATGAGTTACGTCGTCGAGGCCCTCAGAAGGCTCATCACCGGCGGCGGCCTGGGTCCGGTGTGGCAGGCGTGTGCCGTGCTGGCGGCCTTCACCGCGGGCGCCCTGGCGCTGACCGCCGTGTCGGCCCGCCGTCGGCAGGTCTGGACGCTCGACCGGCTGCACCCGGAGCTGACCCTGTGAGCCCCGCGGTGAGCCCGGCGGTGCCTCCTCCGGTGACTCCTGGAGGCAGCGCTCCTGTGACAATCAGGACCATGGAAAGCAGCAGCGCCCCGCAGGGTGTCAGCACGCGCCGCGAGGCCACCCGGCAGAAGCTCTACGAGGCAGCCGTCACGCTCATCGCCGAGCAGGGCTTCTCCGCCACCACGGTGGACGAGATCGCCGAGCGGGCCGGGGTCGCCAAGGGCACCGTCTACTACAACTTCGCGAGCAAGTCCGTCCTCTTCGAGGAACTGTTGCGGCACGGCGTGCGGCTCCTCGCCGCCTCCCTTCGGGAGGCGGCCGAGCGGACGGCACGGCAGGGCGGCAGCAAGGTCGACGCCCTGGACGCGATGATCCGCGCGGGGCTCGTCTTCATCCAGGCCTACCCGTCCTTCACGCAGCTGTACGTGGCGGAACTGTGGCGTACCAACCGGGCCTGGCAGTCCACGCTGATGGTGGTCCGGCAGGAGGCCGTCGCGGTCGTGGAGGGCGTGCTCCGCGAGGGCGTGGACAACGGCGAGTTCAGCGAAGAGATCGACATCCAGCTGACCTCGGCCGCGCTGGTCGGCATGGTCCTGGTGGCCGCCCTGGACTGGCAGGCCTTCCAGCCGGAGCGCTCCCTGGACGACGTGCACGCGGCGCTGTCCCGGCTGCTCCAGGGTCGGGTCAGCGGGCGCGGCTGAACACGGCCGGCGCGACATCGTTACCGCGACACGGCTACCGCAGACACGCGAAAGCGCCGGTCCGATGTGGCCGCGTCCCCCGCGGGCCACCTCGAACCGGCGCCTCCTCCTGCTCCCCCGTTTCCCCCGTACTCCCCCGCTTCCCCGTACTCCCCCGTCGGGCCCCGTACGGTCGTCCCCCGGATCCCCCCGTGCCTCGCTCCCGCCGGCATCGGCCGGCGGAAGGAGCGGATCGGGGGCGGCTCCGTTCCGGCGCCCCGTGTCGCCGGTGCCGGAGCCTTGCCCCTTCTCCGTGCCCCCACTCTCTCGTTGATGCAGGTCGCGGCCCATCCGCACGCGTACTCAACTCACCGGCTAGGTACGGATACTCAGCACTGCGCACTCAGCCCCAGGACGCCGGGTCGCCGACTGGTCACGATCGCGTCCGCGTCCGTACTCCCCTTGGGCCTTGGGTTCACCAGCGGCTGCGCGGACGGGACGCGGCCCCGGACCGACGACCGGTGGCCGTGGCCGGGTTGTCAGTGGCGGCCGATAAAGTCGCAGGCATGGCACGGATTGCGGTGATCGGCGCCGGGATGGGCGCGATGGCGGCCGCTGCCCGGCTGGCCGTCGCGGGCCACCGGGTGGCGGTGTACGAGCGTACGGAGACGTACGGCGGAGCGGTGCGCCGCTTCGAGCGTGACGGCTTCTCCTTCGACACGGGCCCGGGACTCCTGTCCCTGCCCGCGGTCTACCGCGACCTGTTCGTCAAGACCGGCAAGGAGCCGCTGGAGTCCTGCGTCGAGCTGATCCAGGTCGACCCGTCCTCGCACCACCTCTTCGCGGACGGCACCCAGGTGTCGCTGCCGAACGCCTCGCGCGCGGGCGCCGTCGCGGCTCTGGACGAGGCGCTCGGGTCGGGCGCGGGGCAGCGCTGGGGCGACTTCCTGGTCCGGGCCCGGGAGGCCTGGGACCGGACACGCAGGCCCCTCCTTGAGGAGCCCCTGTGGCCGAACTGGTCGGTGCTGGCCGGACGCGAGCCCTATCCGGCGGTCCCCCACAAGCGCCTGCTGCGCACCCGCCGGGCCGGCACCCTCGCCGAGATCGGCGCCTGGGAGCTGCGCGACCCCCGGCTCGCCGCCCTGCTGGACAACTACGCCCTCACGTACGGCCTGGACCCGGGCGACGCACCCGCGAGCGCGTCCGTGCTGCCGTACATGGAGCACGCCTTCGGCACCTGGTACGTGCGCGGCGGGATGCGGGAGTTGGCGCGCGCGGTGTACGAGCGGTGCCTGGCCAGGAAGGTCGAGTTCGTCTTCGGCGCCGAGGTCACCGGGGTGCTGGAGCAGGACGGCCGGGCGGCGGGCGTGGAGCTCGCGGACGGCGGGGTCGCGGAGGCGGACACGGTGGTCGGCACCGGGCCCTGGCGGCTGCGTGACCTGGTGCGGGGCCGTGCGCTGTACGACGCGGAGGCGGTCGAGCCCGGTCCCGAGGGCATGGCCGCCGGCCGGGTCGTCGTCTGCCTGGCGCTGCGCGGCGCCCGGGTGGCGGACGCCGCCCACCGCACCGTCGTGCACAGCCCGGACTCGGAGAGCGAACTGGAGTTCTTCGCGTCGCACGGCGTGCCGCCCGAGCAGCCGACCGTGCGCATCGACCGGCCGGACGATCCGGCCCTGCGCCCCGACGACGGACACGAGGCCGTGGTGCTCACCTCGACGGTGCCGTCACGGACGCACTACGACTGGACGGCCGCCGGCGCTGCCGACGCCTTCGCCGACCGGATGGTCGCCGCCGCGGAGCGGGCGATCCCGGGGCTGCGCGAGCGGACACTGTGGCAGGAGGTGCGTACGCCCCTGCACACCCGTGAGGAGACGGGCGCCGAGGGCGGTGGCGTGCCCGCACCCGCCCTGGCCTCGGCCGCGGGGACCCTGCTGCACCCGTCCAACAGCACGGCGATACCTGGCCTGTTCGCCGTCGGCGGCTGGTCGCACCCGGGCGGCGGTCTCCCGCACGCCGGTATGTCGGGCGCGCTGGTCGCCGGACTGGTCGTGGAGGGGCCGGAGTTCCGGGGTTCTCAGTGAACGCCCGGGATCCGGGCCGCCTGCATCCGGGCCGAGGGGCGGTTCAGAACCGGTACTGCTCGTCGTAGCCGTTGCCCTGCCCCTGGCCATTGTCCTGGTAGGGGTACGGCTGCTCCGGCGGGAGTTCGCCGCCGTAGGGGTCGTCGGTGCTGCGCTGCTGCGGCACCCACACCCCGCCGGCCGGCGTCTCCCCGCCGTAGGTGGCGTTGCCGTACTGGTCCTGCCCGTAGCCCTGCTGGTCGTACTGCTGCTGGCCGCCGTAGGAGGCGTCGTACGAGCCGCCGCCGTAGGTCTGGGTGCCGATGTAGGGGTCGGAGTAGGCGGCGTACTGCTGCTGTCCGGATGTGTCGTAGCCGTACTGCTGCTGGTAGTAGCCGTCGTACCCGTAAGTCTGGTCGGCGCCCTGGGCGGCTGCCGCGTACTGGTCCTGGGGCTGGTCCGCGCCGGCGTACGAGGAGTCGGCGGCCGCCGCGTACCCGGGGTTGCCGTATATGCCGTACGAACCGGTGTCGTCGGGCAGGGGCTGCGGCTCGTACACCGCGGTGCTCTCGGCGGCCGGGGGGTCGACGGGGCGCGCGGGCGTGAACACGTCGTCCCAGTCGTAGTCGTCGTGGCCGTAGGCGCCGGTGTTCTGGCCGTACTCGGCGTCGCCGCCGAAGCCGGCGTCGGCCGCTGCGAGGTCGGTGACCTCCAGGGTCGGGTCCTGGCGGTCGCCCTTGCCGCGGCGCCGCTTGGTGCCGTCGGCACCCGGGCGGCTGACCGCCCAGCCGGACGCGAAGCCGCTGCGGAAGGAGAGTGTGACGTAGGTCTGGCCGACCGCGAAGGCGGCGGCACCCAGGCCGATGACGATCACAGAGGGGATCAGGACGCCGAGCACGACGCCGAGGAAGCCGCCGAAGGCCAGCAACCGCCAGCGCAGGCGCGCCTTGTACTGCAGCAGCACCTCGCCGAGCAGCCACAGCGCGACGATGCCGAACGCGATGTAGAGGACCGTCCAGCCCATGTACGCCCCTCTCCCAGTGGCCGCTACGCAGTGTGTCGTATGTCGGTGCGACCGGTCTAGGCCTGCGGTGGGTGGTGCAGGCCCAGGTTCTCGTAGATTTCCAGCGTCGCCGTGGAGTTGTTGAGCGTGATGAAGTGCAGTCCGGGCACTCCCTCGGCCAACAGCCGGGCGCAGAACTCCGTGGCGTACTCGATGCCAATGGAGCGTACAGCGGCCGGATCGTCTTGTGCTGTGAGGATTCGCTCTTTCAAAGCGGGCGGGAAGGCCGCGTTGGTGAGGGACGGCACCCGGTCCAGGCTCTTCACACTCGCGATCGGCATGACCTCGGGAATGATCGGGGTCTCACAGCCGGCGGCCGCGACCTTGTCGCGCAGCCGCAGATAGTCCTCCGGGTGGAAGAACATCTGCGTGATCGCGTAGTCCGCGCCCGCGCGGCACTTGTCGACGAAGTGGCGGACGTCGGTGTCCCAGTCGGCGGAGCGCGGGTGCATGGCGGGGAAGGCCGCGACGCCCACACAGAAATCGCCGGACGCCTTGATGAGTTCGACGAGTTCGGCGGCGTAGGTGAGGCCGCGGGGGTGCGGCACCCAGTCGCCCATGGGGTCGCCGGGCGGGTCGCCGCGCAGGGCCAGCATGTTGCGGATCCCGGCGTCGGCGTACTGCCCGATGATGTTGCGCAGGTCGGCCACCGAGTGGTCGACCGCGGTGAGGTGGGCGATCGGGGTGAGCGTGGTGTTGGAGGCGATCGCCTCGGTCGCCTTGACCGTGCCCGCGCGGGTGGAACCGCCCGCGCCGTAGGTCACGGAGACGAAGTCGGGCGCCACGGCCTCGACCCGGCGCAGCGCGTTCCACAGGTTCCGCTCGCCCTTCGGGGTCTTCGGGGCGTAGAACTCGAAGGAGTACGTCGTCTTGCCGGTCGCGAGCATGTCACGCACGGTGCGGGCGTGGTCCGACCTGGTGGATGCGGTGCCGAGGGCCATACCCGCAGGTTAGTCAGGGCGAAGCGGTCCCCCAACCAGAACCAGGGATTTTGCCCGATTTGTCTATTTGTTGTCCACCTTTCGGACACCCCGGCCGTGACCGGAGTCATGCCTGCCGCAGCCGCTTGGCGAACTCCGCCGCCGCCGCGCCCGGGTCGTCCGCCTCGGTGATGGCGCGCACGACCACGACCCGGCGGGCACCCGCCTCCAGCACCTCGTCGAGGTTGCCGAGGTCGATGCCGCCGATGGCGAACCAGGGGCGGTCGGTGCCGAGGGACGCGGTGTACCGGACCAGGTCGAGACCGGGGGCGTGGCGGCCGGGCTTGGTGGGGGTCGGCCAGCACGGGCCGGTGCAGAAGTAATCCGCGCCCTCCTGGACGGCGGCCGCGGCGGCCTCGGCCTCCTCATGCGTGGAGCGGCCTATGAGCACGTCCTCGCCCAGGATCGCGCGGGCCGCGGGGACCGGGAGGTCGCCCTGGCCGAGATGCAGGACGGCGGCGCCGGCGGCGTGAGCGACGTCGGCCCGGTCGTTGACCGCGAGGAGCCTGCCGTGCCGGGCGCAGGCCTCGGCGAACACCTTCAGGTGGTCCAGCTCCTGAGCCGCCTCCATGCCCTTGTCCCGCAGCTGCACGATGTCGACCCCGCCGGCCAGGACGGCGTCCAGGAACTCGGCGAGGTCACCCTGCCGCCTGCGGGCGTCCGTGCAGAGGTAGACCCTGGCGTCGGCGAGCTGGGCGCGGGCGGTGGTGTCGGGCATGCGTGGGTCCCCCGAGGTCGATGACGTACGGGCCGTGGCCGGCCGGTGCGGTCGGCCGCTGCGGGCCGCAGTGAACCGCGACCGCGGCTTGCGGCCGCGGCCCGTACGTCGGGCGATGTTCAGATCAGCGTGCTCAGATCAGACGGCGAGCGCCTGGGCCCGGCGCTTCACCTCCGTGCCGCGATTCTCACTCAGTGCCTGCGCGGGGGTGCCGGGCAGGCTCGGGTCGGGGGTGAAGAGCCACTCGAGCATCTCTTCGTCGGTGAAGCCGTCGTCCCGCAGGAGCGTCAAAGTGCCGGTGAGGCCCTTGACGACCTTCTGCTCGGCCCCGTCGATGAAGGCGGCGGGGACGTGCAGCGCGCGGTTCTCACCACGGCGTACGGCGATGAGCTGGCCGTCCTTGACCAGCTGCCGCACACGCGTCACCTCGACATCGAGCATTTCCGCGATGTCGGGGAGGGTGAGCCAGGCGGGGACGAGAGCATCGATCTTTGCGTCAATCTCGGTCACGGGACAAGCCTGCCATCCCGCACTGACAGTCGGAAGCCAGGAGCGCCCGACCTGGGGTTTCGCACTACGCCGTGGCCGCCTTCAAGGGCCGCGCCGGGTCGGCCAGCACCGTGGGGTCCATGGGCGTCCCCGCCTCGATCAGCCGCCGTCCCTGCGCCAGGTCCCGGGGGCGGCCCACGGCCAGCAGGGCGACCAGGCGGCCCTCCCGCAGCCAGCAGACCGTCCAGGACGGGCCGGTCGGGTCGCCGCGCCACAGGGTGGTGTCGGCGGACGCGTGGTGGCCGGCGTACTGGACGAAACGCCCGAACTGCTCGGACCAGAAGTACGGGACCGGGTCGTAGACGGCCGGGGGCTCGCCGGTGGCCCCGCCGAGGATGTTCGCGGCCACCGTGCGCGGGCCTTGGAGGGCGTTGTCCCAGTGGTGGACCAACAGGCGCTCGCCATACCTTCCCGAAGGGAAGGAGGCGCAGTCGCCGACCGCGTAGACGTCGGGCGCCGAGGTGCGCAGCCGGTCGTCGGCGACGACCTCGCCGTGGCTGCCGAGCTCGATGCCGGAGCCGGCGAGCCAGGCCGTGGCGGGGCGGGCGCCGATGCCGACGACCACGGCGTCCGCGGGCAGCCGGGAGCCGTCGTCGAGCAGCACCGCGCCGGGCTCGACGCGGTGCACGCGCGCGTGGGTGCGCAACGTGGCGCCGGCGTCGTCGTACCAGGCGGCCATGGGCGCGGCCACCTCGGCGGGCAGCGCGCCCGCGAGCGGCCGGTCGGCCGCTTCCACGACCGTCACCGCGCAGCCCGCCTCGCGGGCCGCCGTGGCGAACTCGGCACCGATCCAGCCCGCGCCGACGACCACGATGTCGTGCTGCCGGGCGAGCACCGGGCGCAGCCGCTCGGCGTCGTCCAGGGTGCGCAGCAGATGCACGCCGGGCACGCCCTCCGCGCCCGGCAGCCGGATCGGTTCGGCGCCAGTGGCGAGGACCAGGACGTCGTACGGCACCGGCCCCTCGGCGGTGTCCAGCTCGTGCTCGGCGGGGCGGACGCCCAGGACCTCGCGCCCGAGCCGCAGTTCGATGGCGAGTGCCTCGAAGTCCACGTCGAAGGCGGAGCCCTCGGCCGTGCCGAGCAGCACGGCCTTCGACAGCGGCGGCCGGTCGTACGGCTGGTGGGGCTCCGCGCCGATCAGCGTCACGCTGCCGGTGAAGCCCTGTTCCCGCAGGGCGACCGCGGTCTGCACCCCGGCCATGCCCGCCCCGACGACGACAACACGCCGTGGTGTGGAGGTTCCCCGTTCCTGCGTCTGCTCGCTCACCTGATCACCATAGACAACTGACAAATCGTCAGTCAGGGGGCGTGCTCGGTGACCTGCTCCACAACGCTCGTCCCGCTGCCCGGCTGCGACTCCCACTCCCAGGTCTCCTCCAGCCGCACCCGGCCGTCGGGCAGCTCGACGACCGTGGACACACAGTGCCCCGAGGACGTCGTTCCGTCCTCCTTGAGCTGTACGTACCGGAAGTCCAGGCGGTCGCCCTCCCGCGTCCCCACCAGGTGCCCGCGTACGACGTCCCCGCCGGCGTACTCGGCCCAGATCTCGCCGTCCTTCTCGTGGTACGCGAACCGGGTGCGGGTACCCACCTGACCTGGGGCCTGGTCGGCGACGGGGGCGAGGACGAGTCCGTCGAGCGAACGAGTCACAGGAGGAGGCTCCCTTACTGAGACATACGGCATTGGCTAGGGTGGCCCACGAAAGCACACGCGGGAGCCCGGACGCACCGGGCTGAGAGGGAGGCTGGCGGCCTCCGACCGTACGAACCTGATCCGGGTCATGCCGGCGAAGGGAGGGGCTGGACGCCCATGTCGCGTACGTCGGACACCTCACACACCTCGGACGTCCTGATCGTGGGGGGCGGGATCATCGGCCTGGTCACGGCCTGGCGGGCCGCGCAGCGCGGGTTCGCCGTGGCCGTCGTGGACCCCGAACCGGGTGGCGGGGCCGCCCAGGTCGCGGCCGGGATGCTGGCCGCCGTCACGGAACTGCACTACGGCGAGCAGACCCTGCTCGGCCTGAACCTGGAGTCGGCCCGCCGCTATCCGGACTTCGCGGCCGAGCTCACCGACCTCACCGGACACGACCTCGGCTACCGCAGGTGCGGCACGCTCGCCGTCGCGCTGGACGCCGACGACCGCGCCCATCTGCGGGAACTGCACGCGCTGCAGCAGCAGTCGGGCCTGGACTCCGAGTGGTTGTCCGGGCGAGAGTGCCGGCGCCTGGAACCCATGCTCGCGCCGGGCGTGCGCGGCGGTCTGCGGGTCGACGGGGACCACCAGATCGACCCGCGGCGGCTCGCGGCGGCGCTGGTGGCCGCGTGCGAGCGGGCCGGGGTCGTCCTCCACCGCACCTGGGCGGAGCGACTGTCGGTCGTACGGGAGCGGGCGGCCGGTGTCGTCACGCGCGAGGGCGTCGTCCTGGGCGCCGGGCAGGTGGTGCTGGCCGCGGGCAGCCTCAGCGGGCGGCTCGCGGGCGTCCCGGACGACCTGCTGCCGCCCGTACGGCCCGTGAAGGGGCAGGTGCTGCGGCTGACCGTGCCCGAGCGGTACGCGCCCTTCCTGAGCCGGACCGTGCGGGCCGTGGTGCGCGGCAGCCAGGTCTACCTGGTGCCGCGCGAGAACGGCGAACTGGTCGTCGGCGCGACCAGCGAGGAACTGGGCTGGGACACGACGGTGACCGCGGGCGGGGTGTACGAGCTGCTGCGCGACGCGCACGAGCTGGTGCCCGGGATCACGGAGCTGCCGCTGACGGAGACGCGGGCCGGTCTGCGGCCGGGCTCCCCCGACAACGCGCCGCTGCTCGGACCGAGCGGCCTGGACGGGCTGCTGCTGGCCACCGGGCACTACCGCAACGGCGTGCTGCTCACGCCGGTCACCGGCGACGCCATGGCACACGTTTTGACCACCGGTGAACTCCCGGACGTGGCCCGCCCCTTCACGCCCAAGCGCTTCAGCACCGTCCGCACGGAGCAGCCCGCATGAAGATCCAGGTCAACGGCGAGTGGCAGGACGTCGCTCCCGGCACCGCCCTCGACACGCTCGTACGGTCCCTCACCGCGGCGCCCTCCGGAGTCGCCGCCGCCCTCAACGAAACCGTCGTCCCGCGCGCGCAGTGGTCCGCCACGTCCCTCTCCGAGGGAGACCGCGTCGAAGTCCTCACCGCCGTCCAAGGAGGCTGACCCATGGCCGACGATCCCTTTGTCATCGCAGACACGTCCTTCACGTCCCGCCTGATCATGGGCACCGGCGGGGCACCCAGCCTGGAGGTGCTGGAGCGGGCCCTGGTCACCTCCGGCACGGAGCTGACGACGGTCGCGATGCGGCGCGTCGATCCGGACGTGCACGGCTCGGTGCTCTCGGTGCTGGAGAAGCTCGGGATCCGGGTGCTGCCGAACACCGCGGGCTGTTTCACCGCCGGCGAGGCCGTCCTCACCGCCCGCCTCGCACGTGAGGCGCTCGGGACCAACCTGGTCAAGCTGGAGGTCATCGCCGACGAGCGGACCCTGCTGCCGGATCCGATCGAGCTGCTGGACGCGGCGGAGACGCTGGTGGACGACGGGTTCACGGTGCTGCCGTACACGAACGACGATCCCGTGCTGGCGCGGAAGCTGGAGGACGTCGGGTGCGCGGCCATCATGCCGCTCGGGTCGCCGATCGGGTCGGGACTGGGCATTCGCAACCCGCACAACTTCCAGCTGATCGTGGAGCACGCGCGCGTGCCGGTGATTCTGGACGCGGGGGCCGGTACGGCGTCGGACGCGGCCTTGGCGATGGAGCTGGGGTGTGCCGGTGTGATGCTCGCCTCGGCGGTGACGCGGGCGCAGGAGCCTCAGCTGATGGCCGAGGCCATGAAGCACGCGGTGGAGGCGGGGCGACTGGCGTACCGGGCGGGAAGGATCCCGCGCAGGCACTTCGCCCAGGCGTCGTCCCCGGCAGAGGGGCTGGCAAGGCTGGATCCCGAACGACCGGCGTTCTGAACGTACGTTCGACTGGAGCGGAGAGCCGGTGCGACCTCCGTCACAGGTCCGCTTCAGTCCCGCCCCGATCCGGAGCGAACCGGCGGCCGTGTCAGTCGCGGCTCGTACACTCACCTGCGTGGATACGACCCTTCAGGACCCGTTGGTCGGGCAGGTGCTCGACGGGCGATACCGCGTGGACGCGCGGATCGCGGTCGGCGGGATGGCCACGGTCTACCGGGCCGTGGACACCCGTCTGGACCGCGTGCTCGCACTCAAGGTGATGCACCCGGCGCTCGCGGCCGACGGGACCTTCGTCGAGCGGTTCATCCGGGAGGCGAAGTCGGTCGCCCGGCTGGCGCACCCGAACGTCGTGCAGGTCTTCGACCAGGGCACCGACGGGTCGTACGTCTACCTCGCCATGGAGTACGTCGCCGGGTGCACCCTGCGCGACGTGCTGCGCGACCGCGGGGCCCTGCAGCCGCGTGCCGCCCTGGACATCCTGGAGCCGGTGCTCGCCGCGCTCGGCGCCGCACACCGCGCCGGGTTCGTGCACCGGGACATGAAGCCGGAGAACGTGCTGATAGGGGACGACGGCCGGGTCAAGGTCGCCGACTTCGGGCTCGTTCGCTCCGTGGACACCGTCACCAGCACCACGGGGGCGGTCCTCGGCACCGTCTCGTACCTCGCGCCCGAGCAGATCGAGCAGCCGGGCGCCGCCGACCCCCGCGTCGACGTGTACGCGTGCGGTGTCGTCCTCTACGAGATGCTCACCGGCGAGAGGCCGCACGACGGGGACTCCCCTGCCGTGGTGCTGTACAAGCACCTGCACGAGGACGTCCCGCCGCCCTCGGCCGTCGTGCCCGGACTGGCGTACGAGCTCGACGAGCTGGTCGCCTCGGCGACCGCCCGCACCCCTGCGATCCGCCCCTACGACGCGGTCGCGCTGCTCGCCCAGGCGCGCGAGGCGCGTGCCGCGCTCAGCGTGGACCAGCTGGACGCGGTGCCGCCGCAGGCGCTCTCCTCGGACGACGAGCAGCGTGACATCGGTGCCGACCTCACGAGCGTGATCCCGCGCTCGCTGACTGTGCCGCGCCCGCTGCCGGTGAACGAGGACGAGGAAGCGGAAGGGGCCGTGTTCCACCGCACGAGCCGGCTGGAGAGCCCGCCGCCCCTTCCCCCGCGCCGCCGTACCGAGCGGTCCCGGCGCCGGCTCGTCACGATCGTGGCCGCCGTGCTGCTGGCGCTCGGCCTCGGGGCGGGCGTCTGGTACATCAACTCCGGCCAGTTCACCCAGGTCCCGCCGCTGCTGGCGAAGACCGAGGCACAGGCCCGGGACCGGCTGGAGCAGTCCGGCCTCGAGGTCGGCAAGGTCGAGCACGCCTACAGCGACACCGTGAAGCGCGGCACCGTCATCAGCACCGACCCGAAGCAGGGCACCCGGATCCGGGACAACGACTCGGTGGCCCTCACCATCTCCGACGGCCCGGAGACGGTCCGGGTGCCCGACGTGGAGGGCTATCGGCTGGACAAGGCGAGGTCCCTGCTGAAGGACGGCGGGCTGGAGCCGGGCATGGTCACCCGGTCGTTCAGCGAGGACGTCCGCAGGGGCTTCGTGATCTCCACGGACCCGGAGAAGGGCACCGAGCGGCGCGCGGGCTCGGCGATCGCGCTCACCGTCAGCAAGGGCAGCCCGATCGATGTCCCGGACGTCACCGGCGAGACTCCGGAGGACGCCCGGGCGGAGCTGGAGGAGGCCGGCCTGAAGGTGAAGATCGCCTCCCAGGAGGTCAACTCCTCCGAGTACGACAAGGGCCAGGTCGCCCGGCAGACCCCGCAGAACGGCAGCACCGCCGCCGAGGGCGACACCGTGACGCTGACGCTGTCCAAGGGCCCCGAGATGATCGAGGTACCGGACGTGGTCGGTGACAGCGTCGACGACGCCAAGGCGGCGCTGGAGGGGGCCGGCTTCGAGGTCGACGAGGACCGCGGACTGCTCGGGCTCTTCGGCGACACTGTCAAGAGCCAGTCCGTGCAGGGCGGGGAGACGGCCCCCAAGGGATCGACGATCACCATCACGATCCGCTGACGGGAGGGGCCGGGCCGCATGACACCCTGGAAAGGTGAAGAGTCAACAGCCCGGCACCACCTCCGGCACGATGCGCAACCCCGTCGGCGGCCACGTCCCCGTGGCCGGCGGTCTCCACTCCGTAGGCCTGTCGTACGCCCATGACCTGAAGGCCGAGACCGTGCAGGTCTTCGTCGCCAACCCGCGCGGCTGGGCCACCCCCGCCGGAAATCCGCGGCAGGACGAGGAGTTCCGCCAGGTGTGCGCGGCCGAGTCGATCCCGGCGTACGTGCATGCCCCGTACCTGATCAACTTCGGTTCGCACACCGAGGCGACCGCGGAGAAGTCGGTCGATTCGCTGCGGCATTCACTGCGGCGCGGGCGGGACATCGGGGCGCTGGGCTTGGTCGTGCACACCGGCAGCGCGACCGGCGGGCGGGACCGGTCGGTGGCGCTGAAGCAGGTGCGGGAGTACCTGTTGCCGCTGCTCGACGAGCTCACCCACGACGACGATCCGTTCCTGCTCCTGGAGTCGACCGCCGGGCAGGGTGCCTCGCTGTGCTCGCGGACCTGGGACTTCGGGCCGTACTTCGAGGCGCTGGACGCCCATCCGAAGCTGGGCGTGTGCCTGGACACCTGCCACATCTTCGCGGCCGGGCACGACCTGACCGGGCCGGCCGGCATGCACCAGACGCTGGACCTGCTGGTGGACACGGTCGGCGAGGGCCGACTGAAGCTGATCCACGCCAACGACTCCAAGGACGTGGTCGGCGCCCACAAGGACCGGCACGAGAACATCGGCGCCGGTCACATCGGCGAGGACCCGTTCCGGGCGCTGATGACCCACCCCGCGACCGCGGGCGTACCGCTGATCATCGAGACGCCCGGCGGCAAGGAGGGGCACGCGGCGGACGTGGAGCGGCTCAAGAAGCTGCGGGACGGCTGACGGCGAGCGATCGGCCGCCGTCCGCCACGTCCCTGTCTCAGCCCGCCGCCAACGGTGCGGCGGCCAGCGCCAGTCCGACGCCGAGCAGCGTCATCGACCACCGCAGCCAGCGGTACTTCGCCGAGAGGATGACGCTGACGTCCTGGAACTGGGTCAGCAGCCAGCGCACCCGGTCGGCGCCCGCCTCGGCGGCGGCGCGGCCCAGCACCTCGAGATCCGGGCTGCCCAGCCCGTCGGCGTAGAAGGTCGGGCCCGCCATCGCACGGACCGTGCCGGTGCGGGGCACGATCACCGCGAGCAGCAGCAGCGTGCCGGCCGCCCACAGCGCTCCGCCGGCCGCGAGGAACACCGCGGCCACGCCGGAGACGTCGGTCGGCGCCCCCTTGCCGATGATCAGCGCGGGCACCGCCACGGCTCCGGAGAGCAGGACGGACGCCTTCACGTCCGCCCTGCCCAGGTCCTCGCGCACGGTCAGCAGCAGCCGCTCGGCAACGTACTGCGCGGCGGCGTCCGTTTCGGTCGTCGGACTCACTCACGCGCTCCCGGACCCGCGGCGTCCTGCACGCCCTGACTCTGACTCTGCCCCGGGACCGTGTCGTTCGGCGGGGCGGGCGGGATGGCCGGAGCGTCGTCCGCGGGCGCCGGCGGAACGGCCGGCATCGGCGGTATCGGCAACGAGGTCGGAGCCTGCGGCAGCCCGTTCGGAAAGACCGTGGTGGAGACCGAACGGCTGTACTCGATGAGAGCCTGCACCTGGTCGTCGATCTGGTGGCGCTGGACCACGCCCTGGTTGATCAGGTTCGTCAGGTAGTCCAGGGCACCGTGGCGCTGTTCACGGGCCTGGCGCTGGAGTTCGCCCAGGATCTCGTTCGCCCGGCCCGGGTCCTGCGCCAGCATCGTGGCGTACTGGAAGGTCTCGCCCGCCGCGATCAGCTTCTGCGCGTCGTCGATGTTCGCCGCGATGCGCGCCTTGTTGGCGGAGTCGATGGCCTCCTGGACCTTGCTGCCCTTCTCCACCGCGACCATCTGCGCCTGGTGGTCGGCGGCCGCCTGGCCCAGATCGATCCGGATGAAGACCTGGGTGGCCAGGCCGAGGTCGGCGCCGAAGCCGCTCCACCGGCCGCTGGCCAGCTCGTCCTGGATCGCCTCGTCGACCTGCTGCGCCGAGTCCAGGCCGTAGCGACGGCTGACGCCGCGCAGCCGGGCCTCCAGCGGCGGGCGGAGCATCCGCTCCACGTCGACGACCCGCTTCTCGGCGGCCAGGTAGAAGTCACTGACCTCCCAGTTGACGTCGGCACCGGCCTTGAACCTGGACCGGTCGCCGTAGGTGGGCAGTTCCAGCTGGAAGGAGGCCTGGTGCTGTCCGCGGGCGATCCAGCACACCGAGGTGGGCTTGCCCATCATCGGCTTGTTGTTGTGCTCGGCGCCCCGGACGGTGATGATGCTGTGCCCGCCGTTCTTGTAGTAGAGCACCGAGGCGACCTGGCTGTTGCGGTGCCGGTAGGCCGCCTGCGGGGCGAACTCCCGGATGAAGGGCCCTCTGAGGTCGTGCGGGAGGACGAACTCCTCGTCCTGGGGCGGCCACGGCCGGCCCCACTGGTTGTGCGTCATGGCGTACTCGCTCCCTGGACCGCCCCCCACAGACGGCGGACCTGCTGTTCGTTCAGTGGTTGGTCGGGGTCTTCGGACAGTTCCTTGATCAGTGACAGCAGCCGGCGCCGGTCGTCGTGGCTGTGCACGAGCAGCGGCAGGAACCGCTCCAGCGCGTCGGCCCACGGCTTGTCGGCCGATCCCCGCACCCAGTCGGCCAGGGCCTCGATGGCCGCGTCGTAGGACCGCCCGGTCTGCAGCGCCGTCCACAGCAGTCCGGCGAGTTCCGGGGCCAGGGCGGGCCGGGCGGTGGCGAGGGCCAGCATCAGCGGCCAGTCGCCGTAGCCCTCCAGGTCGGGGTGCTGGTTCCACAGGTCGACCACGGTGACGGCGGCGAGCAGGACCGTGGTCTGCAGACCGAGGTCCTGCTGGTGCCGTCGTTCGTCGGACAGCCAGGCGCGGATCCGGCGGCAGGTGAGCGCGTCGGCGTGGACACCGGCCAGGTGGGCCACCTGGACGGCCGCGTCGGCCCGCAGTTTGCCCTCGTCCCAGACGCCGATCGCGCCGAGCAGGTCCAGCGCCTCGCGGACCGTGGCGGTCGCACGGCCCCGGCCGAGCACGGCGCCCGCCGTCCAGCGCAGCCGCTCGTCGCCCTGACGTGCCCAGTGGCCGACCAGGGCCCGGATCGCGGTGCCGACCTCCGGGGAGGCGAGGGCCACGTCGAGCACGGTGGCGGCGAAGAGCCGGCGGCGGGCCTGGTCGGCCTGGCCCATGGGCTGGACGAGTTCGTGCACCGTGTGCACGCAGTCCAGCCGGCACAACTGGCCGGCCGCCACGGCGGCGCGCACCCAGACCTCGGGTCGGGGGTCCTCACACAGTCCGGCCAGCCAGCGCAGCACGGGCCCGCGTACGTTGTGCCGGTGCTGCCACAGGTGGCCGAGGACGGCGGGCGCGAGGGCCTCGCCCCTGAACCGCACCGTGCGCACCGGCACGTCCTCGTCGCCGATCTGCTCCACGCCGAGTTCGGCCGTCGCGCGGGCGGAGACCAGCCGGGCGTCGACCCCGTCGCTGAACAGCGGACGGCCCGGGGTGGCCTCCGGATCGACGGTCACGGCGAGTTCCCAGGCCAGGATCTCGGCGGCCTCGGCCACGGCGCTCAGCGAGGCACCGTCGAGCACGGCGAGGGCGATGCGGTAGGCGGCGTCCCGCAGCCGCTCCGGGGTCTCGGAGCGGACGCCCCCGGCGAACCACTCGGCGGCCTGGTCCTCGGCGAACTTGCGGCATTCGGCGAGGAGTTGGTCGTACGACAGCTCGTCCCGGGCGTGCTGGGCGAGCAGCTTCGCGAACCGGGCCGCCTCGGCGGGCAGCAGTTCGTCGAGCCCTCTCGCCTCCTCCACCGCGGGGTCCAGTGCCATCGCGCGGACGCGGTCGTGGGACTCCTCGGGCGCGCCGTCGAGTTCGGCGGCAAGGTGTTTCTCCAGTACGGCGTCGGCGGGCGCCGGGAGGTGGGCGCGGTGGTAGCGGCCGGCCCGGGCGAGCACGTCACCCGGTTCGGGGGCGGCCAGCAGGACCGCGTACGCCTCCTTCTTGCCGAGCAGTTCGCAGAGCCGGTCGAGACCGGTCTCGTCGGGCAGTCCGGCGACGGCGGGTTCCAGCGCGTAGCCGTGGCCCTCGCCGATCTGGGTGTCGTCCAGGGTGTCCAGATCGGTGCGCGGGTCGAGCCGGGAGACATGACCGCGGGTCAGGTCGTCCAGCAGGGACAGGGCGGTGTAGGCGCGGCCGGTGCCGGGCTGTCCGAACAGCACCAGGAGCCGCCCGGCCCGTAACCGGTCCCGGTACGCGCCGTACTCCTCCGGTTCCTGGAAGACCCGGCGCAGTCTGCGCAGTTCGTCGTCGGGGAGCGGTCCGGCGAGCAGGCGCTCCCCCGCCCGCTCGCCGTAGAAGTTGATGGCCGAGACGGACCCGGAGCTGATGACGGTGCCGGACCCGTGCGAGGACAGGGTGGAGCGGTAGACACGGGAGGCGGCGGCCGCGGCTCCGGGCAGCGTCTCTCCGCCGAGCGGGTCGGCGGCGGGGCCGCCGATGACGTCCGGCTGGGCCGGTTCGGACCCCTGAGCGGCCGACTCGGCCTGGGGCTCGGCCTGGGCCTGCGGCTTGGGGCCGCCCGGCTGCGGTCCCGGGGGCGCCGGGTTCTGCGCGTTCACCGGTCGCCGCCGGACCGGCCGATGTTGATGGTGTCGATGTGACCGCCGACGATGAACTCGCCGCTGCCGTGGTGGTGGTTGTACTGGACCACGCCGGCGCCGGTGCTCTCCGGTTGTGGCTGCGATCCGCTGCCCGCCTGCGGCGACGCCGGTTCGGGCGGTCGGGGCAGGCCCGGAACCATGAACCATGCGGCACGGCGGCCCTCCTTGAGGTCGACGTCGTGACGGCGGTAGTGCTCGGGCTCCACCCAGCGGCCACCGGACCGGATGACGTCCTCGAACAGCCGGTCGGAGGCGACCACGACCAAGGGGGCGGCGGACGCGGCCACGAGGATCGCCTTCGCGGTGTCGCAGTCGCCCAGCCGACAGGCCAGGTCGACGGCACGGCCGGAGCGGCCGTGGGCGTCGGCCGTGACCGGGCCGATGTGCAGTCCCGCGCGCAGCCGCAGCGGGGTCTGACGTCCGCGGTTGATCTCCCGCAGGTTCTGGTGGAGGTACTCCAGCCACTCCCCCACCACCCGGCGCGGCGGTACGTCGGGCGCGAGCACGGTGAGGATGCCGTCGCCGCGGTCCTCCTGGTAGAGACGGGGCGCTCGGATGTCCGCCTGTTCGAAGGCGGCGCCCGTGACCTCGTAGAGTCTGCTGCGCATCTCCGGTTTCTCGGTGTCGGACAGCAGGCCGGAGCCCTGCGCGTCCACATTGATGACGAAGCCGTACGCGGCTTCCTGCTCCATGGCTTTCTCCTCCCTGCCGTCCCGCCGGACGCGGGCTCCCCGAATGCTCGCGGAGTCGACGCGTCACCGCTGTAGCCGTTTACACAGCGCGGGACTCCGGTGCTTCTAGGTGTCGGTGCCGTGGTGGTGCCCGGCGGCGAGCAGGCGGAGCGGGGCCAGGTCGGCCACGGCGAGCGTGCCGGGTCCGGTCCGCACCAGGCCCTGTTCGCGCAGCAGGCGCAGGGCCTTGGCCACGGCCTCGCGGGTGGATCCCACGGACGCGGCCAGCTCGTGCTGGGCCAGGGGCAGCCGGAGGGTCACGACCTCGTTCTCCACTCGGCCGGTACGGTCGGCGAGTTCGACCAGGCGCTGCGCGAGCCGTTGCAGCACGGTCATGGAGGCCAGCGCCCGGCGCTCGTGGTCGGCGCTGCGCAGGCGCTCGGTGAGCTGGCTCATCATCAGCGCGTTCGCGTGCGGCCGCGAGGCCAGGAACCAGCGGAAGCGTTCACCGGCCACGGCCAGTCCGGTCACCGGGCCGAGCGCGCTGACCGAGGCACTGCGCGGGCGGCCGTCGAGCGCCGCCATGTCGCCGACGACCTCGCCGGCTCTTCGGAGCGCCAGTATCAGCCGGCTGCCGCGTTCGGTCGGTGTCCACACCGTGCACCAGCCGCGCAGCAGGACCACCGCGAACGTGGTGCGGTCGCCCTCGGCGAGCACCGTCTCGTGCGGCGGGTAGTCGTGCCGGGTGCCTAAGCCCGTCAGGGCCTCGCGGTCCGCCGGACCGAGACCCTCCATGAAGGTATGCCGCTCTCCGAACAGACCCACCGTCGTCCCCCGACCGTTTCCCCCGACCGCCCCGCAAGCGGAACCGGGAGAGCTCCGCGGTTCCGCATCAGCCCGGCGGCACCCGCCCTGGCAGGGGACCCAGAGTAGCGCTACGGCCACGGAGAATCGCCCTCGTTACCGGAATGAAGCCGCCGACCCTCGACTGGAATACCCCCGCCGGTATCGCGCCCTTGCGTCAGGACAGCGAGTCAGAGCTCGGGACCCTCCCCGGGCCCCTCCTGATAGGAGTAGCGCTGCTCGCTCCAGGGGTCGCCGACGTTGTGGTAGCCGCGCTCCTCCCAGAAGCCGCGGCGGTCGGCTGTCATGTACTCCACGCCCCTGACCCACTTGGGGCCCTTCCACGCGTACAGATGGGGAACGACCAGTCGCAGCGGGAAGCCGTGCTCCGCTGTCAGCAGTTCGCCGTCCTTGTGGGTGGCGAAGATCGCGCGGTCGGACGCGAAGTCGGACAGCCGCAGGTTCGAGCTGAATCCGTACTCCGCCCACACCATCACATGGGTGACGGCCGGGGCGGGCGGGGCGATGTCCAGGATGGTCCGCGCGGGGATGCCGCCCCACTCGGCGCCGAGCATGCTGAACTTCGTGACGCAGTGCAGATCGCCCACGACGCTGGTGTACGGCAGGGCCGTGAACTCCTCGTGGTTCCAGCAGTGCTTCTCGCCGTCCGCGGTGGCGCCGAAGACCCGGAACTCCCAGCGTTCCGGGCGGAACTTGGGGACCGGGCCGTAGTGGGTGACCGGCCAGCCACGCTGCAGTCGTTGCCCCGGCGGAAGCTCGGAGTGTGCCGCATCTCCCGACTCGCGTTCCACCGGCTGACCCATGACTCCATCCTGACAGACCCGGGGCAGTGCACATGACCAACCCCCATCCAAATCGGGCAAATGGAACTAAGCATGCCCTTACTTACTAAGTGAAGACTTACTGGACGATCTTCGTCACCGGTGCAAGGATGCGGAGCCACCTGCCAGTTCACCGTGTGGAAGGAGCCTCTGCGATGCAGGGCGACCCCGAGGTCATCGAGTTTCTCAACGAGCAGCTGACCGCCGAGCTCACCGCGATCAACCAGTACTTTCTGCACGCGAAGATGCAGGAGAACTTCGGCTGGACCAAGCTCGCGAAGTACACGCGGGCCGAGTCCTTCGACGAGATGAAGCACGCCGAGGTGCTCACCGACCGGATCCTGTTCCTGGACGGGCTGCCGAACTACCAGCGCCTCTTCCACGTCCGCGTGGGACAGACGGTCAAGGAGATGTTCGAGGCCGACCGGCAGATCGAGGTGGAGGCCATCGACCGGCTCAAGCGCGGCGTCGAGGTGATGCGGAACAAGGGCGACATCACCTCCGCGAACATCTTCGAGTCGATCCTCGAGGACGAGGAGCACCACATCGATTACCTCGACACCCAGCTGGAACTGCTGGAGAAGCTCGGTGAGGCGCTCTACCTCGCCCAGCTGATCGAACAGCCGGAGAGCTGAACCGACCAGACTCAGGCGGCACCGACCAGACTCAGGCGGCTTCCTCGAGCACGTCGGCTTCCCCGAGCGCTTCGACGTCGGCGAGCGTCTCGACGTCCGCGAGCCCGGAGAGGACCGGCCCGCTCTGGTGGGCCGGCCGGGGGCACGCGCCTCGGCCGAGGATCGCCTGGATCCGGCGGACGCAGGATCCGCAGTCCGTGCCGGCCTTGCAGGCGGAGGCGATCTGGCGGGGCGTGCAGGCGCCGTTGTCCGCGTGCTGCTGGACCTGCGCTTCGGTCACTCCGAAGCAGTTGCACACGAACACGCGGTTCACCTCCCGCCGAGATCAATAAGGCTAACCTAACCTTACCCGTCACGAGGGGCCCGCAAAAGTGGAGTGGGGCGCGGATCGTATGTGATCCACGCCCCACTCCACGCTCCTGTAACAGGTGCGCCCGCTGGTGATCTGCTACTGGTCGCGGTACATCTCCGCGACGAGGAACGCCAGGTCGAGGGACTGGCTGCGGTTCAGCCGCGGGTCGCAGGCCGTCTCGTAGCGCTGGTGCAGGTCGTCGACGAAGATCTCGTCGCCGCCGCCCACGCACTCGGTGACGTCGTCACCGGTGAGCTCGACATGGATGCCGCCCGGGTGGGTGCCGAGGGACTTGTGGACCTCGAAGAAGCCCTTGACCTCGTCGAGCACGTCGTCGAAGCGGCGGGTCTTGTGGCCGGAGGCCGCCTCGTAGGTGTTGCCGTGCATCGGGTCGGTGATCCAGGCCACCGTCGCGCCCGAGGCGGTGACCTTCTCCACCAGCTCGGGCAGCTTGTCGCGGACCTTGTCGGCGCCCATGCGGACGATGAAGGTCAGCCGGCCCGGCTCGCGGTCGGGGTCCAGGCGCTCGATGTACTGCAGCGCCTCCTCGGCCGTGGTCGTCGGGCCGAGCTTGATGCCGATCGGGTTGCGGATCTGCGAGGCGAACTCGATGTGCGCGTGGTCCAGCTGCCGGGTGCGCTCACCGATCCACACCATGTGCGCCGACACGTCGTACAGGTGCCCGGTGCGGGAGTCGACCCTGGTCAGCGCCGACTCGTAGTCGAGCAGCAGCGCCTCGTGCGAGGAGTAGAACTCGACCGTCTTGAACTCCTCCGGGTCGGCCCCGCAGGCGTGCATGAAGTTCAGCGCCTGGTCGATCTCGCGGGCCAGCTGCTCGTAGCGCTGGCCGGAGGGGGACGACTTCACGAAGTCCTGGTTCCAGGCATGCACCTGGCGCAGGTCGGCGTAGCCGCCGGTGGTGAAGGCGCGCACCAGGTTGAGCGTGGAGGCGGAGGCGTTGTACATCCGCTTCAGCCGCTCGGGGTCCGGGATGCGGGCGGCCTCGTTGAAGTCGAAGCCGTTGACCGAGTCGCCGCGGTACGTCGGCAGGGTCACGCCGTCACGGGTCTCGGTGCCCTTGGAGCGCGGCTTGGAGTACTGGCCGGCGATCCGGCCCACCTTCACCACCGGCACGGAGCCGGCGTACGTCAGCACGGCGCCCATCTGGAGCAGCGTCTTGAGCTTGTTGCGGATGTGGTCGGCGGACACCGCGTCGAAGGCCTCGGCGCAGTCGCCGCCCTGGAGGAGGAACGCCTCTCCCTTGGCGACGGCCGCCAGTCGGGCGCGCAGCTGGTCGCACTCGCCCGCGAAGACGAGTGGCGGATACGACTCGAGGTCCGCGATCACTGCGCGCAGAGCCTCGGTGTCGGGGTACTCGGGCTGCTGCGCCGCGGGCAGGTCTCGCCAGGTGTTGCCAGCGCTGGCGCTGGTCTTAGCGTTCACGGTCACGTCCTCAACATTACGGGGTCGTGTCGAGTGATTTTCGTGCGGCTCGACAGGTGAGACACCCGCACGCCCAGGTGCGCGTGGGGTAGGGTGCCTCGCATGTTCGCGCATTCGACCCAGACCTGGTGGTGGACCGCTCATCCGGCGGCCCACTGACTGCGCGTACGCAAGACTTCGCGAAGGCCGCCCGAGGGGCGGCCTTCGGTGTTTCCGGCGCTGAGGTCGTCTCTCCTTCCCAGAAGGAACACGACCGATGAACCTGCTCGACCTGCTGGCCGATCCCCGTCCCTTCGCCCTGCTGCGCCGCCGCACCCCGGGCCACGACCACGACACGGTCGAGGTCCTGCTCGGCCCGGTCAGCACGCACGACCGCCTCGCCGACCTCCCCGAGCACGGCCTGGCCCTCGTCCCCTTCCGGCAGATCCGCGAGCGCGGTTTCGACGTCCGCGACGACGGGACGCCCCTGTCGGTGCTCACGCCGGAGGAGACGTACGAGATCCCGCTCGCCGTAGCCCTCGCGCAGCTCCCGGCGCACGAGGTGCGGGTCGAGGACGGCGGCTTCGACGTGGCCGACGAGGAGTACGCGCAGATCGTCGGGCGGGTGCTGCGGGAGGAGATCGGCGCCGGCGAGGGCGCGAACTTCGTGATCCGGCGGACGTACGAGGGCTCGATCCCGGGGTTCGCGAGGGCCGACGCGCTGGCGCTGTTCCGGCGGCTGCTCGTGGGTGAGCGGGGCGCGTACTGGACGTTCGTCGTGCACACCGGGGACCGCACGCTGGTCGGGGCCAGTCCCGAGGTGCATGTGCGGATGTCCGGCGGGACCGTCGTGATGAACCCGATCAGCGGGACGTACCGCTATCCGGCCGAAGGCCCCACCCCCGAGCATCTGCTCGACTTCCTCGCCGACGGCAAGGAGATCGAGGAGCTGTCGATGGTCGTCGACGAGGAGCTCAAGATGATGTGCACCGTCGGCGACATGGGCGGGGTCGTGATCGGGCCCCGCTTGAAGGAGATGGCGCACCTCGCACACACCGAGTACGAGCTGCGCGGGAAGTCCTCGCTGGACGTGCGCGAGGTACTGAAGGAGACCATGTTCGCAGCGACCGTCACCGGCTCGCCGGTGCAGAACGCCTGCCGGGTCATCGAGCGGCACGAGGTCGGCGGGCGGGGCTACTACGCCGGTGCCCTGGCGCTCATCGGCAGGGACTCGGGCGGCGCCCAGACCCTGGACTCCCCCATCCTCATCCGCACCGCCGACATCGACGCGGCCGGGCGGCTGCGGGTGCCGGTCGGCGCCACGCTGGTGCGCGGCTCGGACCCGGCGGGCGAGGTCGCGGAGACACACGCGAAGGCGGCGGGGGTGCTGGCCGCGTTGGGCGTACGGCCGTCCAGGCCGCGTACGGAGCACACGCGCCCCCCGCTGGCCGACGACCCCCGGGTGCGGGCCGCGCTGGACGGGCGCCGGGCCTCGCTGGCGCCGTTCTGGCTGCGGATGCAGGAGCGGTCGGAGGAACTGGCCGGGCATGCCCTCGTCATCGACGGGGAGGACACCTTCACGGCGATGCTCGCGCACGTCCTGCGATCCAGCGGCCTGGAGGTGACCGTCCGGCGCTACGACGAGCCCGGCCTGGCGGAGGCCGTCCGCGCGCACGAGGGGCCGGTCGTCCTCGGCCCCGGACCGGGCGACCCCTGCGACACCGCCGACCCCAAGATGCGGTTCCTGCGCGCGCTGACCGCCGAGGCCATCCGGGACAACCGGCACGGCGTGCTCGGCGTCTGCCTCGGGCACGAGCTGATCGCGGCCGAGCTGGGGCTGGAGATCGTACGCAAGGAAGTGCCGTACCAGGGGGCGCAGACGGAGATCGACCTGTTCGGGCGGCGCGAGACCGTCGGCTTCTACAACAGCTTCGTGGCGCGCTGCGACGACGACGCGCTCGTCGAACTGTCGGCGCACGACATCGAGGTGAGCCGGAGCGACACCGGCGAGGTGCACGCGCTGCGCGGGCCACGTCGTGCCGGAGGCGCGCCCAGGAGTGCAGTCGCGGGCGTGCAGTTCCACCCGGAGTCCGTGCTCACGCTGAACGGCGCGGCCGTCGTACGGGAGCTGGTGGGCCAGCTGCGCGGCACCAGCACGTTCTCGGAGCGGCGGCCGGCGGTGTAGTCGAGCACGCGGTGTATTGAGGGCGCCGTCGACCGGCCGACGGCGCCCTCAGCCTGGTGTGCTGCTCCTTGCCGAAGCCGTGGGCGATCCGGGCCAAGGCCTCGCCGATCTTGCCGGTGCCGGGGACGCCCGCGGTGCGGCCGTGCGGGTCGCGGCCCGTCAGGCGGTCGAGACGGAAGCCGAAGTCGCGGGTGCGGGTGGAGGCGCGGACGAGACCCTGGCGACCGTCATGCCGAGGCGTTCGGCGACCGCGCTGCGTCACCATCCGCGTGCCGCCGGCCGCGAGGATCTCCAGGACGCGCGCTTGTGGGCCGACTATGCGACCCACAAGCCGACAGCGCCGGACGGGTTCAGCCGAAGAACACCCCGACCTCCTCGTACAGCTTCGGATCCACCGTCTTCAGCCGGGCCGTCGCCTCCGCGATCGGGACCCGCACGATGTCCGTGCCGCGCAGGGCGACCATCTTGCCGAAGTCGCCGTCGCGGACGGCCTCGATGGCGTGCAGGCCGAAGCGGGTGGCGAGCCAGCGGTCGAAGGCGCTGGGCGTGCCGCCGCGCTGGATGTGCCCGAGGACCGTGGTGCGGGCCTCCTTGCCGGTGCGTCGCTCGATCTCCTTGGCCAGCCACTCGCCGACGCCGGACAGCCTCACATGCCCGAAGGAGTCCAGTGACCCGTCCTTGAGGACCATGTCGCCGTCCTTGGGCATCGCGCCCTCGGCGACGACCACGATGGGGGCGTACGAGGCCTTGAAGCGGGAGGTCACCCAGGCGCACACCTGCTCGACGTCGAAGCGCTGTTCGGGGATGAGGATGACGTTGGCGCCGCCGGCCAGGCCGGAGTGGAGGGCGATCCAGCCCGCGTGCCGGCCCATGACCTCGCAGACCAGGACGCGCATGTGGGACTCGGCGGTGGTGTGCAGCCGGTCGATCGCCTCCGTGGCGATGCCGACGGCCGTGTCGAAGCCGAAGGTGTAGTCGGTGCCGGAGAGGTCGTTGTCGATCGTCTTCGGCACGCCGACGCAGGGCACGTCGTACTCGTCGGACAGCCGGGCGGCGACGCCGAGGGTGTCCTCGCCGCCGATCACGACGAGCGCCCCGACCTCCTGCTCGGCGAGGTTCTCCTTGATACGGCGGATGCCGTCCTCCTGCTTCAGGGGGTTGGTGCGCGAGGAGCCGAGGATGGTGCCGCCGCGGGGCAGGATCCCGCGCACCGCGGGGATGTCCAGACGCACGGTGCGGTTCTCGAGGGGTCCTCGCCAGCCGTCCCGGAAGCCGACGAAGTCGTATCCGTACTCCTGCACGCCCTTGCGGACGATGCCCCGGATGACGGCGTTGAGCCCGGGGCAGTCGCCGCCTCCGGTCAGTACTCCGACGCGCATGGAAGTGTCCCTTCGCCGCGGTTGCCTGATGGGGATCACGCTAGTAGTGATCCAGGTCACACGGGGATGGGCGGGAACGACAATTCCGTTGGAATGTCAGGTAGTTGATCTACTCGTCGTCGAGTCCGCGTTCTATCGCGTACCTCACCAGTTCGACCCGGTTGTGCAGTTGGAGCTTGCCGAGGGTGTTCTGGACGTGGTTCTGGACCGTGCGGTGCGAGATGACCAGGCGTTCGGCGATCTGCTTGTAGCTCAGGCCCTTGGCGACCAGGCGCAGCACCTCGGTCTCCCGGTCGGTGAGCTGCGGGGCTCCGGGCGCGCCGGTGTCCTGGGCGGGCGCGGGCTCGGCGGCCAGACGCCGGTACTCGCCGAGGACCAGACCGGCCAGGCCGGGCGTGAACACCGGGTCGCCGACGGCCGTACGGCGGACCGCGTCCAGCAGTTCGTCCGTCGAGGCCGACTTCAGCAGATAGCCGGTCGCGCCGGACTTCACCGCCTCCAGCACGTCGGCGTGCTCACCGCTCGCGGACAGCACCAGGACGCGCAACGCCGGGTTGACGCCGACGAGTTCCTTGCAGACCTGGACGCCGGGCTTGGCGGGCAGGTTCAGGTCCAGCACCAGTACGTCGGGCGCGGCGGCCTTGGCGCGGCGCACGGCCTGCTCGCCGTCGCCCGCGGTGGCGACCACCTCGAAGCCCGACTCGCCCAGGTCACGGGCGACCGCGTCGCGCCACATGGGATGGTCGTCGACCACCATGACCCTGATCGGCCCCGGCCGGCCCTCGCTGCTGTCCGTCATCGCTGCTCCGCCTTCCCCCGTGAAGACTTCGTCTCCTTCGGTACCTTCAGTTCGACCTCCGTGCCCTGGCCGGGCACCGAGATCAGTTCGGCGCTGCCGCCGAGTTCGCGCAGCCGGCCCCGGATCGAGAGGGCCACGCCGAGCCTCCCCTCCCCTTCGGCCTGTGCGAGGCGGCCTTCGGGGATGCCGGGGCCGTCGTCCCGGACGGTCACGATCACCTCGCCCGGCTCGTCCTCGACGAGGATCCACGCGCGCGCGTGCTCGCCCGCGTGCTTGCGGACATTGTCCAGGGCGGCGCCGACGGCCGCGGCCAGTTCCCTCGCCGCCGCCGGCGGCAGCGGCACCGCGGCGCCCGGCTCGGCGAGATTGACCTTGGCGGAGGCGTACGGGGCCAGCAGTGCGCGCAGGTCGACAGGGCCGGTGGAGTCGTCCGGCTCCTCGACGGCCCGTACGACCGCCCCCTCGGCCGCGTCCTCCGACGCCCGGGAGACGGGCACCAGACCGCCGGAGACCAGCATCCGCAGCGCGACCTCCTGCTCACCCGCCATCCGGCCCAACGCGGCCGCCTCGCCGCCGATCACCGCGCCGCGCCGCTGCACCATCGCCAGCACCTGGAGCACGCCGTCGTGGATGTCCCGGGCCAGCCGCTCCCGCTCCCTGGTCGCGGCCTCGATCTCCAGGGCGCGGGCGAGGGTGCGCTCGGAGGCGCGGGCGACCTCGACGACGTAGCCGATGGCAATGGAGGCGACCCAGACCAGGATCACGTTGTGGACGGTGTCCCGGGCGGGGCTGCCCCGCTCGACGAGATTGGCGACGGCGACCGCGGTGGAGGCGGCGGCCGCCCAGCGCCAGCCGCCCTTGATGGCGAAGGCCAGCACGGAACCCGCGGTCCATATCGACGGCAGCGTAGGGCCGCCCGACTGGATGCGTTCGTGGGCGTCGGCGAAGGGCGTGAGCAGGATGCCGGTGAGCGCGACGGTGAGGTCGGCGGCCAGGAAGCGCTTGGTGCAGCTGGCCGCGTTCGCGACCTTGGGCAGGGTGGCCACGGTCCAGACGAACAGGACGCAGTAGTACACGACGGCGACCCAGGGGCGGTCGAACCCGTCGTAGGCGGTGGCGAAGAACCCGACCGCGTACAGCATGGTGAGCACGCGGTAGCCGGCGAGCGCACGCCACAGCGGCTGCTCGACCGACATCCGCATGACTCTCTCGCGACTGGCCATGTCCCCCACCCCCGACCGACCCCCGGCTGTCGCCTAGGACTCGGTCTTCTCCTTCTCGGCCTGATCCTTCGCCGCCTGATCCTTCGCCGCCTGGTCCGCCGCAGCCTGTTCCTTCGCCGCCTGCGCGAGCGCGGCCTTGGCCGCCTTCTCGGCTTCCCTCTCGGCCTTCGCCGCGTCCGCGATCTGCCGCTTGGCGGCGGTCGCGTAGATGTCGACGTACTCCTGGCCGGAGAGCTTCATGATCTCGTACATGACCTCGTCGGTCAGCGCGCGGAGCACGAAACGGTCGTGCTCCATGCCCTGGTAGCGGCTGAAGTCCAGCGGCTCGCCGATGCGGATGCCCGGCCGCATCAGCTTGGGCATCACCTTTCCGGGCGGCTGGATCTTCTCCGTGTCGATCATGGCGACCGGGATGACCGGCGCACCGGTGGCGAGCGCCACGCGCGCGAGGCCGCCGGGCTTGCCCCGGTAGAGACGGCCGTCGGGCGAGCGGGTGCCCTCCGGGTAGATCCCGAACAGCTCACCGCGCTCCAGCACCTCGATGCCGCTCTTGACGGCCGCCTCGCCCGCGCCGCGCGCGCCCGAACGGTCCACCGGGAGCTGGCCGACGCCCTTGAAGAAGGCGGCCGTCAGACGGCCCTTCACACCGGGCGTGGTGAAGTACTCGGCCTTCGCGATGAAGGTGACCTTGCGGTCGAGGACCGCCGGCAGGAAGAACGAGTCGGAGAACGACAGGTGATTGCTGGCCAGGATGGCGGGGCCCTCGGCGGGAATGTTCTCCAAGCCGTCCACCCAGGGCCTGAAGGCGACCTTCAGCGGCCCTCCGATGGCGACCTTCATCGTGCCGTACAACAACCGAGTGCCTCCTGTGTGCGTCGGTCAGACCTTAACCCGGAGCACTGTCAAACAGCCCGACGGCCCTGGTCGGTGTCAGTGCGGTCGCGTACGGTTAACCGCACCTGGACTCGTTCACGCCCTTCTCATGAACAGGAGACCGAAGGTGCCGGTCCTCCCTGGAGCCGAGCCGTTCCGCCACGAGGGCGGGGACACGGGGGTCCTCCTCTGTCACGGCTTCACCGGTTCCCCCCAGTCGCTGCGCCCCTGGGCGGAGTATCTGGCCGCGCGCGGACTGACCGTCTCGCTGCCGTTGCTGCCCGGCCACGGCACCCGCTGGGAGGACATGCAGCTCACCGGCTGGCAGGACTGGTACGCCGAGGTGGACCGCGAGCTGCGGGCCCTGCGCGAGCGCTGCACGCGGGTGTTCGTGGCGGGCCTGTCGATGGGTGCCACACTCGCGCTCCGGCTCGCGGCCAAGCACGGTGACGAGGTCAGCGGCCTGGTGGTCGTCAACCCGGCGAACCGGATGCACGGACTGGCCGCCTACACCTTGCCGGTGGTCCGTCACCTCGTCCGCACGACGAAGGGCATCGCCGACGACATCGCCAAGGAGGGCAGCGTCGAGCTGGGGTACGACCGGGTGCCGCTGCGCTCCGCGCACTCCCTGCGGACCTTCTTCCGGCTGGTCGACGGGGAGCTTCCGCAGGTCACCCAGCCGCTGCTGGTTCTGCGCAGCGCCCAGGACCATGTGGTGCCGGCCGCCGACTCCGCGCGCGTGCTGAGCCGGGTGTCATCCACGGACGTACAGGAGATCGTGCTGGAACAGAGCTACCACGTCGCGACGTTGGACCACGAGGCGGACCGGATCTTCGAGGAGAGCTACGCGTTCATCGGCCGCCTGGCACCCAGCATCGGCAAGGAAGGGACGGCTGCACGTGGCTGAGCACGACTCCGATCGCGAGGACCGTGAGGAGCGCGAGGACCGCGAGCCGGACGAGCAGCACGTCCCGTTCGACGAGGAGGCCGCCTGGGCGGCCATCGTCGCCGGGTACGGCGAGGAACCGTCCGACCCGCCCGGCTCCAAGCCCTTCAAGTCGGTCGAGGACCTGGCCCTGCTGGAGTCCGAGACGAACGAGACGAACGACGGGGGCCCCAAGGACGCGAAGGGGACCACGGAGGCCCAGGAGGACAAGCCCGCGAAGCCGCTGGGCGGCTCCGTCGCCTTCGCCCCCGGGGTCGGCGGCCCCCGGGACTACAGCATGCCCGAGCCGGTCGAGGAGGGGTCCAAAGAGGACTCCGAGGAGGACGACGAGGGCCACTTCGTACCGCCGGAGCCGCCGCCGCTGCCCGCCGCCGACGCGACCGCGAAGTTCGCCTGGCTGGGGCTGCTCGGCGGGCCGGTGCTGCTCCTGCTCGCCGTGCTGCTCGGCTGGGACATGACCTGGTGGCTCGCCACCCTCGGCATCGGCGGCTTCCTGGGCGGCTTCGCCACGCTGGTGATGCGGATGCGGTCGGACGACGAGGACGACGACGACCCCGGTCGGGGAGCGGTCGTCTAGGGGGTGTTTCGAAAGTCCTGTGCGGTGCCCGCGGTGTCCGGTGCGTGCTCTCGGCGTGCCGGACGAAAGGCCC
>NZ_JBWLKM010000043.1:0-76961 GCF_059026085.1 Streptomyces sp. a15 | reverse complement strand
GGTTTCGGCCGGTGCGGCGAGAGTGCGTGCCGGGCGCCGTGGGTGCTGTGCGGGACTTTCGAAACACCCCCTAGTCGCCGACGTGCTGGTCGCCGTGCTCTCTCCGATTACGGTGGCGGGGGTACCTCCGGCCGCGATGATCTCGGCGGCCACGGCCTTGACGCCGTCGGCGTTGATGGCGGCGAGGACGCGGCGCGCGTCCTGTGCGGCGGAGCGCTGGGCGGTCGCTCGGCCGATGCCGGGGACGCCCGGGTGCCGACCGTCGACTTGCCGGACAGATCTGTGGTGAGGCTCGTGTCTGGGTTCTCCTTCGTCGCTGATGACGGACATGGCCCGGCGGTAGCGGGGGTCGGTGAGTCGGGAGACAGGCAAGGCGGCGAGGGAGCTTGGCATCGGCGCGCCATTGCCTGCGGGGCCGATACCGACGTAGGCCTGCCCGACGGCCATCTCGGTTTGCGTTCCTCGGCGTGCGCTATTCGTCGTTGTCCCGCCACCGGGCGCCGCTGGGCAGGGTGTCGAAACGGGTGGCGGCCGAGGCGTTGCCGCTGAGGTCGTGGTCGAAGACCTGGCCGCCGGTCCAGCTGCCGTCGGGTGTGATCCACAGGTCGTGCGTCTGGGTTCTGGGCTGCTGGTCGTCCCAGATCCGGTTGGTGAGGATATGCGGTCCCGCGACGCTGCCGCGGTGGTGAACCCAGCTCGAGGGCTCGGGACATCCGGCAGGTGGTAGGCGGAGCCCGGCGCGGGTGTGCCGACGCTCCAGGCCGTGGCCGCGCCGGGGCGTACGGGGGCCGGGGCGAGTTCGGTTGCGGTGTTGTACGTGACGACGGCGCTCTGTTCGCCCACGGTCAGCCGCTTGCCGCGGTGCCCGTCCTGGGGCCAGTCGGCGCTCACGTCGGTCATGGACAGGCTGGTGAAGTGCACTCCATCGCCCCCGCCCGACGCCGCCGGCGCGGTACGGCGGCCGTTGTTGTGGTCCGGTTGCCCTGGATCGCCACCTCGCGCAGGGCGGCGTCGACGCCGGACGCCGTCGAGTGCGTTGTTCTGACGGTCAACGGCGCAGACCGACACTTGGACGCGGAGCCGCGGCGGACGCCGGCCGTCGCCCTGCGGGAGGACTGTGGGCTCACGGGCGCCCACCTGGGATGCGGACACGGGGTGCGGGGCCCGCATGGTCCGGGTGGACGGCACCACCGTACGCATTCGCCTGATGCTCGCGTCCAGTGCGACGGCAGCACTGGTGCGCACCCTCGAAGGCCTTGCCGCCGCCGACCGCAGCCCCCACCCGTTGCAGGCCGACTTCACCACCGAGCCCGCCCTGCAGCGCGGCTGGGTTTCCTCTTGCTGGCCGCAGCGGCCCTGGAGGAAGTTGCTCACGTCGAACTTGTGCCGTTGCCCGGGCTATGAGGCCGTCCGCCGCGCCGTGCGGCAGGCACACCAGCCGGGAGCCGCGGCCTTGGGTGCGGAGCCGACGACGTCCGGCCACCGGGAAACGCTGTCCGCCGTCGGTGCAGCAGGGACTCCGGCTACCGGCGTCCGCTCTTGGACGGCGAAGCGCTGTGGGCGTGCAGGGTTTCGATGACCTCTTCGTCGCTGACCTGGTCGAAGTCGTCGTACCACTGGCCTACCGCCCAGAAGTCCGGCGGCTGGTGAAGGCAGATGATGTCATCGGCCTCGGAGCGCATCGCGGCGGCAGTGTCAGGCGCGGAGACCGGCACGGCGAGGATCAGGCGGGCGGGGTCCCGACGGCGCAGGAACCGGAGAGCGGCGCGCGCGGTGGCGCCGGTGGCGAGCCCGTCGTCGACGAGGATCACGGCCCGGTCCTTGACGTCGGGCGCGGAGCGGTCGCCCCGGTACAGCTGTTCCCGGCGGTGCAGTTCGGTTCGTTCCCGGGCCACGTCCGGGCTGAGCCGCTCCTCGCTCAGGCCGAGCATCTCCAGAGCGCGTCGGTCGAACAGCGGAGGGTCGTCACCCACGATCGCGCCGACGCCGGTCTCCGGGCGGCCGGGGATGCCGATCTTCCGCGCGACCAGCACGTCCAAGGGCGCCTTGAGGGTCTGGGCCACCTCAGCCGCCACCGGGACGCCACCTCGGGGCAGCGCGAGTACGACGGTGTTGACGAGATCTCCGTCGGCCGCCCACTCCATCATCCGCAGGGCGAGTTCCTGGCCGGCGTGGCGACGGTCGTGGAATCGCATGACCTGATGCCTGCCTTCCTCCGCGAGGGGATGTGTTGGGTGTCCTCAGGGCGGCGAGCTCTGTCCGGCGGATCGGGCTTGTCGCCGCGCCGCCGCAGGGGCCGCCTGCTCAAAGGCGCCGGGGATACGGCAGTGACTGCATGTCCCGCACACCACGGTGGACGGCACCACCACACGGTCGCCGGGGCGGAAGGTGGGCGCCCCGGATCCCGTCTCCTCCACGACACCGACGGCCTCATGACGTCATCTGTCACTGTCCGGGGTTTCCTGTCCACCGGCCGCCAAACTGCGCCGACGTCCCGCCTCAGCGTCAACTGGCTGCTCGCGTGCGGGAGCGGTTGGCCTTACGGATCGCCTCGAGCAGGTCAGACTTCGACATGCGTGACCGTCCGTCGATGTTCAGTCGCCGCGCGAGATCGTAGAGATGCTCCTTTGTGGCGTGCTCGTCGAGGCCCTCGCCGCTGCGTCCGCCCTGCTGGCGGGGACGGGCCGACTGCGGGTCGGAGGGGCCCTTGCGGCCGCCCTCCTTGCGCTCCCAGTGGTCGCCGACCTTCTCGTGCGTGTGCTTGAGCGCGCCGTAGGCGACCCGGTGGGCCCGCTCGCCCTCGCCGTACTGCTCGACGGCGGAGTCGTGTGCCTTGACCCATGTGCGCTGGGCCTCCTTCGAGGAGCGCTCGAGGGTCGACGGCAGCTCCTGTCGTCCAGGCATGTGACTCACCTCCTTGGATGTGGCTGATCCGCGGGCCGGGTTCCCGCCGCAGGGCCGTGGTAACGGTGGCGCCCGGCCCGTCGACGGCAGCGGAGCATGCCCCGCGGGCCGGTGGGGCGCCCCACCCCCGACATGGGCGGCGAGGGTGCCTGGCACGGTGTACCGGCTGACCCGACAGGCTCGGAGAGATGGCGGGGCCCGTCGTACAGTCGAGGAGGACGCCGACGCAGAATGCAGCAAGGCGTTCCCTTGCGCGGCGGAGGATGTCGCGGATCAGGCCCGAGACCACCGCCTCCGCCTCCGCCTCCTCGTCGTCGTCGCCCAACAAGGGAATCGCCGGCCGTTCCGCATGGCTCTTGGGCCGACCACGGTTGCGCAGGCCTCGGTCCGTGCGAGAAGCCTCGCGACGAGTGATGTCTTTCTGCCGGTGAGTCGTCCCCTCTGGGGCGGCACAGTCCGTGACTGCCGTAGCCCCGGCCGGATCGGAAGATCGTGCACGCGGGCATGGGCCCATCCGATACGAGAACCCGGCGCCGACAATGGGTTCCGCTTCGAACGCAGCGGGCGACCCATGAGGCCCGCAGTGTCATTGAGGTCGTCGGCGAAGCCACCCAGGACAGTGTGATGGGCAGTATCCGCCACGCGCGTTGGACGACGAACTCGCTCAGGTGCTCTTCGCAGGAAGCACCGGCAGCGTCAGCTGACGCCGCCGCACACAAGAGAACCCGGAACGCGTCCGGCCGGGCTCGGGCATGACTGCAACGCCGGGAACCGCACGCAGCCAGGCGCACCGGCGGGCGGGGCCGTGCCTGGCGCCGTGGTCGGCGGTGGCGCGGGCCTTGATGGCGGGACGTAGAGGTGTGGACGCCGTCCGGCACATGAAAGGTAGGAGTCGGGGCACTCGGCTCGGGTCGCCGGATCTTGAGGGAGGTACCGCGGAGTTACCGCGATGCCTCCCCGGCCACATTCGACCTATCCGAGGGGCTGGCCAACCGTGACTGACCACTTTCCCGATGGCGCCGCCTCCGCCGTTCAACTGGCCCTGCGGGCGGTTGTCGAGGGCGACGCCGACGAAGCGGAACTGGACACCCTCGCCGGCAGCGAGGTTCTCGTCCCGACCGGCGCCGCCGCCGGGGACCAGCCTGCCGGGACGGTGAGTCTGCCCGTCTACGAGCAGCCGGACGGCACCGAACTGGTGCCGGTGTTCACCTCGCAGGCCCGCATGAGGCACGCGTTCCCGCAGATCTCGGAGCACCGGCGGATCCTGCTCGGTGCGCTCGCCCACGGCTGGCCGTCCGAGGAACTGGCGCTCGTCATCGACGCCGGCACGCCGGAAGAGCTGGCGTTGACGGCTGAGGGGGTCAGGGAACTGCTGGACCGCCACATGGATTGAGGCTTTGTCCTCGGCCGCTGCCGTTACCCGTGCCGTACTGGGCACAGCCGACGGCGCGGGGAGAGACCGCTGCACGTATGAGTGGCCGGCCGTACGGGTACCCGTGCCCATCGGCGCACTCTTGGTGAGGAGTCCGCTCCGTGGTACGTCCCGAAACCTCCCCCGATCGTCGGCGCGAGGCTCGGCCCTTGGCGGTCCTCGTCGGGGCCAGGCGGCCGGTGCGCTCGCGTTGTCCGTGTCGCCGGTCTGTATCGACCTGTCCGACGTGACGCGGGCACGGCCTCCGCGTACCGCTGCTTGCTCGCCGTACCCGCCCTGGTGCTGCTGGCGCTCCCGGAGTACCGCCGCGAAGGCCGGCCGCCTCGGCGACAGGTGCTGTACGGACTGGCCGGCGGGGCGTTGTTCGCCGGGGACATGCTGCTGTGGGCGAAGGCGATCACCGAAGTGGGGGCGGGACTGTCCACCGTGCTGGTCAATGTGCAGGTGGTGCTGGTGCCGTTTCTCGCCTGGGCGGTGGACCGCGAACGCGTGCCGCGCCGATTCCTGCTCTGGCTGCCGGTGCTGCTCGCGGGCGTGGTGCTGACCGGCGGGCTCTTCGAGAAGGGCGCGAGCGGCAGCGACCCGACCGCGGGCACGGTGCACGCGGTGCTGGCGGCCCTGAGCTACTCGGGCTTTCTGTTCCTGCTGCGCCGTGGCGGTTTCGAGGGGCACGTCCGAACTACGTACACGCTGGTGATCTGCGTGTCGACCGTCGTCTCCGCGCCGGGAGGCGCCGCCTGGGGCACCCCTCGACCTCGCACCGTCCTGGCGGACGCTGGGCTGGCTGGCGGTGGTGGCGCTGAGCAGCCAGATCGGCGGCTGGCTGCTGGTGGCCGTCAACTCGCCCCGGCTGCCCAGCCACATCGGTGCGGTCCTGCTGCTCCTCACTCCGGTCGGTGCACTGGCCCTGGGCGCTTTGGTGCTGGGTGAGCGGCCGACGCCCGCGCAGTGGCTCGGCTGTGGCCTGATCATGCTCAGCGCCTACGTCACGACAGGCGGCGCGTCGGGGAGCTGCGACGGTGGTGGCCCGGAGCAGACTCGAACGTCGTCGAGCCGCACCCGAAGCTGCGGCGGCTGACGCGGACCCGCAAGCCCTCGTTCAGCAATTTCACTGTGACCGGGCGGGTGCCGCGTAGTCGGCCGCTTCACCGTGCGGGTGTGCCCGTTGCTCCGGTGGGGAATTCCTCGATGCCCACCACCCGCAGCAGTTCCAGCCGTTCGCGGGCCTCGGCGTCCGCGGGGGTGAGGACCAGCAGTTGCTGGCCCTGGTCGGGGGTGAGCAGGGTCTCGCAGTCCATCAGCACGCGGCCGACCCGTGGGTGCAGAACGGTTTTGCGGTCGACGCGTCGGACCGCCACCTCGTGCTCGGCCCAGAGCCGGCGGAAGTCCGCGCTGTCGGCCCGCAGCCGGTCGACGAGTCCGGTGACGGTGGGATCGCCGGAGCGGCGGCCGGCGGCCGCGCGCAGGTCGGCCACGAGCTGGCGGGCGTGGTGCTCCTGCTCTTCGGGCGGGTGGGCGGCGCGGGTCGCGGGGTCGGTGAACCAGCGGTATATCGCGTAGCGGCGGTCGCCGGAGAAGCCGGTGTGGTCGCCCGTCAGCAGGATGGCTGCCCGGTTCTGGGCGAGGATCTCGCCCAGGTCGGACAGGACCAGGGCAGGAGTGTCGCCGAGCAGGTCGAGCATGCGCATCAGACCGGCGCGGGCCAGGCGGGCCACCGAGTCGGCAGGCGGGGGGCGGTGCCCGGCCAGGTGGAACAGGTGGTCGCACTCGTCGTCGGACAGACGCAGTGCCCGGGCCAGCGCTCCGAGCAGCTGGGCGGAGGGCTGACTGCTGCGGCCCTGTTCGAGGCGTACGACGTAGTCCACCGACATGCCGGCGAGCATGGCCACCTCTTCCCGGCGCAGGCCGGTGGTGCGTCGGCGGGGGCCGTCGGCGAGCCCGACCTCGGCCGGGCGAATCGCCTGACGGCGGCGGCGCAGGAAGTCGGCGAGCTGCTCACGTTGCATGACCCCATGGTCCCTCGCGGCCGGCGGGCCGAGCCAGGGAGCGGCTCTCCCATGATGAACGCTCCGCTCCCGCACGTCGCGGCCCGGACGCAAGGTGGGTGGCAGACCGACGACGAGGGAGAACACGATGCAGACACGAACCCTGGGCAGCACCGGCCCGGCCGTTTCCGCGCTGGGACTGGGCGCGATGGGCATGTCGGGCGCCTACGGCGCGGCCGACCGCGCGGAGAGTGTCGCCACCGTGCACGCCGCACTTGAGGCCGGCGTCACGTTGATCGACACCGCCGACTTCTACGCCATGGGCCACAACGAGCTGCTGCTCGCCGAGGCGCTGCGCGGCCGGGACCGGGACAGCTACCGGCTGAGCGTCAAGTTCGGCATGCTGCGGGGCCCGGGGCACGAGTTCGGCGGGCAGGACGGCCGTCCCGAGGCGGTGAAGAACTTCCTGGCCTACTCGCTGACCCGGCTGGGCACCGACCACATCGACATCTACCGTCCCGCCCGTCTCGACCCGGCCGTACCGATCGAGGAGACGGTGGGCGCGACCAAGGACATGATCGACGCCGGGTACGTGCGCCACCTCGGCCTCTCGGAGGTCGACGCGGCGACGATCCGCCGGGCACACGCCGTGCACCCGGTCGCCGACCTGCAGATCGAGTACTCGCTGATCTCCCGCGCGGTGGAGGCGGACGTTCTGCCCACGCTGCGGGAGCTGGGCATCGGGTTGAGCGCGTACGGCGTCCTTGGCCGCGGCCTCATCTCCGGGCACTGGATGGCCGCCCGCAGCGCCGACCCCGGCGACAACCGCAGCCACAGTCCCCGATTCTCCGGTGTAAACGTCGAACACAACCTCGCCCTCGTCGAGGCGCTGCGCCGGGTCGCCGAGGCCAAAGAGTGCAGCGTCGCCCAACTGGCCATCGCCTGGGTGGCCGCACAGGGCGAGGACATCGTGCCGCTGGTCGGCGCCCGCACCCGCGAGCGGCTGGCCGAGGCGCTGCCCGCGACGGAGCTGAACCTCACCGCGGACGACCTCGCCGAGATCGAGAAGGCGGTGCCGCCGGGCGCGGCGCGCGGCGACCGATACCCGCCCGCGTTCATGGCCGGCCTCGGCGTGGGCAACTGAGCCCGCCTCCCCGGCGGGACCGCTGCGCTCTCGTACGGCGCCCGTCCCGGACGGTTTCCGGGCGGCCGCACCGGCCATCGATCCAATCGGGCTCCGGCTCAACTCACCTGTGTGCGGTCACTCAGCGTCAGGCCAAAGGACGGCTTGCGGAAAACGTCGGCGCGGACGGCCGCGATCCACTCCGGGGCAGGCGTCGTACATATCTGCGATGAGATCACCCGATGGTGAGTTCGTCCTCGCTCCCGGTCGGCAGGGCGCGACGCTGTGGGCGGTGGTGCGTGACCGGCGCCGCCTCGGCGATGAGTGGGCAGGGGACGGGATGACGCAAGAGGCCGGGTCTGACAGGGGTTCAGCCGAGCAGGCGTTGCTGTTGGCGGCGGGGCTTGCCGACCTGGCGGTGAGTTGCCTCGGCTCGGCCGTGGGCAGCGTACGGGGATTGCTGAGCCGCTCGGACGCGGCGGAGTTGGCGGCTGACGCGCAGCGGGATCTCACGGCGCGCGGGCGGCTGGCTGTGGACCGGTACGCGGTGGTCCCGCCAGCTCATCTGGAGGTCCTCGCCCAGAGCGTCCTGGCCCGGCGGGCTGTCGACGGTGGCTGACCGGAACGAGGCGGCCGTGTTCAAGTTACGTGTCGACAAGGTGCTGAGCCGGTTCGTGGCGCAGGAGTCGGACCAACTGCTCGCCATCGATGCGGACTTGGGCCCGGTGGCCGACCAGGTCGAGGCCGCGGTATCGGACGGCAAGCGGCTGAGGGCGGCGTTCTGCTACTGGGGCTGGCGGGCGGCGGGACAGCCTGACAGCGACGCGCTGGTCCGGGCGGCGGCGTCCATGGAGCTGGTCCACGCCGCCGCGGTCGTACACGACGACATCATCGACGACAGCGCAGCGCGGCACGGCCGGCCCACCACGCACGTTGCCCTTGAAGCCGCGCTACGTGGTCGTCCACGTGCCACGGCCACAGCCCGGGCACTGGCCATGCTGGTGGGGGACTGGCTCATGTCGCTGGCCGGTCAGCTGTTCGCCACCAGCGGCTTGCCCGCGGCCTACCTGGCCCGGGCCCGCCCCCTGTGGGCGGCCCTGGCCCGGGAGCTGATCGCGGGTGAGTGCCTGGAACTCCTGCACACCGGTGGCGAACCGGACACGGCGCAGTCGTTGAAGGTGATCCGCTACAAGACCGCGAAGTACACCGTCGAGCAGCCATTACTGATCGGAGGCGTGCTGGCCGGCGCCGGGCACCAGCTGAGAGAGGGCTACTCCCGCTACGGGCTGCCGCTGGGCGAGGCCTTCCAGTTGCGTGACGACCTGCTCGGCCTGTTCGGGGATCCGGCCCTCACCGGCAAGGCCAACACGGACGACCTGCACGCTCACCGGCCCACCGCCCTGCTGGCGGAGACCTGGAGGCTGGCCGACGAGACCGACCGACAGCGCCTGCGCGCACTGCTCGGCCGACGAGAGGTGGGCACGCCCGGCCTGGAGGCGGTGCGCGAGGTGATGAGCCGGCTCAATGCACCCGACCGCATCGAACAGATGATCACTGCCCGGGTCGAGGAAGCCACCCGCTCTCTGGACGACCTGGACATCCCCGCACCCGCCTCACGAGCCCTCACCGGCCTGGCGCATGCGGCCGCGGTCCGCCGGTACTGAATTCCGGTGGCACTGACATTCCGGTGGCCGGTGCCACGCCTCGTCCCTGTCCGGCCCCGCCTGTTCCGACTGGAGACAACAAGCCAGTGATGACCTACACCCAGGCGTCGATGGACGCCTTGCGCAACAGCGGTGACGAACTCGCCGACGCCACGGTGGCCACCCTCTTCGAACGCGGGGAGGTGGGCACGTTCAACACCCTGATGCGCTACGTGTCGACCGCCGGCGCGCCACTGCCCGACGGCCTTCCCGAGGTGGCGCGGGAGTACCTGCACGCCACCGGCGCACCACCGGCGTGGGTCGACTGGGCCGAGATGGAGAAGGCCAGGCTGTTCTTCATCGACAACAACGTGCACATCTCCACCGCGCTGTCCTTCGCCTCCATGCCCGCCTGCTATGTCATCCCGCACGTGGCGAAGCTGCTGGCGACGACGCACTCGCTGGAGTACCCCTCCAAGCGGATGGCGGAGACCGGGCAGTTCACCGTCTACCTCATGCAGCCCGAGGCGTTCGAGGCAGGCAGCAGCTTCATCCCCGCCGCCCAGAAGGTCCGTCTGCTGCACGCGTCCATCCGCCACCACCTCAAGAAGGACAACCGCTGGGACACCGACGGCCTGGGGGTGCCGATCTGCCAGGAAGACATGATCGGCGGCCAGATGCTCTTCTCGCTGCTGGTGCTGGACTCCCTGCACCGGCTGAACATCCACATGAGCATCGACGGCGCGGAGGCGTACCTGTACGCCTGGCGGGTGGTCGGTGCGATGCTCGGCGTCGACCAGAGCCAAGTGCCCAAGGACATGGAGTCCGCCCGACAGTTCCTCGACCTGTACATGGTCCGCCACATGGGGCCGAGCGAGGACGGCGCACATCTCACCCGGCAGCTGATCGATCTGTACGAGGAAGTCGTCCCCGGCACCTTCTTCGACCCGATCGTCTCCGCCCTGATCCGTCACCTCGTCGGCGACACCTGCGCCGACTGGCTGGACGTCCCGCGCACCGCCTGGGACACCGTCGTCAAAGCCGTACCCCACCTGCTCGGCGTCCTGGAGACCATCGAGGACCGCTCCCCGCTCGGCGCCTGGGCCCTGGACCGCCTCGGCCACCTGACCACGATCCTCGAACTGTCCTCGCTCACCCGGGGCCGCGTCATGCACTACGCGATTCCGGAGCAACTGAAGAAGGACTACGGCGTCTCCTCCACTACGCCCCGCACCCACCGCTGGACCCCACCCGCCCCCGCAGCCGATCTGAACTGACCGCCGAACTGACACCCATGACGACGGAAGTACCGGAAGGAGACGGGACAGGCTCAGGCAGTGGCCCCGCCGCGGCTCCGCGTGCGGGCGATCAGCCACATCAGATACGGCGCGCCGACCGCCGCGGTCAGCACGCCGACCGGCAGCTCGGTGGGGGAGAACATGCGCCGGGCCAGCAGATCCGCCGTGGCCACGATCAGGGCACCCGTCAACGCCGAGCACAGCAGAGGGATCTGCGCGGTGCGGGTGAGGCGACGGGCAATCTGGGGTGCCAGCAGCGCGACGAAGTCGACGGGCCCGGCCGCCCCCGTCGCCACCGACGCCAGCACCACGCCGAGGGCGGTCAGACCCAGCCGTACGCGATCCAGCGGGACACCCAAGGCGGTGGCGGTGTCGTCGTTCAGGGACACCGCCCGCTGGGCCCGGGCGGCCCACAGCAGTGGCGGGAGCAGGACGAGCATGGTCAGGGCGAGGGGCGCCGCCTGGTCGTAACCGCGTCCGTTGAGGGAGCCCGTGAGCCACACCTTGGCCTGCTGGGCCACCAGATAGTCGCCCTTGGTCAGGAACAGCCGGGTCAGCGAGCCCAGCGCGATCGAGACGCCGATCCCGACGAGGACGAACCGCGTGGCGTGCAGGCCCTTGCGCCAGGCGAAGGCGTAGACGAGCACGGCGGCGGACAGCCCGCCGACGATCGCGACGTACGGCAGCGTGGCGGGGGACGTGACGCCGAAGGTCATCGCGGTCACGGTCGCCGCGCCCGCGCCGTGCGTGACGCCGATGACGTCCGGACTGGCCAGGGAGTTGCGGGCGACCGTCTGGACCAGCGCGCCCGCGATCCCGAAGGCGGCACCGACCAGCAGACCCGTCACCAGGCGGGGCAGCCGCAGCGTGCCGACGACCAGCTCGTCGGGGCTCGGCTTCCCGAGCAGTACGCGGACGACCTCGGTGGGGGAGACGAAGGATTCGCCGATGCACAGCGAGGCGACGACGGTCACCGCCAGCGCGACCGTGAGAACGGCGGCGATCACGGCGGCCCTGCGGTGCAGCAGGAAGCTGTTGTCGCGCACGCGGACGACGGAGTAGCCGACGGGGCGGGCCGTCGCCGTGCCGGTCCGGTCGAGTTGCGTCATGCCGCCACCGTCGCCTTCCGCCGTACGAGCGCGACCAGGAACGGCACGCCCAACAAGGCCGTCATCACGGCCACCGGGACCTCCGAGGGCGGGAAGAGGACACGCCCGAGCACGTCCGAGACCAGGATCACCGAGGGACCCAGTACGGCGGCCATGGGCAGAACCCAGCGATGGCCTGAGCCCACCAGAGCGCGGGCGGTGTGCGGCACAGCGAGCCCGACGAAGGCGATGGGACCGGCCGCGGCCACCGCAGCCCCGGTCAGCACGGTCGCGGCGAGGGCACCCAGGATCCGCACCCGAAGGACGCGGTGGCCGAGTCCCTGGGCCACGTCGTCGCCCAGGGCGAGCGCGTCCAGGCCGGGGACCGTGATGACGACCAGCAGCAGTCCCGCGAGCAGGAACGGCCACGTCTGCGCCGCGACAGAGCCGTCCCGTCCGCTGATCGAGCCGACGTCCCAGAAGCGGAACTCGTCCAGGACCTGGGCATCGGTGGTGACGATTCCGGACACCACGGAGGCGAGGAAGGCGTTCATCGCGGCACCGGCCAGGGCCAGTTTCACCGGCGAGGCGCCGCCGCGTCCCCCGCTGGCGACGGCGTACGCGGCAACCGCAGCGAGCCCCGCGCCGACGAAGGCGAACCAGACGTATCCGTTGAGCGTGTGCACCCCGAAGAACGCGATCGCGCAGACCACGCCGAGCGAGGCGCCCTGGCTGACGCCGAGGACGCCGGGCTCGGCGATCGGATTGCGGGTGAGGCCCTGCATGACCACGCCGGCGACCGCCAGGGCGAGGCCGACCATCACACCGATGAGCGTGCGGGGCACCCGAAGGGCCCGCACGACCTGCGCGTTGTCGCCGGTCCCGCCGTGCAGCAGGGCGTCGAAAACCTCGGAGGGGGCGATCTGGCGGCTGCCGACCGCGAGACTGAGCAGGACGGCGAGAAGCAGCAGGAGCACGCCCGCGACCAGCCGGACGACCCGGCGCCGGGTGGCACGGGACATGCGCTACCTCTTCATGTGATGCGTGTGATGCGTGTGATGCGTGTGACTCACGTCGTTCTGGTGGTTCAGTGGTTCATGCGGACGGACGGACGGACGACCGACCGACCACGCCGGGGCCGGAGCCCCTGGTCGTCTACTTGGTCAGGTACTTGTCCAGGTCCGCGACGACCTGCTCGGCCGCGGTGACACCGAGTCCGAGGTACCAGGTCTCGTCCGGTACGTCATAGGCGTGCCCGGCCTTGACCGCCTTGAGGTTCTTCCACAGCGGGTTGCCCTGCGCACGGGACTTGTCCGTGGCCTTCGCGTCGCCGTACACGCCGGTGAAGATGTAGTCGGCGTCGGCCTGGTCGATGTTCTCGGCGCTGACCTCGGCGGCCAGGTCCTCGATGTCCTGGTTCTTCGGGCGGGGGATGCCGGCGTCCTTGAGGATGGTGCCGATGAAGGAGGCGTTCGCGTAGAGGCGGATCAGGCCGTCGGGCAGGTAACGCACCATCGAGACGGTCGGCTTGTCGGCGCCGAGCTCGGTGCCGAGTGCCTTGACCTTCGCGTCGTACGCGGCGAGCTTCGCCTTGGCCTCTGCCGTCTTGTCGAGGGCCGACGCGTTGAGGAGGTAGTTCTCCTTCCACGTGAAGCCGGGCCGGATGGAGAAGACGGTCGGGGCGATCTTCGACAACTCGTCGTACTTGTCCGCGGCGCGCAGCTGGCTGCCGAGGATGAGGTCCGGCTGGAGACCGGCGATCGCTTCGAGGTTGAGGTTGTTGATGGTGCCGACGTTCTTCGGCGTGCCGGCGTCCTTCTTCAGGTACGACGGCAGCTCGGGGGAGCCCTCGGTGGGGGCGAGTCCGACCGGCTTGATGCCCAGCGACACCACGTTGTCCAGCTCGCCGACGTCCAGGACCACCACGCGCTTGGGCTGGGCCTCGATCACGGTCTCACCCATCGAGTGCCGGACGGTGCGCGGCCACTCGCCAGGCTTGGCGTCGGTGCCCATCGCCGCGGTCTTCTGCGCGGCGGACCCGAAGTCCTCACCGCCCTGCGCCACGGCCTTCTTGTCACCGCCTCCGGATCCCGTGTCCTTGCCGTCGTCAGCGGAACCGCCACACGCCCCGAGGATCAGCGCCGCGGCGACGGCGAAAGCGAGGGCGGACGGGCCGCGACGCCGAGGGAACATGCCAGAACTCCTTTGGGACACCATTTTTTGGCCATTAGGCCAGGCTCACCTTATCTAGGGGCTCGCCATGGTCGACACGCGGTCCTGTGTGGTTCCTGTCACCGTCACACCCCGGCGATGTCGTGCGACCCGTTGGGTCCGCCGAGCGCGTCGAACAGCAGGTTGGCCGCGGTGCTGTCGCTGGAGTGGACGGCGGCGTCGCACAGCTCGCGCGGGGGCATCCCGGTCCCGAGGTGCTGTTCCTCGCCGTCCGCGACGCCGCACCGCTAGCCTGGTTCCGAACGACTCGGACGGAGGCGGGGGCGCCGATGAGCGAGACCGATCCGCACATACACGTGGAGCAGAAGGTGGCGCAGGCCGGGGCCGCCGTCCGCAACGTGATTGCGTCGACGTTGGGCCGCGCAACCGACGCCCCGAGCGTCGTCACCACTGGTTGCCGACGCCAGGTGGCCTATGTGATGACCTCTCCGCGCCCGGACAGCGTCACCTGCCTGGCCTGTCGGGAACACGCCCACCGGGAGCACCTGCGCTGCGCCGACCAGATCGAGCGCTTGAGCCTGCCCGGCATGAACATCACCAGCGACCAGGCTGCGAAGGTCGCGGAATGGCACCGGGACCTCGCGAAGAGGTTCTCCGGCCAAGAGGGCATCTGATCTACGTAGTTGGTGTTCTCGGGGCTGTGTCCGGTCGCCGGGGATTGATCGCTGCGTCGGACCGGGGTCGCCTTCTCGTACCGGCCGCCCGCGACCGGTGGTCGTCCGCCGGAGTGACCGACGAACGCAAGACCCGGTCCTGCCCGCGACTGGGCCGGGTCGGCGGACCACATGCCGCCGCTCGAACGCATCGTCCTGGGCCGGGAGTTGGCCTTTGGGCTGCCCGTCGGCGGGCACGAGGTGCGCTCGTACGCCCTTGGCATCAGCGCCGCCCGAGGCTCCCAGCTCCAGCCCGGACAGCCATGGCCCTGCGCCGCGTTGCCGCCGGGGACGGATGGCTGTCGGCCAACTTCTTCTACCGGTGCTCGGCTCGGTGTACTCCTGCATTAGGGTGCTCGCTGCGCCGAGCACAAGGAACATCATGGAGACCGCTGCTGACTCACCGTCGATGATCAGCACGCCGTTGAGAGTCGCGGCCTTCCGGCGGTTCGTGTCGGCCAATCTCATCTCGACCGCCGGGTCTGCGATGGCCCCTCTGGCACTGGCCTACTCCGTCGTCGAGCAGGGCGGAGGAGCGGGATCCCTCGGTCTCGTGCTGGCCATGAACACCGTCCCGACGATCGTGTTCCTCCTCGCAGGCGGCCTCTTCGCAGACCGCCTGTCCCGAAGCAAGATCCTCTTCTTCGGTAATCTGCTGGCGGCGGGCGCGCAGGGTGCGCTGGCCGTCACCGTGGCCACCGGTCACGCGACGACGGCGTCGATCGCCGTGTGCGGCTTCGTCTCGGGAACCGCGGCGTCTTTTATCGTGCCTGCCACACAAGGTGCCGTCGCCCAGATCGTTCCCGCCGAGTACCTGCAGCAGGCCAACGCGCTGCTCCGGTTGCCGAGCAACGTGGTCAAGGTGCTGGGCCCCGTCGTCGGCGGATTCATCGTCGCCGCAAGTGGTGCGGCATGGGCCCTGGCCTGGGACGCGTTCACCTTCACGGCCGCGGCTTTCCTGCTTCTCGGCCTGCGCCTCGACGCCCCGCTCACCACCAGCGGTGTTCTCGCCGATCTGCGGGCCGGATGGACCGGCTTCTGGTCGCGCACCTGGCTGTGGACCTATACGGCTGCCGGGACCGTACTCGTCGCCGCGTGGCTGGCCGGCTTCCAACTCCTCGGCCCTCTCGTCGCGGCACGACAGTATGCCGGGGCACGCGACTGGGGCCTGGTCCAGGCGGCCTTCGCATGCGGCCTGCTGGCCGGGACACTCGTGTGTCTGCGCTGGAAACCGTACCGCCTGCTCACCGTCGCGGTCGCGGCGAGCGGTGCTCTCGCGCTTCCCCTGACCGCCATGGGACGGGGCCTGCCGCTGCCCGTCGTCCTGTTGACCGCCCTGCTCGCGGGGATCGGGCTCGACATCGCGATCGTCGCCTGGACCACCGCGTTCCAACAGCACGTTCCCCACGCCGAACAAGGCCGCATGAGTGCCTTCAACGGAGTCGGGGAGCGCCTCGCCATCCCCCTCGGTTACCTCATCACGGCCCTTGCGGCCCACTCGTGGGACAGCCAGAGCGTGCTGTTGGCATGCGCCGGCATGATCGCTGCCGCTGCCGTCGTCAATCTCTGTGTCCCGGACGTATACCGCGTCAACCGTCTGACGGGAAACGATCAGTCCAGGATCACGAAGTGACCATCACAGGTAGGGCTGGCGGGGGCGGCCATCACGCAGCATGGGGAGTCACTGAATACGGCTTCTGGCTGCACCGACTGGCCGGAGCGGCTGGAGAGGCCAACCGATTCGGTCGCGAGCACAGTGATCCTTTACCGCCTGGAGGCGCGGCAGGATCGCCGTCGGTTCAGGCAGCGGCGCCGCGCACGATTGGATTGGCGGACCAGCAGAGTGTGTGCAATCGCGGTAGATGTGGCATGTTGGAGGCAGCCTGGCCCGTCACCTCCCCCCGTGGTGATGGGCCAGGCCTTGTCTGTGTAGCCTTGATCGGCGCTGCATCGCCGCTGCATCGGCGCCAAAGTCGTCGTCGCGCTGGGCGGCGAGGACGACATTGGGCAGCACCGGACCGACACGCTTCAACGAGCTCCTCGGCCCTCCCGACGTGGTCACCGACGACGAACTGGAGGCCATGCGCCAGGCGATCACCCGCGACGTCACCGACGTGCTGACGTTCGGCGTACGGCCCGCTCCCGGAGGCAGCCGGGGCACCAAGCCGGAACACGCCGACGACTACCTGAAGGCGCTGCCTCGGACAACTCCAGTGACGCATCGCGCCGCTGGAACACCAACACGCCGACAGGCGCGGCGAGTTGGAGGGACGGATCGTGAGCGAGGATGACGACTTCGTCAGCTGCCTCGATGACGAGCGCAGGCGCTTGTTGGAGCCCGACTGCTGAGGCAGGCATCGCAGTCGCGGCGAGCGGTGCTGAGGTTCGCATGCCCGAAGTCCTGACCGTCCGCTCGAATGAACTCATCCACATCGAGAACGGAATCGAACCGCCATGCCCCACACAACCTCGGCCGGCCTCGGTCCTCGTGAGGTCCTGGCCCGCTACCAGCGGGCGATGCTCGACAAGTCCGCTGACGACCTGGCCGACCTGTACGCGGCCGACGCCGTCCACGAATTCCCGTTCCTCTTCCCGGGTATGCCCGAGCGCTACAACGGCCGCGAGGAGATCCGCGCAGGCTATCGAGCCGCCTGGGGCGCAAGCCCGGCGCAACCGCGGGAGATCCGCGAAGTCGCCGTGCATGAGAGCACCGACTCCGAGGTGATCACCGTTGAGCAGGTCGTCGTCGGAACCGTGACCACCACCGGCCGGCACTTCAGCTTTCCCAACCTCCTGGTGATCCGAGTCCGGGACGGCGAGATTGTGCATGTCCGCGATTACATGGACGGGCTCGGCGTGGCTCACGCCATGGACCGGCTCACCGCCGTGGTCGCCGGCCTGAGCGGCCGAACCTGAGCCTCTGCCTCGGACCGTTCGTCTGCCGTGACGAGGTCGCGGCTGTGCTGACCGGGGTGCGATGGTGTCGTTCAGGCGGTGGCCAGGGTGGCGGTCCCCAGCGCGACGAGCGTGACCAACTTGACCGACTCGCAGGTCCCGTAGACGAGGTGAGCGCGGGAGCGCGGGACGTCCTCTCCGGCCAGGACCCGGTCGGAGCGGCGGTTGAGGACGGGCCGGACCGCGGCCGTCTGCACCGCCAGCAGCGCGACGGCGAAGACCGTCAGGACCAGGACCGTCACCGGGGGATCGCCGACGGCAACCGCCGTGACCACGACGACGGCCAGGACCGCTTCGGCGCGGTTGAGCGCGCGGAAGACGAGGCGGCCGATGCCGAGTCCGATCCGTACGGTCACGTCGGGCGCCCGGAACTTCGGCGGTGCTTCAAGGAAGGAGATGGCCAGCACCATCCCGAGCCAGACGAAAACAGCCGCGGCGGCCACGGCCGCCGAAGTGTCGTTCATACGCGGTACCCCTCTCTCGTGTGATCGTTTCCCGTTCCGGCGGGCACGGCACGGTTTCCGCTCGCCGTTCGCCGTTCGCCGTGCGTCGGCTGCGTCCGCAGGCCCGGTCCCACCTCCGTGGAGAATCGGCTCCTACTGGCCGAGCCGAAGGTCCGGGCCGAAGACCTCGTGGATCCTCTCGGCAGGCACGCCGCACCGCAGCAGGTCGCCACGCACCGCCCGCATGAACGGCAGCGGCCCGCACAGGTAGGCGGTCAGGTCGGCCGGGAGGCGCAGGCTGCTCACGTCGGCTTGGCCGGCCGCGACAGACTGTGCGGAGAGCACTGGGACTCCTGATCGGTAAGTGATCTTCGCATTTTGAGGCGTGTGTGACCGCACCCCAGGGAGCGTGACGACCGTGACGGCCGGGGTGGGCGCCAGGGGCTTGGCTCTACTGCGGGGGAGGGCCGGCCAGAGCGATCAGCACCGGCCCGGTGGGCGAGGTGACGAGGTCGGCCACGGTCAGCGGATCGAGGCTCGCGTAGAACGCCTCCTGGGCGTCGCGCAGTGCGCGCCGCAGACGGCAGGCCCCGCGCAGGGGGCACGGTGGGTCGTCGCAGGAGACGACCTCGCCCTCGCCCTCGAGTTCACGCACCAGCCAGCCCACCGAGGCTCGCCGGCCGAGGCCGGTCAGGGCGAGACCGCCGCCGCGGCCACGCCGGGCCTCGACCACGCCAAGGTGCTGCAGGCGCGTGATCGCCTTCGCCGCGTGGGTGTGCCGCACTTCCATGGCTTCGGCCACCTCGCGGGTGGTGAGCACCTCGTCGTCGGCGCAGACCGCCAGACGCATGACGGAACGCAGCGCCAGGTCGGTGAACTTCGTCAGTCTCACAGCCCGGACGCTAGCAAATACGAATGCCAGGTTCCTATTTGATGGATGGTGTGACCGTGCGGAGTGCGTCACGGGCGGTGGCGTCCGGCGTTCCTCCGGCACAGGCCGGCCCATGTCGGCGACGGACAAGGCAAGGCGAGATCGGATGGTGGCAGTGACTGTGGCAGACGGTGACTCCCCGGACCCGGCCGATGGGGCGCCGGTGCCTCGGATTCTGTTCGACACCGCAGCGCTGGAGGCGCTCGGCCCGGCATCGACGGGCGCGGTGTGGAGGCTGTCCGAGCCCGGTCGGCAGATCGACGCCAACATCGTCCGGATCCTGTCCGAGCAGCGCGTCGAAGCCCATGCCGAGCCGGACCTGGACGTACTCCTGCTGGTCGTGGCGGGAGACGGCACCCTGCTCACCCCGGAGGGGCCGCACTCTCTGGGCGAAGGCAGCCTCGTGTGGCTGCCCCACGGCTCCACCCGCGGCCTGGAGGCGGGCAAGGGCGGTATGTCGTACCTGACCGTTCACCGCCGCCGGCCCGGCATGCGGATCCAGCCCGCCGAAAGCCGGGATCGTGGGTCCGGCAGGCCGCGCCCCTGAACCGCGATGACGGTGGTACGGGACCGGCGTCGTCGTACACCAAGGTCGTCACGTCGACGGCGCATGCCCGGCGTCGGGTGGCGAGCTGTGAGGCCTGCATCAAGCATCAGGTGATGCACGAGCACGCCACGGTGACGAACTCCGGGTTGAAGGGCATGCCGAACGGGGCGTCGAATATTCCCTGCCCTGGCGGTCGTTGGACGTGCAGACTCGTCCCATGGCGGACATGCGCGCATTCCGGGACGCGGTCGGTAGCTGGGCGGCCGGTGGCCCCGGCGAACCGGCGACTGATCTGGCTGTGCAGCTGGGGGTGCGGACGGCGGTGCTGCTGGAGGGACCGAGTGACCTCGCGGCCGTCGAGGCGCTGGCCGCACGGCGTGGCCGGGACCTGGCCGCCGAGGGGGTGTGCGTCGTGCCGATGGGCGGGGCGATGAGTGTCGGCCGCTACGCCGGCCTTCTCGGGCCACCAGGTCTTGGCCTGCGCCTGGCAGGCCTGTGCGACGAGCGCGAGCAGGGCTTCTACGACCGCGGCCTGAAACGGGCCCGGGCGCCGCACCGGGGTTTCTTCGTGTGTGTGGCGGACCTGGAGGACGAGCTCATCCGCGCGTTGGGCACGGCGCGGGTCGAGGAGATCATCCGGGCCGAGGGTGACCTGCGGCCCTGGCAGACCTTCCTGCACCAGCCCGCACAGCTCGGTCGGCCCCGGCATCAGCAGCTGAGGCGCTTCCTCGGCACGAAGAAGGGCCGCAAGATCCGCTACGGCCGTCTCCTGGTGGAGACGCTCGACCCCGGACAGGTACCGGCCCCGCTCGACGACCTCTTCACGAGCCTGTGACCGACGCACCAAAGCGCGGTCATGGCCGCTTCGAGCACTCGGTCCCGCCGTCCATCGATGTGGCCAACTGGCGCTGCCGACGGCCATCTACCGGCGCCTGTGATGCGATGTGAGGGCGGGGACTCCCGCTCCGGCCAGGTGCAGACGATGCCCGGTCAAGGAACGGGGTGGGGGACCTTGATGGCCGTGAAATAGCCCGCGCCGAGCCGCAGTTCGCCGGATTGGACCTGTGCCGCAGCCACTCTGTGCGGTTCGGATGACGCCGTAGGCAACAGCATCTGGGCCGGTCCTGCCGCGGAGGCGGGTCCTGGCAAGGCGCTCCGCCTGCCCCACCAGTACCCTTCAGGGCCTCATGACGATTCGCGCACAACGAGCTCGGTGGGAAGCGTGACATGCCGACGCGGTGACTCGGGATCGCCGATCTCCTCCATCAGGATGTGGGCGATCATGCTGCCGATCTCCTCGACGGGCTGACGCACGGTGGTGAGGGGCGGATTGCTGTGCCGGGCGATGAGGGAGTCGTCGAATCCGACCACCGCCACCTCGTCGGGGACGCCCCTCCCCTGCCTGCGCAGCTCCAGCAGCGCCCCCGCCGCCATGACGTCCGAGGCGACGAACACGGCGTCGAGCTCGGGGACTTGTTCAATGAGTGAACGCATCGCGGCCTCGCCGCCCTCCTCGGTGAAGTCGCCCGAGGCCACGAGTCGGTCCGTGGCCTCGTGCCCCGCCTTCTCCAGGGCCTCGCGCCAGCCCTGGAGCCTGCTGCGCGCCACGTCCATGTCCAGGGGGCCGCTGATGGTGGCGACGGTCCGGCGCCCCCGCGCGAGGAGGTGGCTGACGGCCGTCGCGGCCCCGCCCGCGTTGTCGGAGTGCACGTGGCTGAGCGACTCGTCGGGGGAGCGGCGCCCGGCGAGCACCGTGGGCAGCCCCATGTCCTCCAGCAGCCCCGGCAGCGGATCGTGCTCGTGCACCGAGACCAGGAGCACCCCGTCGACGCGCCGCTCCGCCACCGACTCGGTGAGCTGGTCACGCTCGGCCTGGTCGCGTACGAGCATCAGTTGGAGCTGCGTCCGGGTCTCCGCGAGGGCGGTGCTGACCCCGCGGATCACCGCCGAGAAGTAGGGCTCCGAGCCCAGTCTGCTCTCCGACTCGGGGATGACGAGGGCCACGGAGTTCGTCCTGCTCGTCACCAGACCCCGGGCAACCGAGTTGGGTACGTAGTTCAGCTCGGCGATGGCGGCGAGGACGGCGGCCCTGGCTTTGTCACTGACGAGCTCCGAGCCGTTGATGACTCGTGAAACCGTGGTGCGTCCGACGCCGGCGCGCGCGGCCACGGTCTTGATGGTCGGGCGTGGTCTGCCCCCCATGACGCCTCCCTCGCTTCCGCGCTGCCCAGACGGCTTTCACCTGCGCATTGTGCCAGACCGCCGCGGCGCGTCCGCCGGGTCCGAGCTCGGGGGCGGGACATCTTCCCGCAACGAAGTGGATTCAACTTCTTGACAGACGCCTTTCGTGGCGGCCAGGCTTCGGGCTCCTGAGTGGGCACGTTCCCATCGCCGTTTGGGAACGTTCCCACCGGACAAATAGGGCCTGCGGATCGGACCGTGGGGCTCGAACTCCGGTGCGTCAGCGCCGCCGCTAGGAGGACGAAATGGACAAGTTCCGAAGGAAGTTGCGTACGAGAGTCGTGGCCGCCGTGTCGGCTGCCTCGGCTCTCGGGCTGGTCGTGGGCTGTGGTGGCAGCGACGGGGGGACCGGCGGGGGGAAGAAGGACGGCAAGGTCACCATCACCATGGGGCTGTTCGGCGTCATGGGCTTCAAGGAGACCGGTCTGCTCGACAAGTACATGAAGGAACACCCGAACGTCGTCATCAAGGCGGACGTCGCGGGCGACGAGCAGACCTACTACACCGCCCTGCAGACCCACTTGGCCGCAGGCAGCGGGCTGAAAGATATCCAGGGCATAGAAATTGGTAGGGCCAAGGAACTGTCCGACACCCAGAAGGACAAGTTCGTCGATCTGGCCGGCGTGGCCGGGACGGACCACTTCCTTCCGTGGAAGCAGAGCCAGGTCACCACCGCGGACAAGAAGGTCATCGGCCTCGGCACCGACATCGGCCCGATGGCGGTCTGCTACCGCAAGGACCTCTTCGAGCAGGCCGGCCTGCCCACCGACCGCGACGAGGTCGCCAAGCTGTGGGACGGCGACTGGTCGAAGTACGTAGCCACGGGCAAGCGGTTCAAGCAGAACTCGAAGGCCGACAAGGTCGCCTACATGGACAGCTCCAGCGGACTGTTCAACGCCATGATCTACGGCAACTCCCAGCAGTTCTACGACAAGCAGGGCGAGTTGATCTACAAGACCAACCCTGTGGTGAAGGACGCGTGGAAGCTGGCCTCCGAGGCGGCCACGTCCGATCTGACCGCGAAGCTCCGCCAGTTCCAGCCCGGTTGGGACCCCGGCCTGGCCAACAGCACCTTCGCCACCACCGTCTGCCCGGCGTGGATGCTCGCGCACATCAGCGAGAAGGCGGGCCCGAAGAACAAGGGCAAGTGGGACGTCGCCAAGGCGCCCAAGGGCGCCAACTGGGGCGGAGCCTTCCTCGGCGTGATGGAGAAGAGCCCTGTCAAGAAGGAGGCGCAGGAGCTCGTGGCCTGGCTCACCGCCCCCGAGCAGCAGGCCTACCTCTTCAAGGAGATCGGCAACTTCCCCTCGTCGCAGACCGCGTTGTCCCTGCCCGAAGTGGTCGATGCCAAGTCGGACTACTTCAGTGGCGCGCCCATTGGCAAGATCTTCAGCGCCGCGGCCCAGGAGATTCCCGACGAGCAGGTGCTCGGCCGTAAGGACGGCACCATCAAGGACATCTTCTCGCAGGGTCTGACCTTGATCGAGGCGCAGAACAAGAGCCCGAACGAGGCATGGAAGACCACTGACACGCGCATCGAGAAGGCCGCCGGCTGACCGAGGGCCCTGTTGCCCATCTCCGCAGCAGCTCGGCGCCCCATGCACTGCCTGTTGGGCCGCCGGGCCCCTGCTCGCCTCTCCCACCCTCCAGGAAGGACGCCTTCCGGTGGCCATCTCCACCTCGACACCCCCACACGGTGCGGCCGGCACCGCCCCTCCGGGCGGCACCGGCGGGGACCGTCAGCGGCGCCGTACGCTGCTGCACCGCCTCGACCTCCGGGGCGCCCCGTACGCCTTCGTCGCCCCGTTCTTCATCGTCTTCGCCGCCTTCAGCTTCTACCCGCTCATCTACACCTCGTGGATCTCGCTGCACCGCGTCGAACTGTCGACCCTGAACCTCATGGAGTGGGTCGGCTTCGACAACTACACGGCCCTGTGGGACGACGACCGCTTCTGGAACGCGCTGCTCAACACCATCACCATCGGCGTCCTGTCGACCGTGCCGCAGCTGCTGATGGCGCTCGGGCTGGCACACCTGCTCAACTACCGGCTGCGCGGCTCGACGTTCTTCCGCGTCGCCGCCCTGACGCCGTACGCCACGTCGGTGGGCGCCGCGGCCCTCGTGTTCACGATGCTCTTCGAACGCGACTTCGGCATGATCAACTGGATGTTGAGCCTGGTCGGTGTCGACAACATCGACTGGGAGAACAACAAGTGGGCCGCGCAGACGGCGATTTCCTCGATCGTCATCTGGCGCTGGACCGGCTACAACGCCCTGCTCTATCTCGCCGCGATGCAGGCGATCCCGCGCGACCGGTACGAAGCCGCGGCCATCGACGGTGCCTCGCGGTGGCAGCAGTTCCTGAAGGTCACCGTTCCCGGCATCCGCTCCACCATCGTGTTCACCATCGTCCTGTCCACGATCGGCGCCACCCAGCTCTTCGGTGAGCCCCTGATCTTCGGCCAGGGCCCCAACGGCATCACCGGGGGAGCGGACAACCAGTACCAGACGCTGGGTCTGCTGCTGTACGAGGAGGGCTGGAAGAACTACCAGATGGGCCGGGCCGCCACGGTCGCCTGGGCGATGTTCCTGCTGCTCATTGTCGTGTTCGTCGTCCAACGAGTCGTCAAGCGCGTCCTGGCGCAAGGCCTGACCGGGAGGTTTCCATGACCACAGACAGCATCCCGGTCCGGACGGCGGACGCACGCCCCGGGACCGGGCGGAACGCCCGCAAGACCACCCCGTCCGGCAGACGCCGCCGAGGACTGTTCCGGCACCCGGGCGCCGGACGACAGCACCACGCGGGTCCCGTCGCCTACATCCTCCTGGGAATCGCGGCGCTGTTCTCGCTCTTCCCGCTCTACTGGACGATGGTGGCGGCGTCGACCGACAACACGCGTGTCACCCAGACGCCTCCGCCGTTCCTGCCGGGACCCCACCTGCTGGAGAACCTCGGCAAGGCCTGGCAGGACGCCGCGCTGGGCAAGGCCATGCTCAACAGCCTGATCGTGGCCGGCGTGATCGCCCTGTCCACGGTGCTGTTCGCCACCCTCGCCGGCTTCGCGTTCGCCAAACTCCGCTTCAAGGGCCGCAACATCCTGCTGATGCTCGTCATCGGCACCATGATGGTGCCGCCGCAGCTCGGCGTCGTACCGCTGTTCATGATGATGACCGAACTGGGCTGGGGCCAGAAGCTGCCCGCCGTCATCTTCCCCACGCTCGTCAGCGCCGTCGGCGTGTTCTTCATGCGGCAGTACCTGTCCGAGGCGCTGCCCGACGAACTCGTCGAGGCCGGGCGAGTGGACGGTGCGCACTCCCTGCGCATCTTCTGGAGCATCGTGCTGCCGATCGCCCGGCCTCCCATGGCCGTGCTGTTCATGATCACGTTCGTGCACGCCTGGAACGACTTCTTCTGGCCGTTCATCGTGCTCGACATGACCAATCCGACGGTGCCCGTCGCCCTCACCCAGCTCAGCGCGGGATACGTGCGCGACCAGTCGCTGATCATGGCGGGCGCGCTCCTCGGCACGCTGCCCCTGCTTGCCCTGTTCATCGTCTTCGGCCGTCAGATCGTCGGCGGCATCATGCAGGGAGCGGTCAAGGGATGAACACCCTGCCGTTCCCCCGATGCCGAGGCCCATCGACGCCGGCCACCCCGCTTCGCCGCTCCCGCCCCGCCTCGCAGTCCATCTGGAAGGACCCACGTGACCACCACCGCAGCCCGACCTGTCGCGCCCGCCCCGGAGAGCACCGCCGCCCTCAGGTTCCCGCAGGGATTCACCTGGGGCACGGCGACCGCCGCGTACCAGATCGAGGGTGCCGCCGCCGAGGACGGACGCACCCCTTCCATCTGGGACACCTACTCGCACACGCCCGGCAGAGTGCGCAACGGCGACACCGGTGACGTCGCCACCGACCACTACCACCGCTGGCGCGAAGACATCGCGATCATGGCCGATCTGGGCGTCAGCGCCTACCGGTTCTCCGTGTCGTGGCCGCGCGTGCAGCCGACCGGCCGCGGCCCGGCCGTCGAGAAGGGGCTCGACTTCTACCGCGCCCTGACCGACGCACTGCTGGAGAAGGGCATCGAACCGGTCGTCACCCTCTACCACTGGGACCTGCCCCAGGAGCTGGAGGACGCGGGCGGCTGGCCGGAGCGCGCCACCGCAGACCGGTTCGCCGACTACGCGACGCTGGCGGCCCGTGCGCTGGGGGACCGGGTGAAGACCTGGATCACCCTCAACGAGCCCTGGTGCAGCGCCTTCCTCGGATACGGCTCGGGTGTCCACGCACCCGGGCGCACCGACCCGGTCGCGGCCCTGCGCGCGGCGCACCACCTCAACCTCGCCCACGGCAAGGCCGTCTCTGCGCTGCGCGCCGAACTGCCCGCCCGGGCGCAGGCGTCCATCACGCTCAACATCCACCACGTCCGCGCGCTGACCGAGGCCGCCGAGGACCTCGACGCGGCCCGCCGGATCGACGCACTGGCCAACCGCGTCTTCACCGGCCCTGTGCTCGAAGGCCAGTACCCCCAGGATCTCCTCCAGGACACGGCGAGCCTGACCGACTGGTCCTTCGTACGGGACGGCGACACCGCCACGATCCACCAGCCGCTGGACTTCCTGGGCGTCAACTACTACACACCCACGCTCGTTTCCGCCGCCACCGGCGAGGCCAGCCACGGCTCCGACGGCCACGGGCAGAGCGAGCACAGCCCCTGGCCGGGCGCCGACAAGGTCGCCTTCCACCGCCCGCCGGGCCGTACCACCGCGATGGGCTGGGCGGTCGACCCCAGCGGCCTGTACGACCTGCTGATGCGACTGAAGGCAGACTTCCCCGCCATGCCTCTGATGATCACCGAGAACGGGGCCGCGTTCGACGACTACGTGAACCCGCAGGGCGAGGTGGCCGACCCCGAACGCATCGACTACCTCCACGGCCATCTGTCGGCCGTGCACCGCGCGATCGGCGCCGGCGTCGACGTGCGGGGCTACTTCCTGTGGTCCCTGCTGGACAACTTCGAATGGGGCTACGGCTACAGCAAGCGCTTCGGTGCCGTCTACGTCGACTACCCGACCGGCAAGCGCATCCCCAAAGCCAGCGCGCGGTGGTACGCCGACGTGGCCCGTACCGGCATTTTGCCGGAGGGTAGCGGCGGGAACCGCTGAGCAAGGGGGAGAGCCGCATGGCCGGCCGGGCCGCTGGGGCCCTCGCCACGGAGCGGTCTCCAAGCGGCAGCGCCCCTGTCGCTTGGAGACGCTCCGCGTCGGCCTTCGGATCCAACTCGCGCGGCGTAGCCGGTCACCGGTCATGGCGCTGGTGAGTCTCCTCCGGGGCTGTCGCGGGCGGCTGCTCGTCTGCCGGATCCGGCGCGGAGCGGTATCCCCCGAGACCAGGGTGTCCGGCCCGCACTCGGGTCAGAGCCCGCGGTGCCCCGGGCCAGGGAACAGATCAGGCGACGGTCCAGTCGTGCAGCTGGCGGGCGAGCAGGGCAACGCCGAGCGCTCCGGAACCGGCTTCGCGGACGAGCACGACGGCCGCCTTGGGCGGATAGTCGAGCCGCCGCCCGTTGAGGAACAGATACGCCTCCGTGGCGTGCCAGGTGAAGGCCTCGTTCGAGTGCTCCAGGCACGGCAGCTTTGCCAGGGTCTGCAGCAGCGCTGCCCCCTTGAGATGCAGAGATGCATAGATGTCACGCTCCATCGCCCGGGCATTGACCCGGGCGACAGCGGCATAGAGCGGTCCGTAGTCGTCGACCTGAGGATCACCGTCGAGCAGTTGAGCAGCATGCAGCAGGAACGTCACGTCGAGCGGGTGAAGCGGTTCCGGCTGGGTCACGCCGCATCCCCGCGCTGCTGCTGCTCAAGCTTCCGCCGCGCCTCCTGCTCGGCCGCCCGCTGCTCTGCGCTGGGATCCAGGCTGCCGGGTTCGGCCGCGAAACCCGCGCCACTGCGGGCCATGGACTCCTTGAAGCCCTCCAGGAACCGCTGCTCGACAGCGATCGCGCGGGAATAGGCAGCCGACAGGATGTACTCCTGCATGCTGACCCCCTCCTGCCTCGCGGCGGCCGCGATAGCCGCCCGCTGCTCAGGATCAGGAAAGCGCAGATTGATCGCCTTGGGTTCCATGGCCCCCACGGTACCAGCGGTACCACATGGAGGCCCACAGTGCGCACACAGGACCGCGCGCCCGCCGCTTCCGCCGTACGTCGCCCAGGGTGGCCTGCTTGGCTCTGAGTGCAGTGCGAGATCGGGCAGGCCGGGACCTTCACTGGCGCAGGAGTGGGAGGAAGACGCCGTCGACGATCTCTTCCAGCGTCTCCTCCGGTACGGGTGCCTGCGTGCGGAAGAGTTCGTGGCGTACCAGGTCGACCGGCAGCGAGGCCACGCGGGACGTGATGCGTTCGAGTTGCACCTCATCGCGCGCGTCGGCGCGCTCCAGGATGGACATGGAATCGAACCGTCATCGTGCTGCCCTCCCGTACTGCGCGAGCACGGTGGCGTCGGCCTGCTCGGCCGACAGGCACTCCAGGTGCGAGGGCGGGCCGCCGGCGGGGAAGAGTCGCTCGCCGCTGCCGAGGATCGTGGGGAAGGTCAGGAGCCGGTACTCATCGATCAGGTCCTCGGCCATCAGCGCGTGCACGACGCTCAGGCTGCCGGTGATGATCACATCGCGTCGCTCGCGCTTGACGGCGTCGACGAGGTCGCCGTCGACGACCTGTGAGTTCGCCCATGCCGACACGTCGGTCAGCGTGCGGGAGGCGACCAGTTTCGGCACGGCGTTCATCCGCGCGGAGAACGGGTCGTCGCGTCGCGGCCAGAGCCGCGAGAACAACTGCCAGGTGGTGCGCCCCAGCAGCATGACTCCGTCGTCCAACGCACTCCCGAGCCGGAACTTGTCTCCGGCGACCGTCTCGGGGCCGTGCCGGAACGCCCAGCCGCCGGTCGGCGTGTTCCCGGACCCGTCCGGGTCGGACACGATCCCGTCCAGGGTGATGAATTCGATGACGATGACGCTCACGATGGGTGTCCCTTCGACCGATGCTCACCCGTACGTACCGGCGGCATCGGCCGGACTCATCGCGTCTGGCGAAACTCGTCGGAAGAAATCTGCTGGGGCAGGTCGAATGCCTCGAACACGAGTGGATCGGCGAACACGACGTTGTGCGCGACCCGGCCGCTGGTGACCGTGAGGACCTGGAGCGTGTGCAGCCGATGCCCGCCGCCGGGCTCCGGCGCGTACGCCGCGAGCGCGGGCTGTCCGTTGGCGGTGAGGTGCCTCATGCCCCAGCCCGTTCCGCGCATCTCGAACACGCGGTGCATGAACAGGCCGTAGTCGCGGCTGCCCCGGTACCACAGCGGCACCGGCGGCATCTCCAGGACCGCCTCGTCCGTGAGGAGTTGTACGAGCGCGGGGACGTCCGCCGCCTCGAACGCCCGCGCATACCGTTGGATCACCGCGAGGACCTCGGGATCGTCCGGCTCGGCGATCTCCCCCATGTCGCCCACGTCCGCGAGAGCGGCGCGGGCCCGCTGGAGAGCGCTGTTGACGGCCGTGACCGTGGTCCCGAGCTGCGTGGCGACCTCGGCGGCACTGAACTCCAGTACCTCGCGGAGCACGAGCACGGCCCGCTGCCGCGGCGGCAGGACCTGCATCGCCGCCACCAGCGCGAGCCGCATGTCGGCCCGCGCCTCTGCGTCGAACCGCGCGTCGGGGAACGGTTGCAGCCAGGGGATGTCGAACGTCGGTGTGAGCGGCGCCCCGGGATCGTCGCTCGGCGCGGCAAGGCCGGACGGCAACGGCCGCCGCGCACGACCCTCCAACGCGGTCAGGCACGCGTTGGTCGCGATCCGGTACAGCCAGGTCCGTACGGACGCGCGCGTGCGGTCGTACCGGTCGCGGGCCTTCCACGCGCGCAGCATCGTCTCCTGCACCAGGTCCTCGGCCTCGTGAAACGAGCCCAGCATGCGGTAGCAGTACGCCACCAGCTCACCCCGGTAGGGTTCGAAGTCCACGAGCCCATCATGGCGTACGTGGCAGGTCCGGACGGCCGCCCGCGATCCCCAGCATGGGGTCGTCGGGTTGGACGATCAACGTCGCGGTCCTCCAACTGCAGACTCCAAGGCCGGCCCTTGCGCACCGGATCTGCACCCTCGCGCCCAGCGCGGTGATCGGCGTGGCGAACTGACGCAGGCTCAGCCCGCTGAACGGGGCTGTCCAGGACGGCTCCGTTGCCGTGATCACACCAGTCATCGCGTGATCATTCCACTGCTTCAGGCTCTCCCTGTTCGAACGCGATGCGGCAGCGTTCAACCTGCTCGGCCACGTGCTCCGTGAACCAGCGCATGATCTCGTAGGGAATGACGTGCTCGTCGTGGCTGTGGATGTGGACGGTCGGCTCCAGGTCCGGATCCTCGTCTGGTATCACCGCCACCAGGAAGGCAGATCCAGGCAAATGCGCTGCCGCGTTGGGAATCTCGGCCCACGCGGCCGGCGCCGGGACGGCCTCGCTCAGCTCCACACACCATGCGTCGTCCGGCAAGGCGTAGTGGAACTGGATGGCGTAGTGACGGCCTGCATGAACACGCAGCTCTGGCATGTCCGCAGGCTGCCACAGCCCCGCGTGGGAGTCTCGCGAGTATCTGGCTCAGCACCTGGTGCGCGCCCCAGTCAGCCTTTGCGGGACAGCACTTGGCCGTGACTCGGATCTCGTTCGACCGCGTGAACGCAAGGGCAGGGTCGTTCAGTCGGCGACGCGCGGCGTTGCACAAGATCTCCCTCGTCTCAGTGCACCTGCTGCAGGCAACCCCCCCCCCCGTATCGCGTACGAACACAGATCAGGTGTCCGTGGGGCGCTAGCGCGGCGCGGAAGACCCGGTCAGTCCTCGCCGGTGAAGGTGGCGGTCAGCCGTCCGTCCGTCAGGGCCACCCCCACGCCCGCCCCGCCCGCCGCCGCTTCGGCGAAGGCGGCGGGTGGGGTGTGGTCCAGCAGTAGGACGAAGTGCAGAGCGAACGGCGGACGGTCCTCGCACGGGATGCCGTCGGCGTCGAGCTGGAAGTTCGCGGTCCAGGCCGCCTGACAGAGCACCGAGACGAACAGTCCCAGGAACTCCGCGCCGAGCAGGTCGTCGGCGTTGTCGATCAGGATGACGACATCTCGGTGGCCGTGCCCGGGGCCATGCCAGTCGTGGAGGCAGTCCACCAGCGCGTCCCAGTTGTGGCCGAAGTATCCGAGGAAGGACAACTCCCGCGCGAAGGTACGGAACAGTGAAGCCGGTTGGAGCAGCTCTCGGCCATTCAGTCGGAAGGCGATCCCACCCTGCTCCTGGAGCGCGGCTGTTTCGGCGGTCACCCACGGGTCGCTGCTGGAGGTGAAGACGACCCAGGGTGATCTGCGCGCGGCGAGGGTGGGCGCATTCATGATGGGGATCCTCGCACGGGGTTACACCATCTGCTCCCGCTTCCTGAGCACCTCGGTCAGGGCGGCGATGCTGTGGTCTCCATGGCCGGCCTCGACGGCCCGCCTCAGCAAGTCGTGCAGGGGGGCGTGCCAGGCCACGTCGATGTTGGCCTCCTGGCCGAGCTGTTCGTCGTAGGCGATTCCCGCGTGGAAGACGTTGACGGTGGAAAAGGGCTTGCTGTAGTCACCGCTGTCGATCTCCTGAGCCAGCAGCGGAAGGATGGAGTTGATCATCTCCAGCCACTTGACGGTGAACCGCACCAGCGTGCGCGCTTCCAGCCCGCGTGCCTGGACTACGGCGGCCCCCTGGAAGAAGCCGACAAGCGCCGGCAGCAGGGTGCCGCCCACCGCCATCTCGTAGAGGGCGGCCAGGTCGGGCTCGTCGCCGAGATGGACGGTGTCACCGCCCCGCACCTTCAGCGTCGACTCGTACGCGTCGAAGACGGTCTTGTCGCCGCCGTAGTACAGCAGGGTGTCTGGCGCCGCGTGGCGCAGCCCCGGCCGGACAGCTGACCCTGCGGGATCTGCACCACCGGCTGATGGCGCTGACCTCGCCCGCCCGGATGGACCTGTGCCGCCATCTGCTGGGCGAGCCCATCACCACCTCGGAACTCGCCGCCCGGCTGGGCTCCAGCGAACCACAGGTCTCCCGCGCCCTGCGCACCCTGCGCGACGCGGGCCTGGTGCGCTCCACCCGAGACGGCAAACTGGTGCGGCACCGGCTCGCCACGGACGTCATCCAGCGACTGGGCCACGATGTCCTCGCCACCGTGGCACGGTGAACCGACGAGGAAAACCCTGGCCGTCTCCGGCGCCCCGGTCGAGCGGACCCGGGAAGAGGCAGACCACCGGGTCGCGGGCATCCGCGTCGACCGGGTGGCCACCTGTCCGCCGGCCCTCATCGACCCCGGCTCCGACATCGACATCGACCCCGGCTCCGACACGTGCACTATCTCCGGCGCGAGTCATCCTCCGCCGCCCGGAGAGGTGCTCCTGCTGTACACCGACGATCTGGTCGAACACCGCCGGACGGACAGCGATGCCTCACTGCGGCGCCTGTTCTGGTGCACGGACTCACCGAAGACGACGTGACCCTGTCGCCGCCGGCTGCGGGCCGCACCACTCGGGCTGGGGGACGGCGGGACAAGCTTCCCGCAGTCTCTGTCCGACTCCGCGGGTGAGATGCGCGAGGTCAACGGCAGGGAAGTTGGCCAGGTGGCGTGCGAGCAGTGGCCGACCTCCCGGCTCAGAGCTTCCTTGCGTCCCACCGGCCCGTGTTGGGGTGGTTGCCTCGGGGTGGTGCCTACCGCCGCGCGGAGAGCTTCGCTTCGAGCCGGTTCAGGGTGCGGTTCAGGGTGCGGGAGACGTGCATCTGGGTGATCCCGAGTTCCTCACCGCCGTGCCTCAGAGTCACGCATGCAGGTGAGGGCGGCTATAAGTCGGATAGTTCAGGGCAGGTGAAACAAATGGCCGAACTTTCACAGCTGTTGCAACAGACCATGCGACGCAGGCACCTGAACGCACAGGACCTCGCCGACCGTACGGGCATTCGCACCCCGCGGATCCGCGTCTTCGCCGCGGACGGCGCCCACGGCCCAGTGCGGCCCACCCCGGAGGAACTGTCGGAGCTCGCCGAGGCTCTGGCACTGCCCTTGCTGGATGTCCAGGAAGCTGCCCGCACCGCTGCACCGGCGCCGGCCTGACGGCTGCCGCGGGACTCCCCCGTCACGCCGCAGTCCCGAGACCTCGGACGTGGCGGATTCGGGACCTGATCACTTTCGCCCCGGCCGGGTTGGCCGGGGCGGCAGCCGAATGGGCCTGGAGGCGAGGCGCACCAGCGCGGCCCGCGCCACATGCCCCGCAGGCCCGCAACGTCCCAAGGCGGCGCCATGGCCAGTGATGCAGGGCATCAGGCTCTGCCGCGGCTGCGCAGAACACCATAAGGACATGATCCGCCCCGTGCCCTGCCTCTGCTGGGCCGGTCGCCCAGCCAGGCAGCTGCGTGTGCCCAAAGGATGGAGGTTCGCCGGGCCAGGAAGACTAGAGTGAGCGAGCCCCCTACACAGCGCCGTGCCGGGGTCGGTTGAGGATGCGGGGTGAGGGAGAACGCCTGTGAACGATCAGGGCCGGGGTGGCGGGAAGATGCTGGCCGGTCTGCTGGCCTCGAGTCGGCTGATACCCCTGGAGTGGTTGCCGGCCAAGACGGCCGAGCATGCGGCGTCCGCAGGTTTCACGCAAGCACTGATCTATCTGGCCGACCTGCAGCGCGAGACGCTGCACCTGCTGACCGGGCAGGGACTGGACGCCGCAGGTGAACCCGGCGGTGAGGAAGCCGGCATCAAGATCGAGGGCACGCTGCCGGGCCGGGCCTACCAGTACGGGCAGATACTGCACGGTGGCCGCTCGGATCCCGAAGAACAGCAGTGGTGGGTGCCGTTGCTCAACGGCACCGAGCGCCTGGGCGTACTGCGCCTCACCACGCAGGCGGACGACGCGCGCACACGCGAGAACATGGAACTGCTGGCCTCCCTGCTCGCACTGATCATCGTGAGCAAACGGCAGAGCAGTGACTCCTATGCCCGGCTGATGCGCACCGAACCGCTGAACATCGCCGCCGAGATGCAATGGCACCTGATGCCGCCTCCCACCTACGCCGACAGCCGCGTGGCGATCTCCGCCGCGATGGGCCACGACACCGCTGCCGGCCTGACCGCGGCCCTGGCCATGGGGACCTGCCGCAACACACGCCGCCAGGGCGGGAGCCTGCTCGACATCGGCGAAGCGGTCGAGAACGCGCTGATCAAGCAATACGACAGGACGCGATACGTCACCGGCATCCTCGCCGATCTCGACACCGACACCGGAGTCCTGACGTGGGTCAACCGAGGCCACCTGCCGCCGGTACTCATCCGTGACGGCCGCTCCAGCAGCCAGCTGAACTGCAAACCCGCACACCCGATGGGCACGGCACTGGGGCTGGAAGCCACCATGTGCCGTGAACAGCTGGAACCCGGTGACCGCATCGTGTTCTACACCGACGGCATCACCGAAGCCCGCGGCAGCGGCGATACCGAACTCGGTGTGGAACGCTTCACCGACTTCCTGATCCGCCACCACGCCGACGGACTGCCCGTCCCCGAAACCCTGCGCCGCCTCATCCACACACTCCTCGACTACCACGACGGCCAGCTCCAGGACGATGCCACCATCCTGATCTGCCAATGGCTCGGCCCCGCCGATGCCCCCGTGGCAGACGAGACGGACCGCACCTGAACCCGCCCCTCCATCCGTCTGTCGGCGGGCCCTCAGCCGGCGGCAGTGGCCGATCGTTGCGTGAAGCGGTGCTACCAGTGGCGGCGCCTGGGGTACACGGCGCGGCTCAGCTGACGACCGATCAGCAGGTAGCCCAGCAAGGCGCCCGACGTGTTGAGCAGGACGTCGTCGATGTCGAAGGCCCGTCCGGTGATCACGGCGCCTGGGACGAGTTCGACCAGCAGCATCACCAGCGCCATCACGCCGACGTGGTCAGAATGCTGCACCGGGAGTGCGACGACCGCGCCTTGATCCTGGACCGGCGACGTGTCTTGGTACCCAATGCATTCGTCATCGAGCTCCCACCGGAATCACACCAGCAACTGTCCAGCTCATCCCGGCGGAGGGGAACGAGGTCCACCGCTTCAGTGTCCGCAGACACATAGTCCCCATAGGTGACGGTCCTGCGGCCTCTCTGCACCAAGTCCCCAGGTGAGCGCGGGTTGCGTGGCCCTCCGGCAGGCCGGCCCCGTCAAGTCGCCCGCATGCATGCGGGTTGGCGATCACCGTCCAGGGGCATCAGGACTGGGCAGGACCGGCCGCCCAAGATTTGGCGCGGCCCCGGCGAGCGGCCAGGCCGCGGGCATGCCGGGTGTCCTAGGAGGGGAAGTGATCCGCCATGCGTACGCATCGGCGTACCCATCGGCGTTCCGTACGAGTGGAGTATCTGCTGCCCGACGAGGCCACTTCGGCCGGACTGGCGCGGAGGCTGACCTCAGCGTTTCTCGCCCGGCCTCGCCACCGGATGGCGCCGGTGCATGCCGAGCAGATCGACGACGCGACGCTCATCGTGTCCGAACTGGTCGCCAACGCCACCCGGCACGGCCATGGTGGCTGCCGCCTGCGCCTGTGGGTGACCGATGGGCAGGTGACCGTCGAGGTCTCCGACGACAGCTCGGCCCGGCCCCGTCTACGGCCACCCGCGGCCGATGCCGAGAGCGGGCGGGGCCTGGCCATGGTGCGGTGCCTGGCCGAGCGCTTCGACGTCACTCCGGTCACCGGGGGCGGCAAGCGGGTACGCGCGGTCCTGGCCATCTGACACTGCACCCACGCCCGGTCGACCGCCGAGGGGATCGCCGCGCTCCTGGAAGACGAAGCAACCGTCAACGTATTGGGCCGGCAGGAGCGGCAGGTGGGGCTCATCCCCCGCAACCCCGCCTACGAGCCGATCCCCGACGACCAGGCGCAGATCCTCGGCAAGGTCGTCGGCGTGCTCCGCCTGCTCCAGAACCGCGAGGCGCGGTAGGCGGCGCCTCGGGCAGGGCGACGGTGCAGGTGTAGGAGCCGGTGCTGACGATGGCTCCGCCGCCGCGGGCCCTCATGGCCCGGAAGGCTTCGCGGGCGCAGAAGCAGGAGCCGCGGGCGTTGACTGCCATCATGGCGTCCCAGTCCTCAGCGGTGGTTTCGGTGACGGGCTTGTTCAGGGTGCGTCCGGCGTTGTTCACCAGGATGTCCAGCCCGCCGAAGGTGTCCACGGCTGACTGCACCGCGCGGGCAGCGGTCTCTTCCTGCGTGATGTCGCCACGCGCGGAGGAGACATCGAGGCGGGCAGCGAGGACCTCCACGCCGTGGGCCTCGATCCGGTGGGCCAAGTCCCGCAGGGGACCTTCGGCGACTTCAGTGATCACTATCCGGGCGCCTTCGCGGGCGAAGAGTTCGGCGGTTGCTGTGCCGAGGCCGCCGGTCGCGCCAGTGATCAGGGCGACCCTGCCGTCAAGTCGTGGTCCTGGCATGGAAATGGTCCTTTGATTCTCGTTGATGCTGACTGCTGTGTCGGGCTTCTTTGTGCCGCCGATCCCGCTGCCCGCTGCGGTGACAGGAGGACCTTGGCGCGTGACCAGGAGGACCTTGGCGCGGCCTCCGTTACGGTGACTTCTGCTCCCGGTAGAGCACGAGGTGCTCGTGGTAGAGCACTCCGTCCCGGATGTCGCCCGTCGCGGTGAACCCGGTGTCGTCGATGTAGTCCAGGTGACTGCCGGTCACCGTGTACCGGCCCGTGTACGCGCTGCGCCGCTTGCCGCGGGCTTCGTCGTAGCGGCCGTCCGGCAGCAGCTCCTGGCGGATGTGACCGTCCGCGGTCACCCACATCCCGACCACGTCGACGTGGTCGCTCTCAGCGGTCCCGGCCATGGCGGACTCCTCTCCTCGGTTGGTGCGGTCCTTCCCGTTCCACCGAGTCTGGGCAGGTCGGCGGCCATCAACCAGGACGCGTGCTGCCTGGGTGTGGCACACCCAGGCAGCACACCGGGCCGCCGCCTAGCCTGAACTCATGGACGACAACCACCTGGGAGACTTCCTGCGCTCACGCCGTGCCGGCCTGCGGCCGGAGGACGTCGGCATGGCGAGCTACGGGGCCCGCAGAGTCGCCGGACTGCGCCGCGAGGAGGTCGCCGTCCTGGCCGGAGTGAACGCCGACTACTACACCCGCCTGGAACAAGGGCGCGAGCGCAACCCCTCACCCCAGGTACTCGAAGCGCTGAGCCGCGCGCTGCGCCTGGACGCGGATGCCGGCGCGCACCTGTACCGGCTGGCCGGGGCCACACCGAGTGACCGGCCTGCCGTTCACGCCGCCGAGCGGGTCAGTCCCGCGCTGCGCCAGTTGATGGACGGCTACCCGAACACACCGGCGTTCGTCATGAGCCGAACCCTGGACCTCCTCGCCGCCAACGCCCTGGCCAACGCCCTCTACGCACCGTTCGAGCCGGCGGACAACCTGGCCCGCATGACCTTCCTCGACCCCGCGGGCCGGCACTTCTACTCGGACTGGAACCGGGCGGCCCAGGCCACCGTCGCCAATCTGCGCCAGGCGGCCGGCTTCGACCCCGACAACCCACGGCTGCGCGAACTCGTCCGCACCCTCACCGAGCACAGCACGGACTTCACCCGCCTCTGGAACGCCCACACCGTGCGCGGCAAGACCCAGGACGCCAAGCAATTCCTCCACCCGGACGTCGGCCCCCTCACCCTCACCTACCAGGCCTTCGACGTACGCGACGCCCCCGGCCAGCAACTCGTCATCTACCACGCCGAACCAGGCAGCCCCAGCGCCCAGGCCCTCAATCTCCTCGGCTCCATCCACGCCACCCGGCGCCAGGCCGAACCCAGGCCCCACCACTACTGAGTCGACGCACATGGAGATCGGCGGCAATGGTGCCCGGCAATCCTCACCTTGGCGTGGCTGAGGTCGGAGACAAGAGTCTGGGGCCGATGCACTGCGGCTGCCATCGGGTGGAGGCGGCCGAGGTTTTCGTATGCCGCGATGGTGATCAAGTCGGTGCTCGGCGTGTCCATAGCGACCATGATGCTGGGCGATCGTGCAGGTGTCATAGCCATTCGTTGAGAACGGCGATGAGGAGGGTGGCCTCGTAGCGGACCGCGAGCTTGTCATAGCGAGTGGCCACCGTCCGGTGCCGCTTGAGCCGGTTGATCCCGGACTCGACAGCGTGCCGAGCTTTGTAGTCCTCACGGTCGAAGCGTGGCGGTCGGTCACCATCGGGGCCACGCCGCCGCCGGTGACCAACTTGGTCGGCAGGTTCGGGAACGGTCGTGGGCATCTCCTGGATGCCGGACACAGCACTGACGCAGGCAGGTGATTGAGCGTCAAACTCAGTTGTCAGTGCCTCCCCATAGAGTGGAGACATCACTCGGGGAGCCTCGGAGGGGGAGCAGAAACATGTCCGCAAACAAGATCCAGCACAAGGTGAATCACGTCGCGCTGGTAGTGGACTGTTCGGGTTCAATGCGTCCGCACCAGAGTCAACTCATTCGCGTTGTGGACGAGTTCGTGGCGGGGTTGAAGGCCGAATCGGACAGCCTCGGCCACGAAACCCGGATCAGCCTCTACTCCTTCGACCATAGGGTGGAGAACCTGGTCTGGGACATGGACGTGAAGCATCTGCCGTCCATGCGGGGGCTGTACCAGGTCAACAATGGCGCTACGGCCCTCATTGAGGCTTCTCTGAAGTCCCTGGACGACCTGGGCCATATCTGGGAGGAATACGGCGAGCACAGCTTCCTCCAGATCGTGGTGACGGACGGCGAGGAGAACGCCTCCGGCGGCGACAGGCGGCACGACGGCGACATGGCCATCCTTGGCCCCTGGCTCGACAGGATCACGGCGAAGATGAGCGGGCTTCCGGGCCACTGGACCTCCGCGATCCTCGTTCCGAACTCCCTGGCCAAGCGGACCGCCCAGAACTACGGTTTCCCGGCCGGAAACATCGCCATCTGGGATGCGGATTCCCAGAAGGGCGTCGAGGAGGCGATCGGCACCGTGCGCGCTGCCGCCACCAGCTTCCTCCGCGGACGAGAGCAGGGGGTGCGCGGCACGAAGAACCTGTTCGCCGTCGGTCAGGACATATCGGTTGACGAGGTGCGGGCGAAGCTCGAACCGATTCCGGCCGACAAGTACCGGCTCCTGAAAGTTGACAAGGAGGTCGAGATTCGCTCCTTCGTCGATTCACATCCGGGCGTGACGTACGAACGTGGTTCGTGTTACTACCAGCTGGGCGCCCGGGCTCAGGTTCAGCAGAACAAGGAAGTCATCGTGGTCGAGAAAGACACCGACCGCGCCTATACGGGCGACGCGGCGCGCAGCCTTTTGTTCGGTACGGGTGTCCAGGGGACCGTCTCCGTGAAGGCGGGGAACAACCCCAAGCTGGAGGTGTACGTACAAAGTCGTTCGGTGAATAGGAAGCTCAAGCCGAAGACGCGTCTGCTCATCATGCTCTGAAATCAAAGAGCGACGAGCGGGGGGCTCGGGAGCAGTCTGCTCCCATCGCTCGATACCTCCGGCAGCAACAGATGTCGCCCCGTGCGGTCACCGGCGGCACGGGGTGGCGCGAAGGCCGGGGATTGTTCACAGACACTGACGGCGACACCTGATTCGCCTCCTGACGAAGTGGGTGGCCCCGGCGCCCGCACCAGCCCAAAGGGGCAGGAGCATTGTGTTCGAGCTGGTGGACGCGTTGCTGTGTGCGGACGGGCCGGTGAGGGCGCCGGTGGACCTGACGCTGGTGGCCGAGCAACGGCGCGGGCTGTGGAGGTCCTCGGGCGGATACGTGCGGACCGGGTGATGCGCAAGCTGATCCCGGTGCCGTGGATCTCATCGTCACAGGGCGGACGATCGCCGAAGCGCGGCAAGGAGTTCCGCTTTGCCGAGCCCGACACCTGGGGCGAGCCTGACGCCGTAACCGTGCAGGTCACCAACCGCTACGGCACCGCTCGCGCGATGGCCTGGGAGCCGCATCTGTCCTTGTCTGACCACCCGATCGGCGTAGATCGACAACGTCGGCGAACTCCCTTTGAACGAAGGCACGTTGATTCGCCTGGAGACGACCGCCTGCCCGGCGCCCACGATGCACTCCCGGTCTGGCTGCGGACGTCGGCCACCGGGCTGTCCGGCGAGGACGTCGACCTGCGCTGGCTGGCGTTCTTGCGCAGATTCGATCTCGAGCACGCCTTCTGGATGATCAATCAGACGCTGGGCTGGACACCCCCCGAAGCTCCGCACGCCCCAGGCGGCGGGCCGGTGGACGTGGCTTGTCGTCGCCGCCCACACCAACGCTGCTTCGCCCGGCCGCTGGCCGCGGATCTCCGCCGCCGTTGGGAGAAGCCGGCCGAGCCCGGGCCGGCTCACCCCGCCCGGGTCCGCCGGGAGTTCAGGACCTCCGCCCGGACTTGTCCTGTTCGGCCCGTGCGCCGAAACCCAACCGGCCTGGCCCCGGCAGCCCACTCGGCTCGAAGAACCGACACCCAGCCACCCACCACGACGTGGGGAAAACCGCCACGCGACCCGAGACCATCGCCGGATTTGACCAAGTCAGACCATAAGCACGAGCTCAGAACTCGACTACGAAGCAGGTAGTTCCAGGCGGGGACCGTGGAAGCGTTCGCGCAGGAGCCGGTCGTGCGTCACCACGACCAGCGTGCCGGTGTAGTGGGCCAGGGCTGCCTCGATCTCTTCCACCAAGGCGGGGGCCAAGTGGTTCGTCGGCTCGTCGAGCAGGAGCAGATCGAGTGGGCCGGCCGTCACGAGCCGGGCCAGTTCGAGCTTGCGGCGCTGCCCGACCGACAGATTCCGTACGGGAACAGCGAGGTCGGCGGCCTGGAACAGGCCGAGCGCAAGGAGTGCGTCGGCGTGCTCGTCGGGCTGCCCCGTCCTGTCGGCCGCGAATGCCGCGAGCAGCGTTCGGGCATCGAAGGCGTCGTCGGGCGCGCTTTGCTGACGTAGGAATCCGACCCGGCGCGGTCGGTGCACGATGCCGGCGTCAGGCGTCAGTTCCCCTGCCAGCAGCTGGAGAAGGGTGCTTTTGCCGACACCGTTGGGGCCAGTGACGAGGAGTCGGTCACCAGGGGCGAGTTTCAGGCACGGAAGGTACAACCGCCCTTTGACCAGGACGCCTTCCAGGTGTGCTGTCGTTGGTGTTTCCCCGGCGGTCGGCGTGCCTTCGACGCGGCCTGTGAACCGCAGTGGCTGCGGAGGTGGCGGCACGGGGTGCTCCGTGAGCCGTTGCAACCGCTCGCGTGCGTTCCGGATGCGGCTTTGTGCGCCGTGTGCTCGCGAGCGCGCTCGAAAAGCGCCGGCGCCGCTGAACGCCCACGGCCCCTTGCGGGGGATCTCGGCCAGCCGCCCGATACCGGAGTCGGCGAGGTGTTCCTGCCGGGCGACCTCATTGCGCCATTGCTCGTGATCCCACGCCCACCGGGCGCGGGCCGCCGCCTTGGCGGCCAGAAAGCCGGCGTATCCATTGCCGTAGCGCCGTACCGTGCGCTGATCGTGGTCCACTTCCAGGATGGTGTCGGTGACGCGTTCCAGGAACGCCCGATCGTGCGTGGCCACGATGACTGTGCCCCGATGACGGCGCAGATGTCCTTCGAGCCAGGCCACGGCCTCGTCGTCCAGATCGTTGGTCGGCTCGTCGAGCAGCAGCAGTTCGGGGGCCAAGGCGAGGGTCGCGGCGAGCGCGAGCCGGGAGCGCTGCCCTCCGGAGAGGGTGCTCAGCACACGCTTCCGGTCCAGTGGCGCGTGCTCGCCGAGCCGGCGCAGGCTCACCTCGACCCGGCGATCCGCTCCGTGCCCGCCCCGCGCATCGAACTCGGCCACCAGTGCGGCGTAGCGCTCGAACTCAGCGGTGCCGGCCGTGCCCAGTGTGGCCTCGGCGACACGAATACGGTGCTCCAGGGCGCGCAGTTCGCCCAGTACGTGATCGACGGCATCGCCCACGCCCGCCGAGCCGGGCAGATCGAGAGTCTGGCTGAGGTGGCCGATCCCGCCTGGTGCCATGACGGTCAGGCTGCCGTTGTCGACAGGCTCCTGTCCTGCCAGCAGCCGTAGGAGCGTGGACTTCCCAGAGCCGTTGTCCCCGACGATCCCGACCTTTTCGCCCGGCCGGACTGTGAGAGACACGCGGTCCAGCACCATGCGATCGCCGTAGCGCTTGGTCACCTCGGCGAGAGCGATCTGAGACGCCGTGAGAGGAAGAGCGGTGGCGGTGGTGTCGACGGAAGCACAGTGCAAGGGCAGTCCTTTGCTGGGTGAACAGGATCGCGCGGCAAGCAGAAGGCGCGTGAGCTGCTGACCGACGAGCAATAAGTTAGACGAGACGTTTCGTCTCGTCAATAGGTTGAGGCGGCCTGCAGCGGAAAGGTCCTCGACAACGGCAACGTCACCATCCAGGGCAGCAACATGATCCAGTGGTCGTGGAACGGCGGCTCTCCGCCACGGTGGGCCATGACGAAGATCGGCTGAAGCGCGCCCAACCCAGCCCTCCGCCTCGCCTCACCCCCTACCGCCGTTTCCGTCGCTGCCCACGCTGTGCGACTCCGAGGATGCTGGGTTCTCGCGCCCATGTCCCCGTGGTCCCCATGTGTGGCCGGACAGTGAAGCGGGACGGGTCATGAGCGGGGTCGACCTGCTCGGGATGCTGGAGCGGGCCGACACATCGGCCGAGCAGATCCTCGGCCGCGTCCGCGCCACCGTCCCGGTGTTGCCGCACACCCCGCCCGGCGGTTTCCGAGTCATCCGCGACATGTGCGTTGCCAACCTGTCCTCTTGAGTGACGTGCGAAAGCATGACCGGACGGCTCGGCCAGGCTCCAGGAGTTGCTGCCGGGGTCCACGGACGAGTGCAGCCCCACGGGCCTGGTGGACAACAACGCCGGGGGCCGTGGCCGGCGACGGCGGGGTGCTGGTCATCGACACGTGCGCGTCCAACCCAACCGTGATCTGGGCCGTTGCCGCCACGTATCTCGAGGCCGGCAACATCCCGGTCGACCCACCCGCGAACGGCTCACCGCACTCGCCCACGAACTGAACAATCCGCGCTGCACCGCCGCACGGAGCGCGGCCATGCTGCGGACCCGGAAGCCTTGAGCATCCGTCGCACACGGCTATCCGCCAGATGGATCCGGGCACATCTCAGGCCTGGTTGATCGGATGAGGCGTTCAGTCGATGCGGATGATGCCCCGGCCCAGTGCGGCGGTGACGGCAGCGGTGCGGTCGGCGACGTCGAGCTTGGCGTAGATGTGCAGCAGATGGGTTTTCACCGTTGCCTCGGACAGGCGTAGGGCGCGGGCGATCTGCTTGTTGCTCTGCCCGCGGGCCAGGGCGGACAGAACCTCGAGTTCCCTGCCGGACAGGCCGGCGCCCCGGTCGCCGCGCATGTGGGCGAGGACTTTGGCGGCCACCGTGGGGGACAGTGCCGCTCCTCCCCGGGCGGCGGTGCGCACGGCCTCGCACAACTCGTGTCGTCCGGTGTCCTTGAGCAGGTAGCCGACCGCGCCGGCGTCGATGGCTGCGGTGATGTCGGCGTCCGTGTCGTAGGTGGTCAGGACGAGGACCTGGACCTGGGGATGGGCGGCGCGGATGGCGGCGGTTGCGGCGGTGCCGTCCATGCCGGGCATCTGCAGGTCCATGAGGACGACGTCGGGTGCGAGTGAGGTGGTCTGGTGCACTGCCTCGGTACCGCTGGCTGCTTCGCCGACGACCGTGAGGTCGGGCTGGGTGGCGAGTATGGCGGCAAGCCCTTCGCGGACGATGAGGTGGTCATCTGCGAGGAGGATGCGGATCTTGGAACCGGTCGAAGTGCTCATGATGCCGGGGCCATCCGCTCGGTACCGGCCACGGGTGAGGCTTCGGCGGCCGAAGGGTCGACAGGGACGTGGACCGAAGGTGCGATCGGGAGCGTCACCGTGACGGCGACGGTCGTACCCTCGCCCGCGCCGCTTTCCACCGCGAACGTGCCGCCCAGGGCGGCGATGCGCTCCCGCATGGTGATCAGCCCGATGCCGGCATGCCGGGCAGCGGGTGCGAAACCGGTGCCGTCGTCCTGGACGTCGATGGCCAGGAGGTCTCCGAGGTAGGACAGCGTGACCGACACGCTCACCGCGTGGGCGTGCCTCCGGGCATTGGTCAGTGCCTCCTGCACGACACGCAGCAACTCGCCCTCGCTGCTGGGAGGCAGAGCGACGGGTCGGCCGGTCACGACCGCGTAAGCCTCGATGCCGGTCTCCTCCGTCAGTCGGGTGGTGAGTTCGCGGACCGCGTCCGCCAGGTGCGTGCGGTCCAGCGGCGCCGGGCGGAGGGCCTGCACGAGGCGGCGGCTCTCGGCCAGGTTGTCCCGGGCCGTCCGCATGGCCTGCTCGACGCGTCGGGCCGCGCGGGAGTTGGGTGGCAGGTCGTCGCGTGCGGCGTCCAGCAGCATGGAGATGGACGCGAAGCCCTGGGTCAGGGTGTCGTGGACCTCTCGGGCCAGGCGCTGACGTTCGGCCAGGGTGCCCGCCTGACGTTCCGCCGCCGCTCGTTCCGCCTGGGTGGCGGTGAGCTCGTCCAGGAGCCGCTGGCGCTTGTGGCTCTCGTGGTCGAGGGTGGCGACGTAACAGACGATGGTGACCGCCACCGCGGTCGCGAGCACGCAGCCCGTGAGCGTCCGCGCGCCGACGGAGCCGTCCGTGCTGAATCGCTGCCACGACCAGGCGCCGCCCAGCACCAGCACCCCGCCGGCCGACCACCAGGCCCTTCGCAGCCAGTACGGGGTCAACACGGCCAGGGCGACCGGGAGTAGCGCGGGGTCCACCACGGCCATGATCACCCACCCCGCCAGCGCCCCGACGAGGTAGGGCAGCGGCGGTCGATCGGCGCCGCCCCGCAGCACGATCCAGTACGCGTACCAGGCGGCGATTCCGACCGCCAAGCCGATCCCCAGCAGTGCCGTGCCGGTCGTCAAGTCGGTCCCGGCGAGGGCACCCAGTACGGACAGGGTGAGCACGACAGCGAAGAAGGCGTGCTGTCCGACGGCCTTCCAGTGTTCCTTCTCCCACACCTGACCCAGTTCCATGGCCCTCAGCTTAGAGTTCGCGCGGATAGGTCACGGGCGTCGGGCGGGTCGTGTGTCCCATCGGTAGGCCGCCCATGCTTTGCGGATCAGGCGCCGGATCACGATGACCGCGCTGGCGAGCGCTACCCACGCGGCCTGCACCACCGCACGCCGGTCCGTGACGATCGCCAGTGACTTGAAGCCCCGCGTGTGCCAGGAGTTCGTCCGTTCGACAACCCACCGGCGGGTGTGGTTGATCGGCAGGAACGCGCCCTTCGGAGTGATCTGCCATCCGCAGCCGAGCTCGGTCAGCAGATTGCGGGTCACGCGCGAGTCGTAGCCCGAGTCCAGATGCACCATGATCCGGTCGGGCAGATGGAAGCCGAAGCGCCCAAGAGTCTCCAGGGTGGGGCGTAACAGTGGTGAATCATGCCGGTTGGCACCGGCGAGCGCGCACCCGACCGGGAGCCCGCCGCCGTTGACCAGCAGCGATCGTTTGATCCCTGATTTTCCGCGGTCCACAGGCGATGGGCCGGTGTTCTCCCCACCGCCGTGGGCTTTCACGGTGCAGCCGTCCACGGCGAGGTTATCCAGGTCCAGGCCGATGGCCTGGACATAGGCATCCAGCGCGGCCTGGTGCAGGGTTTCGAAGACTCCTGCGGCGATCAGCGGATGAGCGACCTGGCGGCGTGGGATCAGCGCGTGGAACTGCTCCCATAAAGGGTCGGTGATGGAGGAAGGCAGGACGGGCACGTGACCTTCTGCTTGACCGGTGGTGATCGTGGGCCTGTCCACGGCTGCGCCCGGCCGGACCGCCGGACGGGCGCAGCCCTGTCTGGGATCACCCGAGCGTTTCCTCCATCACCGTGGCGGGCAAGGAGATCCGCCAGGCGACGAACCCGGCGGCGGCGAGCCCGGCGATGGCCAGGAAGCTACTGGCGAGGAACGGGTCGGTGCCGTCCAGGATGGGAGCGAACCCGATGCCGACGTAGATCGTGATACCGGTGGAACCGCCCAGTTGGTCGGCAGCTCGCTGGACGCCGGAGGCGATGCCGGCGTCGTCTTCGGTCACTCGGCTCACCGCGACGTACTGCAGCCCGACGATCCCGAACCCCATCCCGGCAGCGATGAGCATCATGGCCGGAACCATCGCCAGAGCGGTGGCTCCGAGGTGGGAGACCAGCGCGATGGCTGCCACCGCCAGCATGGTGAAGCCGATGCCGGTCAGGACACAGGCCCGGGCGCCCCACCGTCCGAGCAGCCGGGGAACCAGCACCGAGGCCACAATCAGGGACACCGCCAGGGGCAGCATCGTCAGACCGGCCTGGAGTGGGCCGGCGCCCAGCCGGTCCTGCAAGTAGTAGGTGAACAGCAGGAACGAGGTGGACAGTGCCGCACTCAGCAAAGCGGTGGCAAGGTTGGCCAGGACGCGCGGCCGGTTGCGGAAGAACCGCAGCGGCACGAGCGGCTTGCGCGAACGGCGCTCGACGCTGATGAACAGGGCCCCGGCTGCTACCGCGCCGACCAGCGCCACTGGCGCCAGCCAGGGCAGCGTGCTGTCCGCCTCTCCTGCCTCGACGACGCCGAGGGTGAACAGCAGCGGAGCCGCGATCAGCAGGAGCGAACCGGGAAGGTCCAGCGGTGCGGGCTCGGCAGGCCGTTCGCTTGGCACGAGGAAGACTGCTGCAGCGAGTACGACCAGGATGAACGGCACGGACACCAGGAAGATCCACCGCCAGCCGAGCAGTTCGGTGATGATCCCGGAGACCACGAACCCGAGGACAAGGCCACAGCTCGCGACGGCCGCCCACACGCTCAGCGCCCGCGACCTGCGTGGCCCCTCGGGGAACATGAGCACGATCACCGCCATTGCCGCCGGAAGCGCGATCGCCTCCCCGGCACCCTGCAGCAGCCGGGCCGTCACCAGCACTGCGAAGGAAGGCGCGAGCCCGGCCAGCAAAGACGCGGCACCGAACAGAGTCGTGCCGAGCAGGAGGATGCGGCGCCTGCCGAGCACGTCGCCCAGCCGGCCGCCGAGCATCAGCAGCCCGCCGCCGGTGATCGTGTACCCGACCACGACCCAGGTCAGGGCGTGACCGTCGACGCCGAAGTCGGCGCCGATCGAGGGCAGGGCGACATTGACCACGGTCACGTCAACCGCGATGAAGAACTGCAGCATGGCCATGCAGCACAGCACCAGCCACGCACGCACCGGGGACGATCCGTCCCGGAGCGGAAAGAGAATGCCTGAGAACACCGAGTACTCCGTTGCCCAGAAGAAGTTCCGAGCAGCACGAACGTGCCGCTCCGGTCCAACCACGGAGCGGCAGAACGTTCAACAGAAGTGAGACGAACGCCCCGCCGCTAGCGGAGCGTCCTCGTCACCGCGGCACAAGCCGCGCACGAAGCACCAGACATGGCACCGATGCTACCGGAGCCGACGGCACGTAATCCCTAGGGATCACTCCGCCACAAATCTGTCAACTGCCCCGACACCGCACCCAGTTCCTGGTCGGTCCCGGCCGAACAGCGCCGTCGGACCAGATGCTGCCTCTATTACTTCCTCCTATCCGCGCGACCTCTTAGTGGTCGGCTCCGGAAGTCCTTCGGGGTCGACCCGAGTCTCAGGCGGATGCTGCTTTGAGGAGGGTTTCGGCCGCAGTGGTGCTGGCGTAGAGGACGGAGCGGCCCGCGCGGTGGGCGCTGACCAGGCCCGCGTTGCGTAGCGCGGTGAGATTTTGGGATACCCCGGCTGAGGAGAGTCCGGTGCGGTGGGCCAACTGTGTGGTGGAGGCCGGGGTTTCGAGTTCGGTCAGCAGTAGGGTTCGCGAGCGGCCGAGTACGGCGGCGAGGGTGTGGGCCCGGGTGGCGGGCCGGGCCTGCCATAGTGTGCCGACGCCGCGGGCCGGATAGACGAGTTGCGGTGGATCCGGCAGCGTCGTCCGGGTGCGCAGTCCCGGCCCCGTGAATGCCGACGGGATCAGCAGCAGTCCTGTCCCTGCCGTCTTGCGGGTCAGCGGCTGCTTTCGGCGCGCCATCCGCAGCGCGTTGTCGTCCCAGCTCACCGAGGTGTGCAGGTCGTTGAAGAGGCGGCCCGCGCCGTGCTCGGCGACCATGCGGGCCCGGTAGAAGATGTCGGCGTCCAGCACTGTCCGCATTCGGTCCCAGTAGGGGGCGAGTGCCAGCTCCCAGTACGTTTCGATCTCTTCGGTGACCTTGGCCAGGCGGGTCTGCGGGTCGGCGTGCAGAGTCCGCAGCCGAGGGCCGAGTTTGCCTTGGTGGCGGGCGAGGTGGTCGAGGTCCTGGCGTACCCGGTCCACAGGCGAGGCCCGGATCGCATCACACTCTGCCGCCGGTGTGGGGGCCGGTCCTGCGGGGGCCGGGTTGAGGAAGTCGGGGACGTAGCCGGTGGGCGGAATCAGCTCGGACAGCCAGCGCCGGTCCAGACCGGCGGCCATCACTCGCGGCCCGTACCTGGTCGACCCAGGGCTGGTGGACCGGATGCGCGGCGGCGGACCTCAAGAGCCGGAAGCTGGGCGCCGCCTCCCACATCGGGGAGACGGCGAACCGCACCTGCGCCAGATCGCTCGCCGAGAACGACAGCTCCGCCAGGATGACCACTCCTCAATGGATTCAGTCATGTGTGAATCAATGGCGGGCCAGCCCAACGTGCACAGATCATCCTGCCCATGACCTCACAGACGATCAACGCGGCGGCAGCGGGCACCTGGACGCTCGGCGACCGCACGGTCAACCGGATCGGTTTCGGCGCGATGCGCCTGCCCCAGAGCGGCGAGGCGTTCGCGGCCGATGCCGTCCCACGCGACCGCGACCAGGCGATAGGGGTGCTGCGCCGGGCGGTCGAACTCGGCGTGAACCACATCGACACCGCCGCGTTCTACTTCTCGCCGCTGCGCAGTGCCAACGAGCTGATCAACCGGGTACTGGCCCCCTACCCGGACGACCTCGTCATCACCACCAAGGTCGGCCCCGGCCGCTATCCCTCGGGTCAGTGGCTGCCGCACGCCACCCCCGAGCTGCTGCGCGGCCAGGTCGAGGAGAACCTGCGCCAGCTCGGCCGTGACCACCTCGACGTGGTGAACCTGCGCATCGTCGGCACCGATTCGATCGCCGAACGCTTCGGCGCACTCGCCGAACTGCGCGGGGCCGGACTCATCCGTCACCTGGGCCTGTCCAACGTCCGCCCCCACCACCTCGCCGAGGCCCAGGCCATCGCGCCCGTGGTCTGCGTGCAGAACATGTACGGAATCGGCGCATCACTTGAACAGAAAGAATTCCTGGACCTCTGTGGTGAACAGCGCATCGCGTTCGTGCCGTTCTACTCGATCGCCGGCACCGGACGCACGGCTGGCGCGACCACCGATGACAGCAACGAGATGCTCGCCGTCGCCCGCGCCCGCGGGGTGAGCACGGCCCAGATCCGGCTGGCCTGGACACTGCACCAGGGGCCCCACGTCCTGGCCATCCCCGGTACCGGCGACCCCGGCCACCTCGCCCAGAATGTGGCCGCTGGCTCCCTGCTTCTGTCCGAGTACGAACTCACCGCCCTGGACTCCCTTCGCCACGAAACGGTATGAACAAGCTCCTCGGAACTGTGATCCGCTTCCGCTGGTCGGCTTGGCTGTCGTGTCTGTTCCTGCCGCGCGTCCGGTAGTCCTTGCCGCCGCCGAGCGGCGACGGCTGAAGAAGTCGGCCTTCGGTCATAAGACTGCGCACCAGGCCAGGATCCGCTCCCAGACCGTGCTCCTGGCGGCTCGAGGCCGGCCCAACGCGCGGATCGCGCGCGAGGTGGGTGTGCACGTGGACACCGTGCGCACTTGGCGGGGCCGGTTCGCCGAGAAGGGACTGCCCGGCCTGCAAGGACCGCAAGCGGCCGGGGCGGCCACCGGCTTTCACACTCCTGCAGACGGCCGAGATCAAGGCCCTGGCTTGCCGACTGCCCGCCGAGAGCGGGGTGCCGCTGTCCCGCTGGTCGGTCCCGGAACTGGCCCGCGAAGCCGCCCAGCGCGGCATCGCGACCTCCATGTCGGCCACCGTGCGCCGCTGGCTCACCCGGGACGCACTCAAGCCCTGGCAGCACCGCTCCTGGATCTTCATCACCGATCCGCAGTTCCGCACCAAGGCCGAGCACGTGCTGGACCTGTACGCCCGAACCTGGCGGGCGAGCACCTGGGCGAGGACGAGTACGTCATCAGCGGGGACGAGAACCTCCATCCAGGCCCGCTGCCGCTGCCACCCCCTCGCACCCGGCCAGGCCCGCGCCATGCGCGTCAACCACACCTACGGCCGCGGAGGCGCACTGGCCTACCTGGCCGCCTACGACGTCCACCACGCGAAAGTATTCGGCCGTACCGAACCTCGCACCGGCATCGAGCCCTTCATGAACCTGGTCACCCAAGTCATGAGCCAGGAACCCTACGCCAGCGCCAAACGCGTGTTCTGGATCGTCGACAACGGCTCCTCCCATCGCGGGCAGAAGGCCAACGACCGCCTGACCGCCACCTTCCCGAACGCGCTCATGGTCCACACCCCTGTCCATGCCTCCTGGCTGAACCAGATCGAGATCTACTTCTCCGTCGTGCAGCGCAAAGTCGTCTCACCCAACGACTTCACCGACCTCAACGAGGTCAGGGACCGGCTCCGAAGATTCGAAGACCGCTACAACGCCACGGCACAGCCGTTCCAGTGGAAGTTCACCACCGCCGACCTTGACGATCTGCTGGCCAGGCTCGACCGGCATACCGCCGATCGCCCAGAAGAATCCTCGTTCCACCTCACCGCTTGATCAACCCCCGAAGGACTTCCGAGGCTGACCACTCAGGCGCAGGGAGGTGGCCGCAGGATCAGCCGGCCGGTGCGGACGGGGTCCACCGATCGGTGGTGACTGATGCGTCGATCGGTCGATGTGCCAGGCCGGTGCGGGCGGCGACGATCGGTCCCGCCCCCGGGCGGCCGCAGCCCTCACCGCACCTCGTGAGGAACCACCAGTGTCCCTGGCCTTCATTCCCAGCCCGTCCATCGGCGAGATCCACCTGGGCCCGCTCCCGCTGCGCGGCTACTCGCTGATGCTGATCCTCGGGATCGCCGCGGCGGTATGGGTGGGCGGTCGTCGCTGGGCCGCCCGCGGTGGTGAGAGGACCGTCGTGACGGATGTCGCCCTGTGGGCCGTTCCCTTCGGGGTGGCCGGCGCTCGTCTCTACCACGTGGTCACGTCCAGCGAACCGTACTTCGGTAAGGACGGCGATCCCCTCGAAGCCCTTTTCATCTGGGACGGGGGCATCGGCATCTGGGGCGCCATCGCCGGAGGTGCGCTCGGAGCCTGGATCGGCTGCCGCCGCAGCGGCGTCCCCCTGCCCGCGTTCGCCGACGCCGTCGCCCCCGGCATCGCCCTGGGGCAGGCCATCGGCCGCTGGGGCAACTGGTTCAACCAGGAACTCTACGGGCGGGCCACCACCCTCCCCTGGGCGTTGGAGATCGATCCCTCGCACCGGCCCGAGGCCACCCCCGGACTGGCCACCTACCACCCCGCCTTCTTGTACGAGTCGCTGTGGTGTCTCGCCGTGGTCGCCCTCATCCTGTGGGCGGATCGCCGCTTCCGCCTCGACCGGGGCCGCACGTTCGCGCTGTACGCCGCCGCCTACTGCGTCGGCCGCTTCTGGATCGAGTACCTGCGGGTGGACGAAGCGCACCACATGCTCGGCCTGCGCCTGAACGACTGGACCGCGCTGCTGGTCTTCGCGGCCGCCCTCGCCTACCTCATCGCTGCGACACGGCGGGCGGCCGACAGCCGTGGCGATGCCGACGCCGACCGTCTCCTTCAGCGCGTGGACTCGAGCAGCAGTCCCACGAACTGACCATGTCCCTCTCTCGAAATCTGGAGTTGCTATGTCCCCTGTCTCCGAAACGCGCTCTTCGCAACGGGGCCCGCTGGTGGTGGCAGGAGGCGTTTTCATCGCCTTCCTGCTGTCCTCCCTGGCGAACGCCTTGATCGCTGTGCTTGCGCACGTGATGGGCGCGCCGGACGACTTCGACCCGCTGGAGCCCCCGTCGTACGTCTTCCTGACCGCCCTGGGGGTGCTGGCGGGAGCCGTCGGCTGGGGCATCGTCCGCAGGGCTTCCCAAAACCCCGAACGGCTGCTCCGCCGACTCGTCCCCTCGGTCGTCGTCATCTCCTTCGTTCCGGATTTCTTCCAGTTCGGCGAGGGCGGGGCGACCGGTGTGGCGGCGCTGCTCATCATGCACGTCGCGGTCGCGGTGATCGCGGTGCGGGCGTACCGCAGGGTCATGCCACTGGGCTCGGTGCGGTGACCTGAAAGAACACGCTGACGATGCGGATGACGGCGGGCGGGAGCCTTGAGCCATGTACTGCCGGAGCTCTTCAGGGACCTCCGGAGGGTGTCGTACAGGCAGGGCTGGGATCGTGTCCCGTCGAGTTGTTCCATCGAGTGGTGAAGCCCCCGATCGACCAGGTGTGCGCACGGCTCTCGCCCGGGGCACGCATGAACGCCAGTTGCTGCCGCTGGCCGGTCCGAAGCACACGGCGCACAGCCGCCAAGTCCTTCTCGACGTCTGGGCGCGGACGGCACTCCGGTGCGCGCAGCGCTCGGACCAGCTCGCTCTGCGCGAGGTGCACCTCGAACGCGCTCGGTGTGCAGGGAGCGTGTGGGCCGCCGGACGCAGCGTTGTGCGACCGCCCGCAGGTAGCGCTGGCTTGGACGATCTGGTCTGCCCGGGCCCCATTAAGGTCGCTTCGGGATAATCCGCCTCGGATCGATCTGCTCTACCCTGGCAGGTATGACCGCCATGACGCCCGCGCGCACCGAACCGGACCTGTCGTTCCTCCTTGACCGCACCAGTCACGTCCTGCGGAGCAAAATGTCCGCCGCTCTCGCCGAGATCGGCCTGACCGCCCGCATGCACTGTGTGCTCGTCCATGCCCTGGAGGAGGAGCGCACCCAGATCCAGCTCGCCGAGATCGGCGACATGGACAAGACCACGATGGTGGTGACGGTGGACGCCCTGGAGAAGGCGGGTCTGGCCGAGCGCCGCCCCTCCAGTACGGACCGGCGGGCCCGGATCATCGCCGTCACCGACGAGGGTGCCCGCGTCGCCGGGCAGAGTCAGGAGATCGTCGACCGCGTGCACCGCGACGCCCTGGCCCCGCTTCCCGAGGGGGACAGGGAGGTCCTCCTGCGAGCCTTGAATCGTCTGGTCGACGACGGTCTGGCGACCCCTGTCGAGACCCCGCGCGCCGCCCGCCGGGCGCGCCAGTCGAGGTAGGTGGGGGAGCGGGGCCAAAGTAAGTCCAAAACTAAGTCCGAAAGAAATAGTCTGCAACGAAACCATCTGTTACGGTCTCTCCTGTCGTTCCAACTGACAGGAGAGACCGCATGTTTGCCGCATCCGACTCCGCGCCGTCACCCGCATCTCCCGCCGCTCCGCGCTCACGTCGGCTCGCCCTCGGCGTCATCGCCACCGCGATGCTGATGATCATCCTCGACGGCTCCATCGTGACCGTGGCGATGCCGGCCATCCAGAACGACCTGGGGTTCACCCCCGCCGGCCTCAGCTGGGTCGTCAACGCCTACCTCATCGCGTTCGGCAGCCTGCTCCTGCTGGCCGGCCGGCTCGGCGACCTGATCGGTCGCAGGCGCATGTTCCTGGCCGGCACCGCCGTCTTCACCGCCGCCTCGCTGCTGGCCGGCGTGGCCACCTCGCCCGCCGTACTGATCGCCGCCCGCTTCCTCCAGGGCATCGGCAGCGCGATGGCCTCCGCCGTCAGCCTGGGCATCCTCGTGACGCTGTTCACCGAGCCCAGGGAGCGCGCCAGGGCCATCGCCGTCTTCAGCTTCACCGGCGCGGCGGGCGCGTCCATCGGCCAGGTCCTCGGCGGCGTACTCACCGACGCGCTCAACTGGCACTGGATCTTCTTCATCAACCTGCCGATCGGCATCGCCGCCCTCGCGATCGCCGTCCGCGTCCTGCCCCGTGACGTCGGTCTGGGCCTCAAGGCGGGCGCGGACGTCGTCGGCGCGGTGCTGGTCACCGCAGGTCTGATGCTCGGCATCTACACCGTCGTCAAGGTCGAGGAGTACGGCTGGACCTCGGGCCGCACCCTCGGCTTCGGCGCCCTCGCCGCCGTACTGCTCGCCGCGTTCCTCGTCCGTCAGGCCACCGCGAAGAACCCGCTGATGCCGCTGCGGATCTTCCGCTCGCGCAGCGTCTCCGCCGCCAACCTGGTCCAGACCCTGATGGTCGCCGCGCTCTTCTCCTTCCAGATCCTCGTCGCCCTGTACCTCCAGAAGGTCCTCGGATACGGCGCCGCCGAGACCGGCCTCGCGATGCTCCCGGCAGCCGCCGTCATCGGTGCCGTCTCCCTGGGAGTCTCCGCCCGTCTCAACGCCCGCTTCGGTGAGCGCAACGTCCTGCTGGCGGGCATCGTGCTCCTCATCGGCGTCCTCGCCCTCCTCGCCCGCGTCCCCGTGCAGGCCAGTTACGCCGTCGACCTCCTCCCGGTCATGCTGCTCGCCGCGGGCTTCGGCCTCGCGCTGCCGGCGCTGACCACACTCGGTATGTCCGGCGCGAACGAGGAGGACGCCGGCCTCGCGTCCGGCCTGTTCAACACCACCCAGCAGATCGGCATGGCGCTGGGCGTCGCGGTCCTGTCCACCCTGGCCGCCTCCCGCACCGAGAGCCTCGCAGCGGAGGGCCGGACAGCGGCCGAGGCGCTGACCGGCGGCTACCGGCTCGCCTTCGCGGTGGGTGCGGGACTTCTGGTCATCGCCTTCGCCGTCGCCTTCACCATGCTGCGCCGTCCCGAGCGGCAGGCCGCCCAGGAGCCGGCCGCCGACACACCGGCTCCCGCCCCCGCCACAGCCGTCTGACCCGCCCTCTCACCCACCCACACCCCGGTCACGAAAGGCTGATCCCCATGAGCGAGAACACCACCACCGACACCACCACCGACACCACCAAGAACGACAGCCCGGCCCCCCGCGTGCTCACCGACCAGGAGCTCTCCGAGCTGCTGCGGCAGCAGCAGTTCGGCGTACTCGCGAGCGTCAGGAGCACCGGCCACCCGCACCTGTCGACCGTCGTTTACGACTGGAACGCCGAGGAGCGCATACTGCGCGTCTCCTCCACCGCCGACCGCCTCAAGGTCCGCCAGCTGCGCCGCAACCCGCACGCCTCACTGCACGTCAGCGGCCCGGACGTCTGGTCGTTCGCCGTGGCGGAGGGCGGGGCGGAGATAGTGGACCCGGCCGACGGGGCGGCCCCCGGCGAGCAGCCGCTGCCCGACCGGCGCATGGTGATCCTGATCCGGGTCTCCCGCCTGTACGGGACCGCCCTCGACATCCCCGCCCAGGACTGAGGACTCAGCGCGTGCGCCGGACCGCGGAGGATCGATGTAGCGCAGGGCGGAGGGCTCTCCCGCCCGAAGTAGCGTTCGCCGACGTCACCGGCGCCGAGAGCGAATCGGTGCTGCACTGCCGAGGGCGAGTGAGTGAAGGTGCCGGTCCGCCCCGGTGCTGCGATAGGGGGGGCGGGCCGGGAGTGCGGCCGGCGTCGGTCAGAGGGTGAGGAGCACCTTGGTGGCGCGCCGCTCGTCCATGGCCTTGTAACCCTCGGCGGCCTCGTCCAGCGGCAGGGCGAGGTCGAAGACCTTGCCGGGGTCGATCTTGCGGTCCCAGATGAGCTGGATCAGGTCGGGCAGGAACCGGCGCACCGGGGCGGGGCCGCCCTCCACGTGGATGCCGGCGAAGAACAGCTCGATGCCCTGGATCGTGACGTCGTAGTTCACGCCGACGAAGCCCAGGTGGCCGCCGGGCGGGTGGAGTTGATCGCCTGCATGGTCGACTCCTGGGTGCCGACGGCCTCCACCACCGAGTGCGCGCCGAGCCCGCCCGTGAGTTCCTTGATCTTCGCGACGCCCTCGTCTCCGCGCTCCTCGACGATGTCGGTCGCGCCGTAGAACTTGGCCAGCTCCTGTCGCTCGGGGTGACGGGACATCGCGATGATCCGCTCCGCGCCCAGCTGCTTGGCAGCGAGGACGGCCATCAGGCCGACCGCGCCGTCGCCGACGACGGCTACCGTCTTTCCGGGGCCGGCCTCGGCCGCGACGGCGCCGTACCAGCCGGTGCCGAGCACGTCGGAGGCGGCCAGCAGCGAGGGGATCAGCTCCGGGTCCGGCTGCCCCGGCGTGGCCACCAGGGTGCCGTCCGCGTGGGGGATACGCGCCTTCTCGGCCTGGGTGCCGATCGCCTGCGCCACGAATTCACGGTGCACGCAGCCGGACTGGTAGCCGGAGCGGCAGATCTCGCAGGTGTTGTCGGAGATCACGAACGACCCGACGACGAAGTCGCCGACCTTGACGCTCTTCACGTCGGGGCCGACTTCCTCGACCACGCCCGCGTACTCATGTCCCATGGCCGTGTGATCGGCGGGCTCGACCCCGCGGTAGGGCCACAGGTCGGAGCCGCAGATGCAGGTCGCGGTCAGCCGGACGACGGCGTCGGTGGGCTCGATGATCTTCGGGTCGTCACGGTCCTCGACCCGGACGTCTCCGGCCTTGTACATGACTACGCCACGCATACCTGGATCTCCTTGCTTTTCTTGCTTCACTTGCTGTGCGTGTACCGGTGCCTGCGGCCCCGAATCATGTCCTCGGGCTCGTTCGGCCGTCCTGCGTGCGATCTGAGGGACCGATCGGCTGCTGCGCGGTGTCGCCCCTGACCTCACCCGCGTCCGTGTCCGTGTCCCGGACGGAACCGTCCGGGCGGGGGCACCCGCCGCGCCACCGTTGACGGCGAAGCGGAAAGCACCATGTCATCCATGCAAGCCCCCTTCCGCGCGCGCAGCGAGTTACTGGTGAGGGGTGTACTGGCAGTACACCCCAACCTGCCGGACCCGGCCGTACGGTCGTGTTGTGGACAACCGTGACGTAGCCCGCGAGTTCTTGACCTCGCGGCGAGCAAAGATCACCCCGGAGCAGGCCGGCCTGCCGGCCGGCACCAGGCGCCGCGTTACGGGTCTGCGCCGCAGCGAGGTTGCCGCGCTGGCCGACGTCAGCGTCGAGTACTACGCCAAGCTGGAGCGCGGCAATCTCGCCGGTGTCTCACCGGCCGTGCTCGAAGCGATCGCCCGCGCCCTCCAGCTGGATGACGCCGAACGAGCTCACCTGCTCCACCTGGCCCAGGCTCAGGAGGGATCCGACACCCTCGCCCGTCCCCGACGGCGCTCCGGCAGGCAGCGGACCTTGCACAAGAGCCTGCAGTGGACCCCTGGACCCCTGGACGCCGTCACAGCCGGGCCGGCGTTTGTCGTCAACGGCCGCCTGGACGTGCTCGCTGCCAATCAGCTCGCCCGTGCCTTCTTCACCGACTTGTACACGGGCCACGTCCAACCGCCGAACCTGGCCCGCTACCAGTTCCTGGATCCCGCGGCCCGCCGCTTCTACCCGGACTGGGACCGCGCCGCCGGCATGACCGTGGACCTGCTGCGCACCGAGGCCGGCAGCAATCCGCACGACAAGGGCCTGCACGACCTCGTCGGTGAGCTGTCCACTCGATGTGACGCCCTCCGCACCCGCTGGGTCGCCCACAACGTGACTCATCACGGCACCGGTTCCAAACGGTTCCACCACCCCGTCGTCGGCGACCTCACCCTTTCCTGGGAGTCCCTGGTCATGGCCGCCGAACTCGGCCTCACCCTCATCATCTACACCGCCGAGCCCGGCTCACCTTCCCAAGAAGCCCTGCACCTGCTCGCCTCCTGGGCAGCCACTCAGCAAGCTGCCACCACCCCTTCTCTTCGGCCTCCGACCGCTCCGCCGAATTGATCGCCGAAAAAGAAAGCCATCGGCTGAGTTCGCGTAGATCCCGGTCGTGGGGGCGCGTCCGGCCTCGGCCCGCAGCAGGGCCGCGGTGGAGACGACGGCGGCGTTCCAGTCGACGAAAAAGTCGAGGGCGCCGTCTGCGAGGAAGATGAAGCGGGCGATGTCGGGCGGCCGTGCTTGTCAGCGGTGGGGTTGCCGAGCATCGGCGCGTGCACGTCCGCGCCAGTGCACGGTACTTGGTGGCCTTCATGACGCCGGAGGTCGCGAACGGGGCGGTCGGCAATGTCCAGTGGAGCGGAACCCCCCTCCTTGATCGCGCCGCGGACCGGAACGCCGCGGCGTGATCAGGGTTCGATGAGGGGGCGGGTACGGCTCGGTGGGCTGTCAGCCGCGGGGGAAGCCGTCGTCGAGCTTGAAGACGAGCTCGGCCTCGTCTCGCTTGGTGGTGTGCAGTTCCCAGTAGAGGGGAGTGATCTGCTCGGGCCGGGCCGCCTCCACGCCGGGGATGACGGAGACGCCGATCGACGAGTCGATGCCGACGTGTGCGGCCTGGATGCCGGTGCCGGCGTCGGCCAGCTCCTTGTGCAGGTTCGTCACCCAGTTGCGCAGCGCCGCGGCGGCGGCGTTGACGTTGGCGACCCGCGGGTCGGGCCATATCGAGCCGGCGCCGGTGGTGTAGAGCAGGGTGCCGGCGCCGGCCTCGCGCATCGCGGGCAGTACCGCCTGGGTGGCGGCGATAGCGCCGTACAGCTGGAAGTTCATCTCGAACTCCACGTCCGAGGGTTCGGTGGTGGCCGGAGCGGTCAGCGTGGTGACGCCGAACGTCCCCACCGGGGAGTATTCCAGGACGCCGATCCCGCCGAAGTGTGCGGCCGCATCCTTGAGGGCCTGGGTGAGCGCGTCGCGGTCGAGCACGTCCGCGGGGAACGGGGTGGCGGTGATGCTCTCGGCCGCAAGCTTGCTGACGAGGCTGTCGAGCTTGTTGCGGTTACGGGAGATCAGGGCGACGTCGAAGCCCTGGGAGCCGAAGGTGCGGGCGATGGCCAGGCCCATCTGGGGGCCGGCTCCGACAATGGCGATGCTGGTCACAGCAAGATCCTTTCGGGAAGAGGTGGGTGGCGCTGGGCGCGGGATGCGGCAGGGTTGATGCCGTCGTCGATCGACCAGCTGGTCAAGCCGGTGATCGAGCTGTGCGAGCACTACGACGTCGTGCCGTGGCAGCTCACGCCGGCCGCGTTGGACCGCTACTTCGCGGGTCCGGGCAAGCGTGCCCGGTCGACGGTCCTTGCGAAGATCAGCAAGATCGACGCGTACTTCGCGTTTCTGGAGCAGCGGTACGCCGGAGAGATCCATCGTCTGTTCGGGGCGGTCGTGGAGTCGCCGGTCGATCCGTTCAACCGGCCCCGTCACCGCGGCGATTTCGGGTTGCGGGTGCCTCCGTCGCAGCGGGCGATGCGGGAGTTCTTCACCGCGTGGCGGAATGCTTTGCCGCAGACCCGTAAGGAGGCGGTGGCGTGCCGGGACTACGTCATGGCGAAGATCGCCTACGTGTCCGGGGTGCGGGCTGCGGAGCTGTGTGGCGTGGCGCTCGGGGACGTGCACTGGGAGTCGGGCCGCTGGGCCGATATGTGGTCCAGGGCAAGGGAGCTCGCGGGTCCGGTCCGAGGCCGCGGGAGGCGTTCCTGTTCGAGGAGGGCCGCGAGCTGCTGTGGTGGTACGTGGAGGAGGTCCGCGGCCTGTTCCAGGACGATCCGGAGCATCCCGCAGCGCCGCTGTTTCCCTCCGAGCGGCTGCCGAAGCCGGTGGCGGCGCTGAACCTTCCGATCGCGCCGGCGATCGTCCCGGCGACGTTCCGGCGGGCGCTGAAGTCGGCGTCGCGGCTGTATCTGCCGGGGCCGGTGCCGGAGTTGTTCCCGCATCTGCTGCGGCACGCGTGCGCCACCCAGAACTACGAGCGCGGCATGACGTTGTGGGAGGTGCAGCGGATGCTCGGACATACCTGGACGACTACGACGGTCAATTACCTGGCAACGGCCCAGGCCGATCCCGAGCAGGCGGACCGCTGGCGGCAGTCGGCGGCGCGGGCCGGGCAGCGGCTGGTCGCGGATAGGGGGAGTTTGCGGTGAAGTGGAATCTGCGCTGGGCAGCGGCCAAGCGCGACATCTGGCGGCCGGTCGACCTGCAGGCGGCGTTCGCGAAGGTGGGGTTCACGCCGTCGCTGAGCAAGGTCGCCGCCCTGTGGGGCGGCACTCCGGTGACGGTGCGGCTGGAGGACCTGGACAAGATCTGCGCGGCGCTGGGGTGCACGGTGGCCGACCTGCTGGAGGCCGAGCCAGTGGCCGCCGCCGGGGGCCAGGAGGAGCAGGAGCGGGCGGCCAGCGACGAGGCGAGCGTGCCGTTTCCGGCTATGGCGGCGCCGAAGGAGTCCCCGAGCCGGAAGAAGTCGGCGTCCGTGGTGGGCGACCACTTCCAGGAGGTGTCGATGGCCCGGTCGGACGCGGTGAACACGTCGTTGTACCGCTGGCCGCCGAAGAACGGGTCGGGCTTGTCGAGCGCCGATCCGCGGAAGATGCCGGTGGCGGCGGGCCAGCCGTAGCAGACCGAGATGTTCAGGTCGACGGCTTTGGGGTCGGTGTTGACCCAGTGCGCGAACCGCAGTGACTCCCGTGGGTGGCGCGTGCCCTGGAGGACGGCGGTGGACGATCCGCCCCAGTTGGCGGAGGAGTTCTCTCCCCGAGCCCACTGCGGCAGGGGAGCGACCCGCCACTTCCCCTTGGTGCCGGGTGCGTTGCTGCGCAGCATGGCATCGCCCCACTGCGGCCCGACCCAGGCGGAGATCTGCCCGGTCTGGACCTGCCGGAACCAGGCGCTGGACATGTCGGGCCCGACGAACACGAGGTCGTCGCGGACCATCCGCTCCCAGAAGTCGGCCACCTCACGAGAAAGGTCGCCGTCCATGTCGACGACCCAGTCGTCGCCTTCGGTCCGTATCCACCGCGCACCACGCTGCCAGCACATCGCGGCGAACCAGCTGGGCTGGTTGGGTGCGAACGTGCACAGTCGGGCGCCGCCGCCGCGGGCCTTGACCACGCGGGCGGCCTGTTCGAACTCGGCCCAGGTGGCGGGTGTTTCGATGCCCCACTTCTTGAAGAGGTCCTGGCGGTAGAAGAGGCCCATCGGGCCCGACGCCTGCGGGATGGTACGGACCCGCCCGTCGAAGACGCCCTGGTTCCACTGCCACGGCACGTAGCTGTCGCGCAGCTCGTCGGCACCGTACGCGCTCAGGTCCGTCAGTCCGTTGACCAGCATGAAGCCGGGAAGCTCGTGGTACTCGACCTGCGCCAGGTCCGGGGGGTTCCCGGCCGTCAGCTGGTCTGCATCTCGACCTGGATGTCGGGGTGCGTCCGGTTCCACAGGTCGACGGTCTTCTGCATCGGCACCCAGGTCCAGAAGACGAGTGTGACCTTCTGGCCGGGGCGTGTGGGTTGCTGCCGGGGCGTGCGGGCGGCTCCGACGGTCTCGCCGCAGGCGGTGAGGGCCGGGAGTGCGGCCAGTGACCCGGCCGCTCCGGCACTCCAGCGCAGCACAGACCTCCGCGAGGGTGGTGAGGTGTGTCCTTTGTGTTCCTTTGTCTACCGCTCGATCGACTGTCTACGGCTCGATCAGTACGGCTACTCCGGCTGCCGGCAGCGTGACGCGGTCGGTGGGAGCAGCCCCTTGGGCCAGGGCGTCGGTCATCGGCGCGGGGAGCCTGATCTCCACCTCGTCCTGACCGTGGTTCAGCAGGAAGACGAACCGTCCGTCCCCGCCCTCGCGCACGGTCGCCTGGACGTGCTCGGGAAGCCCGGGGAGTACGGAGGCGACGGACGCCGTACGGCACACGGCGTCGGTCAGGGCCCGCATGGCCTCCGGCGCGAGACGCGTCGCGACGTACCACGCGTTTCCCTCGCCGAAGGAGTGCCGGGTGACGGCCGGTTGCCCTGCAAGCTGCCCGGATCCGAACTCGGCCACCGCCTGGGCTCCTTCGGGCACGACGGCCTCCGACCACAGGTCGGCGCGGCTGACCGTGCCGTCCGAGTGCCGGATGTCGACCGTCTCCTGCTCCGCCAGCGGCCAGAACTCCTCGACGCGCAGGCCCAGTACCTCACGCAGCGGAGCGGGATATCCGCCCAGGTGGACGCGGTCGCACTCGTCGACGATGCCGGAGAAGAAGGAGACCAGCAGGTGGCCGCCGCCGCGTACGAACTCGGTGAGGCGTTCGGCGTCCTGTTCCTTCAGCAGGTACAGGTTGGGCGCGACGACGAGGCGGTAGCCGGACACGTCGCGGTCGGGGGGTACGACATCGCAGGCGATCCCGGCCTCGAACAGCGGCCGGTAGTGGGCGAGCGCGATCTCCACCTGGTTCAGCGCGGTGGACGGGTGCGAGTCCAGCTCCAGGGCCCACCAGCTGTTCCAGTCCAGCACGAGGGCGACCTCGGCGGTGGAGCGGGTGCCGGCGATCTGCGGCACGGAGGCCAACTCGCGGCCCAGTTCGCTCACTTCACGGAACGTACGGGTGTCGGTGCCGCCGTGCGGGACCATCGCCGAGTGGTACTTCTCGGCACCGCCCCGGGACTGGCGCCACTGGAAGTACAGCACCGCGTCCGCGCCCTGGGCGACCGCCTGCCAGCTCCACAGCCGCATCCGCCCCGGCGGCTTGGGCCCGTTGCGGTCACGCCAGTTCACCGCGCTGGGCGCCTGCTCCAGCAGCATCCACGGCTGGCCGGCGCGGGCGGAGCGGGTGACGTCGAAGATGAACCCCGCCGAGACGTGGGTGTCCTCGTCGTGCGGGTCCTGGTAGACGTCGACCGAGACGACGTCCTCCTCGGCCGCCCACCGGAAGGCGTCGACGGGCTTGTGCACGCCGATGAAGTTCGTCGTGACGGGCACGTCCGGGGTGATCCGCCGCAGCACCGCCTTCTCGGTCAGACAGCACTGGAGCAGCGCGTCGTCGGAGAACCGGGCGAAGTCCAGCTGCTGGGCGGGGTTGGGGAAGGTGGGCGCGAGCCGTGGCGGCAGCACCTCGTCGAAGGTGTCGTAACGCTGGGCCCAGAAGGCCGTCGACCAGGCGTCGTTGAGTGCCTCGATGTCGCCGTACCGGTCGGACAGCCAGCGCCGGAAGTCGGCGGCCGACTCGTCGCACCAGCACTGCGGGGTGTGGCAGCCGTACTCGTTGCCGATGTGCCACATCTCCAGCGCGGGATGGTCGGCGTACCGGGTGGCCAGTCGCTCGACGAGGCGCGCGGCGTACTTGCGGTACACGGCGCTGGAGGGGCAGTAGTGCTGGCGTCCGCCGGGCCACATCCGGCGGCCGTCGGAGGTCTCGGGGAGGATCTCGGGGTGCAGCCGGGACAGCCACGGCGGCGGGGACGCCGTCATGGTGGCCAGGCATACGGCCACACCCGCCCCGGTGAGGTTGTCCATGACCCGGTCGAACCAGGTGAAGTCGTACTCCCCGGGCCGCGGTTCCACCTTGGCCCACGAGAAGATCCCGGCCGTCACCATGGAGACGCCCGCCTCCTTCATCAGCGCGACGTCCTCGGCCCACACCTCCTCGGGCCACTGCTCGGGGTTGTAGTCGCCTCCGAAGGCGATTCCGGCCGGGCGCAGGCGCCGCCGGGCGTCGATCGGTACTGAAGGTGCCTGATGCATGCCGGTCAGTCTTGGAGCGGCATCGCCACGCCGTCAAGATATATTCATAATTAATTGAAACAGCTATGGTGGGTACAGGCATCAGAGGGGAGACACACGCGATGACGGAGTGCCACAGGATGGCGGGGCGCGTGGCGGTGATCACCGGCGCCGCGCACGGAATCGGCGCGGCCACGGCTCGAAGGCTCGCCGACGAGGGCGCGAACGTCGTGGTCACGGACGTGGACGACGCGGCGGGCAAGGCGCTCGCGACGGGCATCGTGGAGAGCGGGGGACGGGCGGAGTACGTACGCTGCGACGTGACCTCGGCCGCCGACTGGGAGAACCTGGCCCGTCACGTGGACGAGCATCACGGGCGGCTGGACGTACTGCACAGCAACGCCTTCTCCCAGCTGAACAAGCCCGCCCACGAGCTGAGCGAGGCCGAGTGGGACGGTCAGATGGCCGTGCTGCTCAAGCCGGCCTGGCGCGGGATGAAGACCTTCGCGGCCATGCTGCGCGAGGCATCGGGGTCCGTCGTCCTCACCTCCTCGGTGCACGCGGTCTTCGGCCTGCCCGGCCATGCCGCCTACGCTGCCGCGAAGGGCGCGCTGTGCTCGCTGGGGCGGCAGTTGGCCGTCGAGTACGGGCCCGACATCCGGGTCAACACGGTGCTGCCCGGCCCCATCCTCACCGCCGCGTGGGAGGGGATCCCGGAGCCCGACAGGGCGCGCAGCGTGGCGGCCACGGCGGCCAAGCGGTTCGGGCAGCCGGAGGAGGTGGCCTCGGCCGTAGCCTTCCTGGCATCGGCGGACGCCTCCTATGTGACCGGAGCGAGCCTGGTGGTCGATGGAGGATGGAGCGTCATGAAGGAGTCCTCGTGAGCGGCGCACACCATGCCGGGCATGCGCCGACAGGATCTGAACGGAAACGGAGAACGTGGTGACCCATCCCGCCAGGGGGCTGCACGGCCAGGCCGTGGAGGAACTGGGCCGGCGCATCATCCGCGGCGACTACCCTCCGGGCTCCGTCGTGGACCCGGTGAAGTTCGAGACCGAGCTCGGCGTCAGCAAGACGGTCGTGCGCGAGGCGCTGCGCGTGCTGGCGTCCAAGGGCCTGCTCGAGTCGAAGCAGAAACGCGGTACGACCATCCGGCCCCGCGCCGACTGGAACCTCCTCGACAGCGACCTGCTGCGCTGGCAGGGCAGCAGCGATCCGACCGAAGGCTTCCTGGAGGACCTCGCCGAGGTCCGCGCGATAGTGGAGCCCGCGGGAGCCCGCTTCGCCGCGGTTCGCCGCACCACAGCCGACCTGGACGCGATGCGCCAGGCCCTCGAATCGATGGCGGCGGCAGGGACGGACGCGGACGCGATGGTCGAGGCGGACCTGGCCTTCCACCGCGCGCTGCTGGACGCGGCCCACAACGAACTGCTCAGCCGGATGGAGGTCGTCATCGAGGCCGGCCTGCGCGTTCGCGACCGGATCGTGCACGGCGCCCGGCACTTCTCCGACTCCATCCCCGTGCACCAGGAACTGCTCGACGCTGTCGAAGCGGGCGATCCGGACGCCGCCGTGGCTGCCGTCGAGTCACTCCTGGCGCAGGCCTCTGACGACCTGGCGGCTGTGCGTGCCGGGGACGACGGGGGAGACGGGGACGACGGGGGAGACGGGGACGACGTCGTGACCGACACGCTGCCGAAGGAAGCTCCTTGAAGATAACCGCACTTGAGACGTTCCTGGTGGCTCCGCGCTGGCTGTTCCTGCGCGTCGCCACCGACGAGGGCGTCACCGGCTGGGGCGAGCCCGTGATCGAGGGCCGCGCCGAGACCGTACGCGCCGCGATCCACGAAATGGCCGACTACCTCGTCGGCCGGGACCCGCTGCGCATCGAGGACCACTGGCAGGTACTCACCAAGGGCGGCTTCTACCGCGGCGGCCCCATCCTCTCCAGCGCCGTCGCCGGCATCGACCAGGCCCTGTGGGACATCGCCGGCAAGACCTACGGCGTCCCGGTGCACCGCCTCCTCGGCGGCCCGGTACGCGACCGCGTCCGGATGTACGCCTGGATCGGCGGAGACCGCCCCAGCGACGTCGCCGAGCTGGCCGAGGAACAGATGAAGGCGGGCTTCACCGCCGTGAAGATGAACGCCTCGGCCGAACTCGCCGCGATCGGCACCCCCGCACGCACCGCCGAGGTCGTCGAACGGGTCGCGGCCGTCCGCGAAGTGCTCGGCGACGAGCGGGACATCGCCGTCGACTTCCACGGCCGGGTCTCCACCGCCATGGCGCGCCGCCTGCTGCCCCTGCTGGAACCGCTGCACCCGCTGTTCGTCGAGGAGCCCGTCCTGCCGGAACACTCGGGCCACCTCCGCAGCCTGGTGGAGTCCACGAGCATTCCGCTCGCGACCGGCGAACGCCTCTACTCCCGCTGGGACTTCCGCGAGGTCATGACCAGCGGCATCGCCGTCGCCCAGCCCGACCTCTCGCACGCCGGCGGCATCTCCGAGGTCCGCCGCATCGCGGCCATGGCCGAGACGTACGACGTCGCCATGGCTCCCCACTGCCCCCTCGGCCCGATCGCCCTGGCCGCCAGCCTGCAGATCGCCTTCGCCGTACCGAACTTCCTCATCCAGGAACAGAGCATGGGCATCCACTACAACCAGCAGTGCGACCTGCTGGAGTACGTGATGGACCCCGAACCCTTGCGTTTCGAGGGCGGCTACGCCGTCTCCGGGTCCCGCCCGGGTCTCGGCGTCGAGATCGACGAGAAGGCGGTACGCCGCGCCGCCGAGACCGGACATCGCTGGCGCAATCCCGTATGGCGGGGCGCCGACGGGGCGTTCACCGAATGGTGACCATCGTCGGCCCGGCCCCCCGAACCCCACGCCCAAGCCATGCCCAAGGAGAGCCCGCTCCCATGAACCTGGTGGAATCCCTCCGAGCCCACCGCCTGTTGGCGATCGTACGTGGCAAGGATCCCGCCGCGGCCCTGCGCACCGTACGTGCCCTCACCGAAGAGGGCATCGCGGCCATCGAGGTCTCACTGACCACCGCTGACGCCCTGACAGTGATCAGGCAGGCGCGTACCGAACTGGGCCCCGACGCACTCCTCGGCGCCGGAACGGTGCGCTCGGCCGCGGACGCCGCCCGCGCCGTGGACGCCGGAGCGTCGTATCTCGTCACCCCGGCACTGGTCGACGGGCTGGAGTCCTACGGCGTACCCGTACTGATGGGAGCCCTGACGCCGACCGAGGTGGAAACAGCCCTCGCACGAGGCGCCGCGGCGGTCAAACTCTTCCCCGGCACTCTCGGCGGCCCCGACTATCTGCGGGCCCTGCGCGACCCCTTCCCCGACGTGCCCTTCGTGCCCGTCGGCGGAGTGGACGCACAGGCCGCCCGCGACTACCTGGACCGTGGCGCCATCGCCGTCGGCGTCGGCTCGCCCCTCGTCGGGGACGCGGCCGACGGCGGCGACCTGGACCAACTCCGCGCCCGCGCGGCCGTGTTCCGCACGGTGGCCGCAGGGGAGACGCCGTGACGACTCCGGCCGTCCAGGCCCCGCCCGAAGTGGTGACCTTCGGCGAGACGATGGCGGCGCTCCGGGCCCACAGCGTGCTGCGGCTCGGCGGCACCCTCGGCCTGTCCGTTGCGGGAGCCGAGTCCAACGTCGCCATCGGCCTCGCCCGGCTCGGCCACCGGGTGCGCTGGGCCGGCCGGGTCGGTGCGGACGAACTCGGCGCACTGGTACGGCGCACACTGCGCGCCGAGGGCGTCGACACCGACCACGCGGTCACCGACGACACCGGCCGGCCCACGGGACTGCTGCTGACCGAACCCCGTCTGGGCACGCTCACCCGAGTCAGCTACTACCGTGCCGGATCGGCGGGTTCGGCCGTCTCACCGGCCGACATACTGCCCGCGCTGGCCTCCGGATCCCGGATCCTGCATCTGACCGGTATCACGCCGGCGCTCAGTCCGTCGGCGGCCGAGGCGGTCCTGGCCGCCGCCACGACCGCCCGTGACGCCGGGATCACCGTCTGCCTCGACGTCAACTACCGCTCCCGGCTGTGGACCACTGACCGCGCCCGCACCGCGCTCCGGCCGCTGCTGGCCCACACCGACCTGCTCATCGCCTCCGAGGACGAGCTGCCGCTGGTGCTGGAACGGCCCGACGCGGGCGAATCCCAGGCCGTGCACAGCATCCTGGCGGCAGGCGTCAACGAGGTGGTGGTCAAGCGTGGCGCACACGGCGCGACCAGCTTCACCGCCGACGGGACGACCGACTGCGCGGCGCGACAGGTCGACGTGGTCGATCTGGTCGGCGCGGGCGACGCCTTCGTCGCCGGATACCTGTCCGGACTCCTCCACGGCGCCGACATCCCCACCCGTCTGCACCGAGCAGTCACCACCGCCGCCTTCGCCGTCGCCACCCGCGGCGACTGGGAGGGCCTTCCCACCCACGACGAACTCGGTCTGTTCGACCAGCCCGACGGCACGACGATTCGCTGACCAGGAGACTCCTCATGACCTTCACGGCAGCGCATGCGACGGTCGTCGTGGACGGAGCGTACGAACTCGCGGAGGGCGGCCGCTGGTTCGACGGCCGGTACGTGTACGTCGACAACCTCAGCGGCCGGCTCTTCGAACTGCGCGACGACGACGGACCCGACCCACGCCAAGTGGCCCGGACCGACGTGCCGTTGGGCGCCGTCGCGCCGGTTGACGACCGGCCGGACGCGTGGATCGCGGCCGCGGGCACCGGATCGCACTGCTCACCGCCGACGGCGCACTGGAATGGCTCGACCGACCCGAGGACCGCACCCCGGTCCCCAGCCGGATGAACGACGGCGTCGCCGACCCCGCCGGCCGCTTCTGGGCCGGCAGCATGGCCTACGACGGCACGCACGGCGCGGGCTCCCTCTACCGAACGGACCCCGACGGCACGGTCGTACGCGTCCTCGACGGCCTGACCATCGCCAACGGCCCGGCGTTCACCGCCGACGGCACGACCATGTATCTCGCCGACACCGCCGCCGGCACCATCCTCCGCTGCCGCGTCGCCCCCGTCTCCGGCGACCTCTCCGGCGGCCCGCAGACCTTCGCCCGACTGGGGGACGGCGAAGGAAGCCCCGACGGAATGACCGTCGACGCCGAGGGCTGCCTGTGGGTCGCGATGTGGGGCGCCGGCGCGATCCGCCGGTACCATCACGACGGCCGCCTGCTCCACACCCTGGTCCGTGCCCGCCCCGCACCCCACGTCGGTGTGCCTGCACCCCAGAGACAACCGCCTCATCGTCACCACGGCTCGGTACGGGGTGAAGAGCCCGACCGCGGCCTCCGGCGCGGTGCTCAGCGTCTCCGTACCCGTCAGGGGAACAGCGGCCTGCTCCTGGCGGGGCCGCCGCTGAAACCCTCGGCACGCGGAAGGTTGTACAGGGTGGGGTGGCGCTCCAGCACGACCACGTCGTGTCTTGCCCGCCCGAGTGACGCCGCGGTGAGCCATGTCGCCGCGACCACGGCCACCGTGCGCCCAGTGCGCGCATGCCGGTGGCGATGGCCCGGGCGCTCTCCCGGGAACGCGAACCAGCAGACCGCGTCGACGGATGGTGGCGGCAACGCCAGGAGGCAGCGCCCTTGGAGACACCTTTCCGTTTTCCGCGGCGGGCCGTTTCGGCTTCCATTGCGCCTTGTGTCGCCGAAGGCGGTGTCGCCCGGGGAGTTGCCGCCGAGCCCGAACTCCGTGTCGTGGGCGGTAAACCCGGCCACCCAGGTCGTGGCCGGGCACGGGGATCCGCACGGCAGCCCGCGCTGTCCTGGTCGGCCCGCGCGGCTCACGTCAGTGAGGCTCGGCCCGCACCACATTGTCGCGGGTGGGGGTCATGGCCCGGATCCTGGGTCCGGGTGCACGGCGTCGGTGATTCCGGCCCGGGCCGCTTCGAGTTGTGCGGCGAACGCGATGCCCAGGAACAGTGCCACACCGGTCAGGTTGGCCCACAGCAGCAGGGCCACGAACGCCGTCAGCGGTCCGTACACGGCGCCGAATGATCCGCTCTTGGCGACGTAGAGCGCCAGTAGCCACGTGGCGGTGATCCATAGGACCAGGTGGACCGCGGAACCGAACGCGAGCCACGTGTAGCCCGGCTGGTCCCTGCGTGGAGCCCAGCGGAAGATCACTGCCGATGCGGCCCAGGCGAGGACCGTGCCCAGTGGCACTTCGAGGGGCCGCCACCAGTCGAGCCACTCCCGGGGCCAGCCGAGGGCTTCCACGACCGCGTTGCCGATGGCATCGCCCGCGACGAGCACGAGGAATCCCAGGACCATCGGCATGCCCGCTGTGAGGGCCAGGAGCAGGGATCGTCCGTACTTGGGCATGAACGGCCGGTCGCGTTCGATGCCGTAGATGCGGTTGGCGCCTCGCTCGACCTGCCCCATCGCCGAGGCGAGGTTGAGTACGGCGAAGGCCAGCCCCAGCCACATGGCGACGGCGTTCCAGACTCCGGAGCCGGCGCTGCGCGCGGTGGCGTCCACAGCGTCCTCGACCAGACTCGCACTGGCGCCCGGCACGATCTGTCCCAGGGTGAGTTCGATAATCCGCCCCACGCTCTGCGTGTGCACGGTGGTGGCCACGCCGATCAGCGCGATGGTGAACGGCACCAGGCCGAGGACCACTTGGAAGGCGAGCGAACGGGAGTTGGTGAAGCCGTCGGCGTAGCGGAACCGGGCGAACGCGTCGAGGAGCAGTCGGCGGCCGCCGTATTGCCTCAGCGCGGTGAGCGCCTCGTCTCCGGAAAGCTCGTCCCCGATCATGTCCCGGGTCTGCGGGACGTGCACAACGGTCCCCATCGAGAACGCCTCCTCCTGTCGTGCGTACGGCCAGACGAGGAACGCGATCTTGCCGCCGGGAGAACCGTACAGCCGGACGACTGCGGCGGTCGGCCGTCAGGTGGATTGAGGCCGGCTGCCGGGCCCGCTGGTGTGGTGGGCACAGGAGCGGGCGAAACGGCGGTGTCGTCCTCGCCGGGCTCCAGGGGGTGCCGACGGCGCTGGTGACGGGCGGACCCGGGGTACCGGCCGTCCGGTGCGGTCCGTGCGCGGCAACAGGCTGCGCATGGTGTCCAGGCGGGCGCGGCGTTTGTCGTTGTTCTTGACGATGCCGGAGTCAGAAGGGCATGCGGCCTCGGATGCGGCGACCGGCCGAGCCGCGACCTTGTGCCCGGCGAACTCGGTGACGATCTCGGCCGGGACCGGGGTAGGGCCCCACTCAAACGCGCCCGTGAACGACGACCTGGTCGCCGGCGAGAATGGCGCCAGCGCCTGGCCCTCGTCGTAGGCCGGGTGCGCTTTCCACCACAGGGCAGCGCCGTGAAGAAGCGGTTCAGATCCACCGAGTCGGAGATCATCTCGCCCGCCGCGCCCGCGACGGACGGGTTGTACTCGGTGACGTCGTACTTCTTCTTCTCCTCCGGAGCCCGCAACTTCGAGTAGGCCCGGCTGCTCGGCTGCGGCACGTGCGTTGATGGAGATCAACGGGAGGGACCCGGACGGCGTGCGCGAAGGTTGCCCGCCCACAGGCGGTTGAGCGGCTTTCGGCCCTTCTTCAGGACCAGCGCCGCAGCGCGGTCGCCCTCCGTGCCTGGAAGGGTTCGCGCCTGCCCGGCGCGTTGAACGACAGCTCCCGGCGGAGGGCAGGCGGGCAGGATCCCGCACGCCCTTTTGACACCCACCCACTCCATATCAGGTGTGCTGTCCCGGGCCGGTTCGTGAGAGGCGGACCATGGCGCGGTAGAGAGCAGTGGGCCTTGGGGCTTCGGGCAGCGCGGGGATCGGTGCGTCGGGGGCGGCGTAGGAGCGGAGCATGTGGCCGACGAGGCGGCGCCAGGTGTCGGGGGCGGCGTCGCCGGTGGCGGCGATGACGCCGGCGTTGGCCATGAGCAGGATGACGACGTCCTGGTGGGTGAAGTCGTCGCGCAGGTGTCCGCTGTTCTTGGCGCGGGTGATGAGCTCGAGCAGCCGGTCGTACGCCTCGGCGCGGCGGGCCTCCAGGGCCTTGGCGGCGGGGAAGGTCATGGTCAGGACGTCGGCGAAGCCACGGTCGGCGGCCTGCATGGCGCAGACGGCGTGGAGGTAGCCGATGAAGCCGTGCCAGGGGTCGGGGTCGGCGAGTGCCTCGGTGACAGCGTCGGCGTAGGCGTCCATGCGGTCGGTGAAGACCGCGTTGACGAGTTCCTCCCGGGTGACGAAGCGCCGGCCGAGGGTGGCTTTGCCGACGCCTGCCTCGCGGGCGACGGAGGCCATGGAGACGCCGAGCCCTTCGGTGGCGTAGAGGCGGCGGGCGGCGGCCAGGATGCGGCAGCGGTTGCGCTCGGCGTCGGTGCGCAGTCCCGTGCCGGGTTGTTGGCCCGGTGTCCGGTCGGAAGGTGGCGAGGTCATGCGCCCACTCTACCCAAGTGGAACGCCCGGGCCGGTTCCGGTGTACGGTGAGTGACAGTGAAACTGGGCCGCCCGGCCCACTTAATCGAAGGGTGTAGTCATGCGTGCCGTAACGCTGGAATCCGTCCCCTCGGCCCCGGCCGTGACCGAGGTGGACACTCCTCGCCCGGAGGCCGGGGAAGTGCTGGTCAAGGTGGCCGCCGCCTCACTGAACGGCATCGACATCGCCGCCGCCGCCGGCTACACGCAGGCGTTCATGGAGCACCGGTACCCGCTGGTCCTCGGCCAGGACTTCGCGGGCACCGTCGAGGCGCTCGGCGAGGGCGTGGAGGGCTTCGCGGTCGGCGAGGCGGTCTTCGGCGTCGTGCTGAAGCCGTACCTGGGCGCCGGGTCGCTGGCCCAGTACGTCACCGTGCCCGCCGGACACGGAGTCACCCGCATCCCCGCGGGCCTGAAGGCGGGGGAGGCGGGTGCGCTGGGCGTGGCCGGGGCCACTGCCCTGGTGAGCCTGGACGCGGTGGCCTTGGCCGAGGGCGAGACGCTGCTGATCTCCGGCGCCTCCGGCGGAGTGGGTTCGCTGGCCGTGCAGCTCGCCGCCGCCCGTGGCACGAAGGTGATCGCGACCGCCCGCCCCGGCGCGCAGACCGACTTCGTCACCGGCCTGACCGACGCCGAAGTCCACGTGGTCGACTTCACCGGTGACCTGGAGGCGCAGGTCCGCGCGATCGCCCCGGGCGGTGTGGACGCGGTGCTGCACCTGGCGGGCGACGGCGCCCAGCTCGCCGGCCTGCTGCGGCCCGGCGGTCAGCTCGCCTCGACCACTGGCCTGGCCCAGGACGCCGTCAAGGGGCAGGACGGCACCGTCCACACGATCATGGCCAACCCCGACGCCCAGGTCCTGACCTCCCTGGCCGAGCAGGTCGCCTCCGGCGCCCTGCGCGTGCCGGTCACCGCCACCTACCCGCTGGAGCAGGCACCCGAGGCGTTCGCCGCCTTCGGCGCCGGCACCCCGGGCAAGATCGCCGTCTCCTGCTCCTGAACACACGTCCAACGGAAGAGAAACGACCGTGCCACTCTTGCCATCGTCGGCGCCGGCCCCGGTATGGGCCTGGCCATCTCCCTTCGGCGCGGTATGGGCGCCTGGCCATCGCCCGCACCTTCGGCAGCCGCGGCTTCGACGTCGCCCTGATCTCCCGCACCAAGGAGAGGCTTCAGACGCTGGTCGACCAGCTCGGCCAGGAAGGCATCACCGCCGAGGCGTTCACCGCCGATGTCCTGGACCGGCCCTCCCTGACCACCGCCCTGGACGCCGTGAAGGCCCGCTTCGGCGCCATCGACGTACTGGAATACTCGCCGGCCCCGCACTCCCCGGTGCCCGGCCTCACCCTGGCCGCCCCCTCGGAGGCCACGGTGGACAATCTGCAGCCGCAGATCGAGTACGTCTTCTACGGCGCCGTCGCCGCCGCCCGCACGGTGCTGCCCGCGATGCGCGAGGCGGGCGCCGGCACCCTGCTGTTCACCACCGGGGGCGGTTCGGTGGATCCCGTCCCCATGAGACGTCACGTACGGATTCCTTGCCAGAGGGGGACGGGACAGGGAGGGAGCGGATGCACCCTCCCCTGAAGCGGGATGGTCCGGCCGGTACTGGGACCTGCACGCACACCGCGACCGCTCCGAGGCCGTCTTCAACGCCTTCGGCAACGTCAACGCCCCCGCGGCAGCTCTGCGCAACTGGGTCATCAACCTGGACAAGGAACTGGTCGGCAGCGGTGTGCACGCCGCCCACGTGGCGATCAACGTGTGGATCGGCCAGGGCGGGCCCGAGGGCTTCTTGTGGATCGTGCAGGCCGTGCTGGCCGCCATGTTCGCCATGGCCGGCGTCATGAAGTCCACCCAGCCCAAGGACAAGCTGGTCGGCCGGCTGCCCTGGACGGCCGACTTCTCCCAGGGCACCGTCCGCTTCATCGGCATCGTGGAGTTCGCCGCCGCGCTCGGGCTGATACTGCCCGCGGCCACCGGCATCGCCCCCGTGCTGACCCCGCTGGCCGCGACCGGCCTGGTCGTGGTGATGGTGCTGGCCGCGATCACCCACGCCCGCCGCAAGGAACCCGGCGCGATCGCCTTCAACGCCGTCCTGCTGATCCTGGCCGCCCTGGTGGCCTGGGGCCGCTTCGGCCCGTACAGCTTCTGACCCCTCCTTCTCATCCCCTCCTTCTGACCGCCACCGTGAGGAACCACCCCTGATGCGTGTCACCGTCTTCGGCGCGACCGGCGGTATCGGCCGCCTCGTCGTCCAGCAGCTCCTGGACGACGGCCACCAGGTCACCGCCCTGGTCCGCAACCCCGCCAAGCGGCTCATCCTCACCCACTCCCACCTCACGGTCGTCACCGGACAACTGTCCGACCGCGATGCCGTCGAGCAGGCCGTCACCGGCGCCGACGCGGTGATCAGCGCGCTCGGCCCTTCCCTGAAACGGTCCACGACCGGCACCCAGGTGACCGACGGAACCCGCACCATCGTGCAGGCCATGGAGGCGCAGAAGGTGGACCGCTTCATCGGCCTGGCCACGCCCTCACTGACCGATCCGCAGGACAAGCCGCACTGGAAGCCAAGGTGCTGCCCGTGTTGGCCGGGCTGATGTTCCCCAACGCGCTGGCCGAGTTGAAGGGCATGACCGAGGCCGTCACCGACTCGGGTCTCGACTACACGATCGCCCGCATCACCAACCCGACGGACAGGCCGGCCACCGGCCGCATCCGCTCCGGGTTCCTCGGCCACGACAAGGTCGGCTCCGCCATGAGCCGCGCCGACATCGCCGCGTTCCTCGTCGCCCAGCTCACCGACGCCCGCTACCGGCGGGCCATGCCCGCCATCAGCAACTGAGGCCAGGACCCCGCCATGACCTTCGAACTCGGCGTCTACTCCTTCGGCGACACCCCGCGCCTGCCCGACGGCAGCCGCGGCCCCACCGCCCAGGCCCTCCGCGATGTGCTGGAGGCCATCAAGCTCGCCGACGAGGTGGGACTGGACGGTACGACGCGGTCGTACGGGTCAACAGCGAGGTGACTTGCGCCTTCCGGCCGCCTCCGCCGATGCGGTCCGTGAGGGACGTGCCCGGTGGCCACGGGTGGACGGCGTGCGGTTCCTCGGCACGACGGGCTCCGGTAGAGCGGAGGCGACCAGGCCGCGTACCTGGTGTGGTGCCGCGGTCCGGTCACTTCGGCAGACGGGTCAGCGTGGCTCGCGGACGACGGCGACGCCTCCCGGTGGGATGGTGACGGTTCCGGTGATCGGTGTGCCGGTGAGGAGTTCGACGCCGTCGGCGGGTGCTTCGGCTCCCTTTCCGGTGTGGTCGATGAGGAACAGGTAGTCGGCCTCCGTGCCGTGGCGCCTGACGACCTCGATCCCGGCGGGTGCCTCGTGCTCCGGTGTGACGTCGGCATCCTGGCGGATGCGGTGGAGCAGGGCGGCGAGCGTGTCCTGGTCGGGGTGGGTGGCCAGATACCAGGCGGTGCCGTTGTCGTGCCGGTGGCGGGTGACGGCGGGGTGGCCCGCCAGGGGGCCGTCGGCGTAGGAGGCGACCGTCTGCGCGCCCGTGAGCCGGGTGCGTTCCGACCACAGGTCGGCCGTGGCGCCCGCAGGGACGTCGCCGGTCAGGCCGGTGGTCTCTCCGGGAAGCAGGGGGAAGAGCTCGTCGGTGACCACGCCGAGGACATCGCGGAAGGCGCCGGGGTAACCGCCCAGGTACACATGGCAGTTCTCGTCGACCATGCCGCTGTGGAAGCCGACGGCCAGGGTGCCCCCGCGTTCGGTGAACCGGGCGAGGCTCGCCGCGGCTGCCTCCGTGACGAGGTACAGCGAGGGTGCCAGGACGAGTTTGTAGCGGTCGAGTTCGGGGTCGTCGGGGCGTACGAAGTCGACGGCGACCCCGGCCCGCCACAGGGGGGCGTACCAGTCCCGTACCAGGTCCTGGTAGCGCAGTTCGCCGCTGGGCTGGGAGGGCAGTTCCAGTGCCCAGCGGGCGTCCCAGTCCCACACGATCGCCACCTGCGCCGTGCTGGTGGAGTCCCGAACTTCGGCCAACGCCCGGAGGTCGGCGCCGAGTTGGACGACGTCGCGCCAGATCTGGCTGTCGGTGCCGGCGTGCGGGAGCATCGCCGAGTGCCACTGCTCGGCGCCCGCCCTCGCCGCCCGCCACTGGAAGAACGCGATGCCGTCGGCGCCGTGGGCCACGTGCGCGAGCGCGTTGCGGCGCATTTCCCCGGGGAGCTTGGCGCGGTTGACGGGCTGCCAGTTGACGGCGCCGGTCGAGTGCTCCATGAGGAACCACGGGCCGCCCGCGAGCGAGCGCATCAGGTCGCCGTGGAGGGCGATGTCGACCTCGGCCTCCGGGTCGTCGGACAGCAGGTAGTGGTCGTTGGAGAGGATGTCCAGCTCGGGTGCCCAGCGCCAGTAGTCGAGAGCGTCGATGGTGCGCAGGACCAGGAAGTTGGTGGTCGCGGGGGTGTCCGGAGCGGCCCGGCGCAGTACCTCGCGTTCGGCTGTGCACAGGGAGAGCAGTTCGTCGGAGCAGAAGCGGCGCCAGTCGAGCTGGTGGGTGGGGTTCGGGGGAGCCGCGGTGGTGCGGGGCGGCAGGATCTGGTCCCAGTCGTAGTACCACTGGCTCCAGAAAGTGGTGCCCCAGGCGTGGTTGAGGGCGTCCAGGTCGTCCTCGTAGCGGGCGCGCAGCCAGGTGCGGAAGGCGGCGGCGCTGGTGTCGCAGTAGCAGGCGTCGTTGTGGCAGCCGTACTCGTTGTGGATGTGCCACATGGCGACGGCCGGGTGGGTGGCGTAGCGCTCGGCGAGGGCTTCGGCGATCCGCAGCGCCGCTCTGCGGTAGGCGGGGCTGGACGGGCAGAAGGTCTGGCGGCTGCCGTACGACAGTGTGCGGCCGTCCCGGTCGACGGGCAGTGCCTCCGGGTACGCCTTGAAGAACCATGCTGGTGGGCAGGCGGTCGGGGTCGCCAGGTCGGCGGCGATGCCGTTCTCGTGGAGCAGGTCGAGGATCTTGTCCATGCGGGCGAAGTCGTAGACACCTTCGGAAGGTTCGAGCAGCGCCCAGGAGAAGATGCCGACGCTGACCATGGTCACCCCGGCCTCGCGCATCAGGCGCATGTCCTCGGCCCAGACCTCCTCGGGCCACTGCTCGGGGTTGTAGTCACCTCCGTAGGCGATTCCAGGAATGCGAAGACGGCGTGCGGTACTCACTGGTGGTGCTCCGGGAGGGGTGTAGGGGAGGGGCAAGCGGGGGGCGGTCAGCCCTTGTTGGCGCCCAGGGTCAGTCCGCTGACGAACTGTCGTTGGAGCACGAAGTAGACGATCAGGGTGGGGATCGCGGTGAGCAGGGCGCCGGCGGCGACCAGGTTGGGGTCGGTGAAGTACGCCCCGGTGAGGTTGTTCAG
>NZ_JBWLKM010000042.1:0-77697 GCF_059026085.1 Streptomyces sp. a15 | reverse complement strand
GTTTGAGGACGAGGCCCTTCGGGCCGAAAGCGGGGGTCTGGGGGCGCAGCCCCCAGGGACGGGACGGGAAGGGGCGGAGGGGGCGAAGAAGCCAGGACCTCACCCGCATCCCAAGCCGCACCCGCCACCACACCCGCACTCCGCGCCAGCCCGACCAACGCCTCCAGATCACACCCGGCGTCAACCTGAGCGGCCATCGCCGCAACAGCCTCCACGGCCTGAGCACGCCGCTCGGCAACCGGCACCAACCCCAAATGCCGCGACGGCGTCGACACCTGACCCACCCGCCGCAACACGCCCAGCACCGGCACCCCCGCCGACTCCAACGCCTCCCGCAACAACGCCTCGTGCCGATCCGACCCGACCTTGTTGAGAATCACGCCCCCGACCCGAACCTCCGGATCCCACGACGCGAACCCGTGCACCAACGCCGCCACCGACCGGGACTGCGACGAGGCGTCGACGACCAGGACCACCGGCGCCCGCAGCAACTTCGCCACATGAGCGGTGGACGCGAGCTCACCCTCCCCGGCGGCCCCGTCGTACAGCCCCATCACACCCTCGACGACGGCGATGTCACACCCGCGCGCCCCATGCAGGAACAACGGCCCGACCAACTCCGGCCCGCACAGATACGCGTCGAGATTCCGCCCCACCCGCCCGGTGGCGAGCGCGTGATACCCGGGGTCGATGTAGTCCGGCCCGACCTTGTGCGGGGACACGGCAAGCCCCCGCGCGGCGAACGCGGCCATCAGCCCCGTGGCGACGGTGGTCTTGCCGCTGCCCGAGGAGGGCGCGGCGATGACCAGCCGGGGGACGGAGGAAGTCACCACTCGATGCCCCTCTGCCCCTTCTGCCCGGCGTCCATCGGGTGCTTGATCTTGGACATGTCGGTCACCAGGTCGGCGAACTCGACGAGCTTCTCGGGAGCGTTGCGCCCGGTGATCACGACATGCTGGGTGCCGGGCCGGTCCCGCAGCACGGAGACGACCTCATCGACATCAATCCACCCCCAGTGCATGGGGTAGGCGAACTCATCGAGCACGTACAGCTTGTAGGTCTCGGCCGCCAGATCCCGCTTGACCTGCTCCCAGCCCTCCCGGGCCTTCTCCTCGTTGGTCGAGTTGTCACCCTGGATGTCCCGCTGAACCCAGGACCACCCCTCGCCCATCTTGTGCCAGTCGACGGACCCGCCTTCACCGCTGGCGCCCAGCACCCGCAGCGCGTTCTCCTCGCCGACCTTCCACTTCGCCGACTTGACGAACTGGAACACCCCGATGGGCCACCCCTGGTTCCAGGCCCGCAGAGCGAGCCCGAACGCGGCCGTGGACTTGCCCTTCCCGATCCCTGTGTGCACGACGACAAGAGGCCGATTACGACGCTGACGGGTCGTCAGACCGTCCTCCGGCACGACACTCGGCTGTCCCTGCGGCATTACGCGGCCCTCCTCGAAGTCCCCTGAACGTCCCTGACCAGCCCGGCGATCGAGTCCGCCCGCAGCTCGTCGAGCGTCACCGCCGTACCGCCCAGCTCACCCGCGAGCTGCCCGGCAAGACCCAGCCGTACGGGCCCCGACTCGCAGTCCACGACCACGGAGGCGACCCCGTCGGCCGCGAACAGCCGGGCCGCCCGCCCGGCGAGGGCGACCGGCTCCGGCCCACCCGTGGCCCGCCCGTCCGTCACGACGACGACCAGCGCCCGCCGCGCCGGATCCCGCAGCCGCTCCACACGCAGCACCTCGTGCGCCCGCAGCAGGCCCGCCGCGAGCGGCGTCCGCCCACCGGTGGGCAGCGACTCCAGCCGCACCGCCGCCGCGTCCACGGACGAGGTCGGGGGCAGCGCGACCTCGGCGGCCGACCCCCGGAAGGTCACCAGCCCCACCTTGTCCCGCCGCTGATAGGCATCGAGGAGCAGCGACAGCACGGCACCCTTCACCGCACTCATCCGCTGCCGGGCGGCCATGGACCCGGACGCGTCGACCACGAAGAGCACGAGATTCCCCTCGCGCCCCTCCCGCGTCGCCTGCCGCAGATCGTCACGGCGTACGACGAGACCGCGCCCCGACCGCCCCCGCGCCCGCTGATGCGGAGCGGCCGCCTGCACGGTCGCCGCCAGGTGCAGCTTGGTCAGCGACCCGCGAGGCCGCCGGGCACCCGTCGTCCGCCCGTGCTCCGTCCGCGCCCGCGAACGCCGCCCCGCGGCACCCTCACCGAGACCGGGCACGCTCAGCACCTTGGTACGGAAGGGCTCCGAGGCCCGCGCCGGCTGCTGCTCGCCCGAGCCGCCACCGGAAGCCTGCGGCTCGCCGCCGTCCTCCCCGGCCTCGGGCCGCGCACCGGAGTCGTCTCCCTGGGGACCGTCCTCCGACGGCGGCTGTCCGCCATCCCCACCGGGCCCGTCCGGATCCGGATCGGGGTCCTCCTCGGACCCGCCCCCGAACTCCTCAAGGGTCTCGTCGAGCTTGTCCTCGTCAAGTCCCGGGGCGTCAAAGGGATTACGGCGCCTGCGGTGCGGCAGCGCGAGCAGCGCGGCCTGCCGGACGTCCTCCGCCAGCACCTCGGTCCGCCCGGCCCACGCCGCCAGCGCGGTCGCCGTCCGCGCCATCACGATGTCGGCCCGCATACCGTCCACCTCGAAGGCGGCACAGGTCGCCGCGATCTGCCGCAGCGCCCCGTCGCCCAGCAGCACCGACGGCAGCAGCTTGCGCGCCGCCACGATCCGCGCCCGTACGGCGCTCTCCTCGTCCGCCCACCGGGCAGCGAAGCCGGCGGGATCGTCGTCGTACGCGAGCCTCCGCCGTACGACCTCCACCCGCTGGTCGGGCTCCCGCGAGGCCGCGACCTCGACGGTCAGCCCGAACCGGTCCAGCAACTGCGGCCGCAGCTCGCCCTCTTCGGGGTTCATGGTCCCGACCAGCAGGAACTTCGACGCGTGCCGTACGGAGACACCCTCGCGTTCGACGTACGAGGCGCCCATCGCCGCCGCGTCGAGGAGCAGGTCGACGAGGTGGTCGTGGAGCAGGTTGACCTCGTCGACGTAGAGGATCCCGCGGTGCGCGTCGGCGAGCAGCCCGGGCTCGAAGGCCTTCACGCCCTCCGAGAGCGCCCGCTCGATGTCCAGCGCGCCCACCAGCCGGTCCTCGGAGGCGCCGACCGGCAACTCGACCATCCGCGCGGGCCGTCCGACCCCCGCCCCCGGATCGTGCGGGCCGTCCGGACACTGTGCGTCCGGCTTGACGGGGTCGCACGAGAAACGGCAGCCGGAGACGACGGACACCTCCGGCAGCAGCGCCGAGAGAGCCCGCACCGCCGTCGACTTGGCCGTGCCCTTCTCGCCGCGCACCAGCACACCGCCGACCGCCGGGGACACGGCGTTCAGCAGCAGCGCGAGGCGCAGGTCGTCCTGGCCGACGAGGGCCGTGAACGGGAACGGGGTACTCACTTGTCGTCACCCTCCAAGTCGCCTTCGAGCTCCAGGTAGGTGGCCCGCAGCCGCTCGATCGTCTCGGCGTCCGGCTCGGCCCACAGCCCGCGGTCGGCGGCCTCCAGGAGCCGTTCCGTGATGCCGCGCAGTGCCCAGGGGTTGGACTTCTTCATGAAGTCCCGGTTCTCCTGGTCGAAGACGTACTCCGCGCTGAGCTTCTCGTACATCCAGTCGTCCACGACCCCGGCCGTGGCGTCGTACCCGAAGAGGTAGTCGACGGTCGCCGCCATCTCGAAGGCGCCCTTGTAGCCGTGCCGGCGCATGGCCGCCATCCAGCGCGGGTTGACCACCCGGGCACGGAACACGCGGTGCGTCTCCTCGCCCAGCGTGCGTGTCTTCACCTGGTCCGGTGTGGCCGAGTCACCGACGTACGCCTCCGGGGAGGCGCCCGTCAGGTGCCGGACCATGGCGACCATGCCGCCGTGGTACTGGAAGTAGTCGTCGGCGTCGACGAGGTCGTGCTCGCGGGTGTCGACGTTCTTCGCCGCCACCGCGATCCGCTTGAACGCAGTCTCCATGTCCCCGCGCGCCGCCCGCCCGCCGAGCCCCCGCCCGTAGGCGTAGCCGCCCCACACCGCGTAGACCTCGGCCAGGTCGGCGTCCGAGCGCCAGTTGCGCGCGTCGATGAGCGGCAGCAACCCCGCCCCGTACGCGCCCGGCTTGGAGCCGAAGATACGGGCCGTGGCGCGCCGCCGGTCGCCGTGCTCGGCGGTGTCCTCGTCGGCGTGCGCCTTGACGAAGTTCCCCTCGGCCGGCTCGTCCAGCTCGGCCACCGCGCGCACGGCGTCGTCGATCAGCCCGACGACGTGCGGGAACGCGTCCCGGAAGAACCCGGAGATCCGGACCGTGACGTCGATGCGAGGCCGCCCCAGCTCGCTCAGCGGCACGACCTCGAACCCGGTCACCCGGCGCGAGGCGTCGTCCCACACCGGCCGGCATCCCAGCAGCGCCAGGATCTCGGCGATGTCGTCGCCCTGGGTGCGCATCGCGGACGTACCCCACACCGTCAGGCCGACGGACTTCGGGTACGCGCCGGTGTCCTGGAGGTACCGCTGCACGAGCGAGTCCGCGAGAGCCTGCCCGACCTCCCAACTCAGCCTGGACGGAATGGCCTTGGGGTCGACGGAGTAGAAGTTGCGGCCGGTCGGCAGGACGTTGACCAGGCCGCGCGTCGGCGAACCGGACGGACCCGCCGGGACGTAACCGCCGTCCAGCGCCTTGAGGATGTGCCCGATCTCGTCGGTTGTCTTCGCCAGCCGCGGCACGACCTCGTTGCAGGCGAACTCCAACACGGCGACGGCGTCGGGCAGTTCGGTGCCGATGACCTCCCGTACGAGAGGTGCGCTCTCGGCCACGGCCCACCCGCGTGCCTCCATGCCCTCGGCGAACCGTCGGCACAGCTGCTCCAGCAGATCGATGGCGTCGGCGGCCGAGCGGGACGGGCCCTCGACGAGATCCGTCAGCTCCACCGGGACCTTGACCGGCGCCCCGGGCTCGGCCAGCAACTCCTTCTCGGTGAGCCCGAAATGAGTCGCGAGGCAGGCCCGCAGCCCCGGCAGCGCGTTCGCCTGCCCGCCCCACACCTGCGAGGCACGCAGCACGGCGAGCACCAGGTTCACCCGCGGCTCGCCGACCGGGCCGCCGCCGAGGATGTGCAGCCCGTCCCGGATCTGCACGTCCTTGATCTCGCACAGATAGCCGTCGATGTGCATGACGAACTCGTCGAACGCGTCGTCGTCCGGCTGGTCGTCGACGTGCAGGTCGTGATGCAGCTCGGCCGCCTTGACCAGCGTCCAGATCTGCGCGCGCACGGCCGGCGCCTTCGTCGGGTCCAGGTCGGAGACGAGCGCGTACTCGTCGAGCAGCTGCTCCAGTTTGGCCAGGTCGCCGTACGTGTCGGCGCGCGCCATGGGCGGTACGAGGTGGTCGACGACGGTGGCGTGCCCGCGGCGCTTGGCCTGGGTGCCCTCGCCGGGGTCGTTGACGATGAACGGGTAGATGAGCGGCAGCTCGCCGAGGACGGCGTCCGGCGCGCAGCCCCCGCTGAGCCCGAGGCCCTTGCCCGGCAGCCACTCCATCGTGCCGTGCTTGCCCATGTGCACGATCGCGTCCGCGCCGAACGAGTTCTCCAGCCACCGGTACGCCGCCATGTAGTGGTGCGAGGGCGGCATGTCCGGGTCGTGGTAGATCGCGATCGGGTTCTCGCCGAAGCCGCGCGGCGGCTGGATCATCACGACGACGTTCCCGAACTGGAGCGAGGCGAGCACGATGTCGTCCCCGTCGACGTACAGGCTGCCCGGCGGCTCGCCCCACGCCTCCAGCATCCCGTCCCGCAGCTTGGGGTCGAGCGTGTCGAACCACGCCCGGTAGTCGGCCAGCGGCACCCGCGCGGGCGCGGCGGCGAGCTGCTCCTCGGTGAGCCATTCGACGTCGTGGCCACCGGCGTTGATCAGCCGGTGGATCAACTCGTCGCCGTTGTCGGGGTGTCCCTCCACTGCGTACCCGGCGTCCCGGAGCGCGTCCAGGACGCGGATCGCCGAAGCGGGCGTGTCCAGCCCCACGGCGTTGCCGACCCGCGAGTGCTTGGTCGGATAGGCGGTGAAGACGAGCGCGAGCTTCTTGTCCCGGTTCGGCTTGTGCTTCAACACGGCGTGGCGTACGGCGATTCCGGCGACCCGCGCGGCCCGCTCGGGGTCGGCGACGTACACGGGAACGTCGTCCGGGCCCTGCTCCTTGAAGGAGAAGGGGACCGTGATCAGGCGCCCGTCGAACTCGGGGATCGCCACCTGCATCGCCGCGTCCATGGGGGAGAGGGCGGCGTCGGACGCCTCCCAGGCGCTCTTCGAGGAGGTCAGGCAAAGACCCTGCAGCACGGGGATGTCGAGGTCGGCGAGCGCCCCGATGTCCCAGGCCTCCTCGTCGCCGCCGGCCGACGCCTGCGAGGCGTGCGTACCGCCCGCGGCGAGGACGGTGGCGACGAGGGCATCGGCCTTCCCGAGGAGCTCGTACAGCCCGGAGTCGGCACCGCGCAGCGAACCGCAGTAGACGGGGAGGGCGTTGGCGCCCTTCGCCTCGATCGCGTCGCACAGCGTGTCCACGAAGGCTGTGTTGCCGCTGAGCTGGTGGGCGCGGTAGAAGAGCACGCCGATGCTGGGGCGGCCCTCGACGAAGGCGCGCTCCCCATGGACGCCGTACTCCGGCATCTTCTGCGGCTCGACGAACCCCTCACCCGTCAGCAGCACGGTGTCCGAGAGGAACCGCGCGAGCTCGGTGAGGTTGGCGGGCCCGCCCTCGACGAGATACCGCAGCGCCTCGGCCACCACACCGGCAGGCACCGACGACTCGGCCATGAGCTCCGCGTCGGGCACGGTCTCTCCGCCGAGCAGGACGGTGGGGATCCCCGAGGCCTTGAGAGCCGCGAGCCCGTCCTCCCAGGCCCGCTTGCCGCCGAGCAGCCGTACGACGGCGATGTCCGAGCCCTCGACGAGCCCCGGCAGTTCCTCCGCGACGTCCACCCGGGTCGGATTGCCGATCCGGTACGAGGCATCGGAAGCGGCCCGGGCCGCCAGCAGATCCGTGTCGGCGGTCGACAACAACAACACTGTGCTCATGCGGGCGCTCCCGGTGGAATGAATGGCAGTCCTTGCGGCGCGCCGGACTCGATGAGCCGCCACAGCGCGTCCGTGTCCGCGTGCTGTTCGATCAGGTCGCCGAGCCGGTCGAGCTGCTCCTCGCGCAGCGCGGCGAACGAGGTGTCGGCGGCCGGCACGAAACGGCGGCCCGCGGCGGCCGCCACCTCGCGCAGGAAGGCCCGCCGGAACCCGTCCGACTCCAGCGAGCCGTGCCAGTGGGTGCCCCAGGTGTCCCCGACCCGGCAGCCGTCGAGGAACGGGTCACCGCCCTCGATCTCGGCGATCCCGTGATGAATCTCGTACCCCTCGACCTGCTCGCCGAGGGCCTCGCCGACGGGCCGGGTGAGGGTCTTCTCGCGGGCGAACCGCACCCGGACGGGAAGGATCCCCAGCCCTTCGACGTGCCCGCGCCGGCTCTCGACCTCGTCCTCGATGTGCTCGCCGAGGATCTGGAAGCCACCGCAGATGCCGAGGATCGGCCGCCCTTGAGTGGCCCTCCTCATGATCGCCTCGGCCAGTCCCCGCTCCCGCAGCCACTCCAGGGCCCGGACGGTCCCCCGGGTCCCCGGAATGACGATGAGATCGGCGTCGGCCAACTCCTCCGGCCGGTCCACGAACCGCACGACGACACCCGGCTCGGCGGCCAGCGCGTCCACGTCCGTGAAGTTGGACATGAGCGGGATCGCACAGACGGCGACCCGCAGCACGTCCTCCCCGACGGGCGGGGCGACGACCGACTCCCTGACCGTCCCCCGCAGCGAGACCCGCAGCCCGTCCTCCTCGTCGATCCCGAGCCCGTGCCGGAACGGCAGGACGCCGTACGTGCGCCGCCCGGTGAGCGAGTGCAGCATGTCGAGCCCGGGCTCCAGCAGGGACACGTCCCCCCGGAACTTGTTGACGAGGAACCCGGCGACGAGCGCCTGATCCTCGGGCGACAGCAGCGCGACGGTCCCGAAGAAGGAGGCGAAGACACCCCCACGATCGATGTCACCGACGACGAGCACGGGCAGCCCGGCATTCCGGGCGATCCCCATGTTGACGATGTCGGTCCGCCGAAGATTGATCTCGGCGGGGCTGCCGGCCCCCTCGCAGATCACCGCGTCATACGTGCCCCGCAACTCGGCGAGACAGTCGAGAACGGTCCCCAGAAGCTGCTGCTGCCGCCCCCCGTGATACCCCCGCGCACTGAGCTCACCGACCGGCTTCCCGAGCAGCACGACCTGACTGCTCTGCTCACCGCCCGGCTTCAGCAGCACGGGATTCATGAGCGCGGTCGGCTCGACCCGACAGGCCTGGGCCTGCATGGCCTGAGCCCGCCCGATCTCGGCGCCCTCGCGCGTCACGAACGAATTGAGGGACATGTTCTGCGCCTTGAAGGGCGCCACCTTGACCCCTTGCCGCACCAGCCACCGACAGATCCCGGCGGTGACGACACTCTTGCCCGCGTCGGAGGTGGTACCGGCGACCAGGAGACCCCCACCGGTCATGACGTACGCCCCTTTGCAACGAGCCGTGCGGCGACACTGACGCCGAGCGCGAGCAGGCCGACGCGCTGCGAGAGTCGTACGGCCCGTTCGACGTCGGGTGTGGCGACCGCGCGCCCCTGTGTGTTGAGTACGGGCCGGTGCTCGACCCGCCCCCCGTACGACAACGTCCCGCCCAGCCGCACTCCCAGCGCCCCCGCGAACGACGCCTCCACGGGCCCGGCGTTGGGACTCGGATGCTTCGCGGCATCGGCCCGCCAGGCGCGCACGGCGCCCCGCGGATCCGGCCCGGCCACCGCGGCCAGTACGGCGGTCAGCCGCGCCCCCGGCCACCCCGCGAGATCGTCGAGCCGGGCGGAAGCCCACCCGTACCGCCGATACCTGGGCGACTTGTGCCCCACCATGGCGTCGAGGGTGTTGACGGCCCGGAACCCGAGCAGCCCGGGCACCCCGGCCACGGCCCCCCACACCAGCGCCCCCACCACCGCGTCGGACGTGTTCTCGGCAACGGACTCGACCACGGCCCGGGCGATCCCGTCGGCGTCGAGGGCCTGCGGATCCCGCCCGCACAGATGCGGCAGCCGAGCCCGCGCGGCGTCGACGTCCCCGGCCTCCAGCGCCCGCCCGATGACCCGAGCCTCCCGCGCCAGCGAAGTCCCCCCGACGACGGCCCAGGTGGCCACGCCGGTCAGCGCGACGGAAGCGGCAGGGGACGGACGCACGACTCGCGACGCCACCGCGCCCAGCGCGACGGCGCCACCGGCACACACCACAGCGTGCAGCGCACCCCACCCCCGGTGGTCCCGCCACAACACCCGTTCCACGGCACCCGCGGCCCGCCCGAACACCGCGACCGGATGCCCACGGCGCGGATCGCCGAGCAGGAGGTCGCCGAGAAGGCCGGCGGCGGCGCCGTACGCGAAAACGCGATCGGCACGCATGGACTCAGCCGACCGCTGTCACAGACAGGACGCTGGTGTTGAACCTCAAACGGCAGCCGCGCATGGCGATATGTCCTCACTCAGGGTGTCCACGCCCTGGTTCGACGAGATCGGCGGTGAGAGTTCCTGGCTCCCGGGGCTTCCTACCCCGGTGACAGTGGCGGGACCGCGCCGGACTCACACCGGCTTCCTCTCCTACCGCCGTACATGGCTCCGGCAGTCCACCACGGGGTTGGAAGGGCCGTCAACTTGCTGTTGACCTGCGGGAGCGGAGTGTGCAGAACCCCACACGGGTCACACCGGCTAGCACTCCGCCGGGGCCCCGCGGACCGACTCCGCGCGAATTTCCCTGTGATGAGTGGCGTTCCGTGAAGCCGGTTGCGGCGGGAGGCCGCGGCACCTCCAATACCTCGTACGAAGTGCTACCAGATATAAGGAAATTCATGAACATTTATGAGTATTGACGAAGTGGGTGCATGGGGAGAACCGGCGCGTTTCCTGGAAGATCTCGGCACGACGGTGTTACGGGTGTGCGGCGGCGACGGGCGGCCCGTCGGGACCGGGTTCCTGCTGGCGCCCGGCACGGTGGCCACCTGCGCCCACGTCGTCGCCGACGCGTTGGGAACCGACGCGAGGTCGTCGACGGCGCCTGCCTCACCGGTGACCGTGGAGTTCGCCCTGCTGCCGGGGGCGGTGAGGTACGAGGCGTCGGTGTCGGCCTGGCGGCCGGTGGCCGACGACGGCACCGGTGACATCGCACTGCTCCGGCTGCCGGAAGGCGCGCCCGCCGGCGCGGTCCCCCTCGCGGACGCCGGCGACGTCTGGCACCACCGTTTCCGCCTCCTCGGCTTCCCCGCCAGCGCCGAACACGGCGCTTGGATCGGTGGACGGCTGCTCGGTGCGGTAGGCCAGGGCTGGATCTCGATGGAGACGGACGGCCCGGCCCACCGCATCGGCCCCGGATGCAGCGGAGCCCCGGTCTGGGACGAGGACCTGGGTGCGGTCGTCGGCATGACGGTCGCGACCGACCGCGGTGCCTCGGCCGTGACGTCTTATCTGATCCCGGCCGCCGCCATCCTGGAGCTCCAACCCGGGGCGCGTCGCTGCCCCTACAGAGGACTCGATGCCTTCCGCGAGGAGGACGCCGAGTACTTCTTCGGCCGCGAGGAGGAGACCCGCCGGCTCCTCGACGCGGTCGAGCGGCACCTGGTGGTGCCGGTCGTCGGCCCGTCCGGCAGCGGGAAGACCTCCCTGGTACGGGCGGGGGTCCTGCCCCGCCTGAGGGCCGAGGGGTTCACCGTCTCCGAGATCCGCCCCCTGCCGGGTGCCCGGGCGTCGCTGACGGTGGCTCGGGCGGTGGTGGGGGTGCTGGAGACGGGGGCAGCCGCATCCGCGGGGCCGGGCGGAGAGGCTTGCGCGGGGCCGGGCGGGGACGCATCTGCTGCGCCTGGTTCTGCTTCTGGGCCTTGGGCGGTACCGGGCCCTCGTCCCGAGCAGGGCTTGGCGTCTGCGTCCGTTTCGGGGCCACCGCCCGGTCCTGGCTCCGCGTCGGCGGACCCCGCGCCCGCAGCGTCCGCCGCGCCCGGCACCGCTCTGGCCGTCGTCGAGCACGAGCGCGCCGCGCTCGTCCTGGCCGATCTGCTGGACTCCGCCGACGGCATGACCCCCGCCGAACTCGGACGACGTCTGCTCGACCACTGCGGCCCGCGCGGCCACGTCTTCTTCCTCAACCAACTGGAGGAGACCGTCGCCGCCGAACCGGCCACCGCCCGCGCCCTGCTGGCCCTGATGGTCGGTATGGTCTCGGTTCCTGCCGAAGGACGGCGGCTGCGCGTCCTGGCCACCCTGCGCTCGTCCTGCCTGGACGACCTCGCCGACCCCGCCACCGCCCGCGTCCTGAGCGACTGTGCCCAAGTGGTGGCGCCCCTGGGCCGATCGAGCCTGCTGCATGCCGTCGAGGGCCCCGCGGCCCGCGTCCCCGGCCTCACCCTCGACACCGGGCTGGCCGAACGCATCGTCGACGACGCCGAGGACGAACCGGGCCATCTGCCTCTGGTGGAGTTCGCCCTCACGGAACTCTGGGCGCACGAGAAGGGCATCCGTCTCACCCACTCCGGCTACGAGGCCCTGGGCGGGGTCGCCGGCGCCCTGTCCGCCCACGCGGAGGAGCGGGTCGGTGAGGTCTTCGCCGCGCACGGCGAGGCCCCGGTCCGCCGCCTGTTCACCCAACTCGCCCGCCCCGACGACGCGGGCGGCTTCACCCGCAAGCCGGTACGCCTCGCGCCTTTGCCGCCCGAACTCCGGGCAGCCGCCGAGGCCCTGGCGACCCGAACCCGGTTCATCCGCATCACCCACGGCCCCGACGACGACCCCATCGTCGACCTCGCCCACGAGGAACTGGTCCGTGCCTGGGGCCTCCTGAGGAAGTGGCTGGACGATTCCCGCGACTTCCGGGCCTGGCAGGAACGGCTGTTGCAGGCGCTGGCGCACTGGAAGGAAACGGGAGGCGAGCCGGGCGCCCTGCTGCGCGGGACGATGCTGGCCACGTCACTGGAGCGACTGGAAGATCCCGACGGCCGCGCGGACATCACACCGGCGGAGCGCGAGTATGTGCAGCTCAGCCGCCGTCATCAGCAACGGGGCCTGCGGCGGTGGCGGCTGGCGACAGCCGTGGTGGTCGTGCTGGCGCTGGTCGCGGGCTATCTGGCGATGGAGACATGGCGCGGGGGACTGGCCCTGGAGGAACGTGTGCGGACCATCGCGTCCCGGCAGCTGACGGAGGAGGCTGTCCGGCTGGCGGCGACCGATCCGGGCATGGCCGCGCGGCTGTCCGTGGCCGCGTGGCACAACCATCCCGGCAAGGAGGCTCGGCAGGCGCTGCTTCAGGCCTACCTCGGTGGCATGTCGGTGATCTCCGGGCATGCAGGGCAAGGATCCGAGCCCATCCGGAGCATCGACGTCACGCCGGACGGCTCCACGGTCGTGACCGCCTCCGTCAGCCAGGACGGCGTCGCGCACGCCCGGGTGTGGACAGGCCTCGCCGACGGGCGGGCGAGCTGGTGGCAGGTGCCGGATCTGACCGGCAGAGGAGCTCCCGAACGCGCCGAGCTCAGCGATGACGGCGGGTTGCTGGCCATCGTGTCCGCCGACGGGTCGGTCCACTGTTACGACGTGCGCGCCCACCGACACCTGTGGACCAGTCACCAGCCTGTACTGGGGACCGGGCGCATGGGCCACACGGCGGCGCTCGACTTCTCGGACAGCGGTCGGCTGCTGCTGCGCCTCGTCGCTGACCATCTCGCCGGGCGAGGGGCGGCGCGCAGCTCCCACGTCCAGGTCTGGCAGAGCCGCACAGGAAAGCCTCGGAAGGCGTCGCAGCAGGGGCTGCCGAGCGGTCGGGAGGCGAGCGACGCCGCGCTGGTCGCGGAGGGCCGGGACGTGGTCTATCTCAGTCAGTACGAGGGCGGCGGGGAAGCACGGGTGCAGAACCTGGTGAGCGGCGGGCACCAGGACACGGTCGCGGACGCCGAATGGCTCTCCCACCGGGGCGCCGGGGTCGTCGTGGACCGGGGGCACGGGTGGCATGAGCTGATCCGGCTGACGGGCTCCCGCGGCGCCGCAGCACGGCAGTTCCTGGCCGTCGAGCCGGGCGGTCCGGACCTCACCGGTCGCTATGCGCAGGTGAGGAACGGCACCGAGGTGAGCCCGTACGAGGTGGTCGACGTGGAGACCGGCAGCCGGTACCGCGTGCCCGGCTTCGCCTGGCGCGCGACCGGCGAGGAGCAGCCCGTCGGTGTCCTCCCGGGGGAGAAGGCCGGGGCCACCCCGCGCATCCTGGTGGCCTCCGGGTCGGATCTGCTGGTGCTGAGGACGCGGGAGGAGCGCAGCATGCCGCTGCCGGACCCCGAGCCTGGTTTCGAGAGCGGGGAAGGCTCCTCGTACACGAGAAGCCCGGGAGGCGAGTACCGCGCGCACATCCAGAACGCCGGCAGCAACGACACGACGACTGTGGCACTGGTCGTGGCCCGGCGGGGCGAGGAAAGCCGAGCGAAGCCGGTGACGCTCGAGGAATTCAAAGGGGAGACCCAGGGGTTCTTCACCGCGGACGGCGACCACTTGGTCGTCTGGGCCCATGACAAGGTCGCCGTTGTAGATCCGGACAGCCCGCAGGACCTGCGGGTGCGGCCCTTTCCGGGCACCGTCGCGGTCGTTCCCCTCCAGGGCAGCGAGGCGGCCGTCCTGGGGGACCGTGGCCTGGTCCGGTACGACGTCGCGTCGGGCGTGGACACGGTACTGGACGAAGATCCCTGCGGCGAGCTGGGCCAACTGTGCCGTGGGCTCGCCGTCCGTCCCGGACCCCGTGACGAGGTGGCGGTCGGTCACAGCAGCGGCGAACTGGTCCTCTGGAACACCGAGACCGGGCAGGCACGCAGAGAAACCGGCATCACGGTGGCGGACACAGGGGGGTATTCGAGAAGTCTGGCATTCGATCCGCGGGGCCGGACGGTCGCTACCCCGCTGGACGCCAGAACCATCCAGCGATGGGACGTGGAGACCGGCGAGCGCGTGGGACCGGCCGTCGAGACGGACGACCACCTGGCCGCGGTGACGCTGGCCGACGACGGAACTCTCCTCCTGGCCAGCATTGACGGCGGCCTGTCCTTGTGGCGACCTGGGGACCGCGAGCCCTACGTCACGTTCCCTTTCAGTGACGTGCCGGACGGCATCCGCATGGCAGCCGACCATGTCACCTACCGCCACGGCAACTCCGAGCTGACCATCCCCCTGAACCCCGAGGCCTGGCACAAGACCCTGTGCCGTCGCTGGACCCCGTACACCGCGCAGGAGAGGCTCATCCTCGACCACGCCGGAGCGGTGAAGGACTCGCCGTGCCCGTAGCGGCCCGGAAACGCCGACCGGGCGGGGCGGGGAACAACGTCCCCGCCCCGCCCGGTGCGTTGCGAGCCGTACGTCAGACCGCGCCGGCTCAGGCCACGATCAGATAGATCCCGTACCCCACAGCAGCCGCACACGCCGCGAAGCACGCGTACGCCCCGGTGACTGCGAGGGCGGCGGAGCTGCCCTGTGTCGTGGCCCGTTCCTGGCGGGAAAGGCCCATGATGCCGAGGGTGAACAGGGCCACGAGGGCCACGGTGACCACGAGGCTGACGCCGAAGACGGAGCCCAGGGCCGCCCAGTCGATCTTCATGGTGATGCTTCCTTCTCAGCCGGGTGTGCGGGACTCAGACCGTGGTGGCGGTCGACGGGGCGGGCTCGCCCGCCGGGGCCGGGATCGTGGCCGTGAGGTCCTCGGTCACCGTGCCCGCGGGCGGTGGCGTCACGGCGGCGATGGCCGTGGTGACCACGCCGGCCGGCTCCTCGGTGTCGCAGACGTTCGTGTGGTCGACGACCTCGCGGCGGGAGACCTTCCAGATCGCGGCGCTGGAGCCGACGAGGAAGACCGCGACGACGGCCGTGCCCCAGGTGCCGAAGCTGGTCACGTACTCCGCGAGCGCGCCCACCAGGGCGGCGGCGGGGAGCGTGAGACCCCAGGCGACGAACATCCGGGTCGCCGTCGACCAGCGGACGACCCCGCCCTTGCGGCCGAGGCCCGCGCCCATCACCGCGCCGGAGACGGAGTGCGTGGTGGAGAGGGAGAAACCGAGGTGGGAGGAGGCCAGGATGACCGTGGCCGCGCTGGTCTGGGCGGCGAAGCCCTGCTGCGGCTGGAGGTCGGTCAGGCCCTTGCCCATGGTGCGGATGATGCGCCAGCCGCCGAGGTAGGTGCCGAGCGCGATGGCGAGGCCCGCGGAGAGGATGACCCACATGGGCGGGTCGGAGTCGGGGGCGACGGCGCCGCCGGCGACCAGGGCGAGGGTGATGATGCCCATGGTCTTCTGCGCGTCGTTGGTGCCGTGGGCCAGGGAGACCAGGCCGGCGGAGGCGATCTGGCCGGTGCGGTAGCCCTTCGCGGCGGCCTTGCCGTCGGCCTTCTTGCCGAGGGAGTAGGACAGGCGCGTGGCGAACATCGCCGCCAGGCCCGCCACGAGCGGAGCCGCGATCGCCGGGATCAGGACCTTGGTGACCAGGGCGTCACCGTGCACCGCGCCGACTCCCGCCGAGGCGACGGTGGCGCCGATGAGGCCGCCCATGAGGGCGTGCGAGGAGCTGGAGGGGAGCCCGACCAGCCAGGTCAGCAGGTTCCAGAGGATCGCGCCGACCAGGGCCGCGAAGATGACCTCGGGACGGATGCCGGTCTCGTCGACGAGACCTTTGGAGATCGTGTTGGCGACCTCCACGGAGAGGAAGGCGCCTACAAGGTTCAGCACGGCGGACATGGCCACCGCGACCTTGGGCTTGAGCGCACCGGTCGAGATGGTGGTGGCCATCGCGTTGGCGGTGTCGTGGAAACCGTTCGTGAAATCGAACGCGAGTGCGGTTACCACCACAATCGCGAGGATCAGCGAGAAGTTTTCCATTTACCCAGGCAATCGTTCGAGGTCATTGGCCGTACGAACGTAGGCAACCTGAATGAACGGAAGATGAACTGGGGCAGGCCGCACGGTGTCCGGAGTTGACGGTTCTCGCACCGCCGCACCCCGTCCGCTCCGTGCGGCCCAGGCGCCGCACGGTCAACTGCCTCTGGCGAACTTCCTCAGCTGGGTCAGGGACCCGTTGAAGAGATTCTGATCACCTGGCAGGCCGCCGCTGTTGTCGTACTGCCAGATCGTCCAGAACGACCAGCCGGCCGGCAGCGCTCCCGGGTTCGCCGAGTCGTAGCGAGCGACCCAAAGCGCGTGGTTGGAGCCGAAGGCGCGGCTGCTGCCGGTGCACGTGTTCCACCAGTGGGCGGTCGTGTAGATCACCGGACGGCGGCCGGTGAGCCGCTTCACCTCGCCGCTGAACGACTTGATCCAGTTGACCATCTTCGCCTTGGTCAGGCCGTAGCACTTGTGCTTCTTGTCGTACGGGTTGTATTCGATGTCGAGCGCGGGCGGCAGCGTCCAGCCGTCCGCGGTCCAGCTGCCGCCGTTGCGCACGAAGTGTGCCGCCTGTGCCTTGCCGGACGACTTGTTCGGCAGCGCGAAGTGGTACGCACCGCGGATGATGCCCGCGTTGCGTGCGCCGTTGTACTGCTGGCTGAAGTACGGGTTGCGGTAGGTGGTGGACTCGGTCGCCTTGACGTAGACGAACGTGGCGCTCTTCGTCCTGGCCTTCTGCCAGTCGACGTTCTTCTGATGGGACGAGACGTCGTGCCCCTTCGGCAGGCTGGCTGCCGAGGCGGGCGTCTCGGCGAGGGCGATTCCCCCGACGGTGAGTGCCGCCACGGACACCGCTAAGGCGCGGGCGCGGCGGCGAGACGGATTGCGATCACGGGCCATATGTCCCCCCGGAATGGCGACGTGCACGACAAATCCCCCAGAGAGTAGTGGAAGATCATCGGATGCTCGCCGATCTCCGGCCAAGTGATCGAAGAAGCCTGTGCATGCCCATATGTGCCCTTTCGGAGGCGCGGGTTCCGGCCTAAAGTGCCCACGCTCGGCAGCGGATCGGCGCCGTGCCTGGCAGGATCGCCGCATGGCTGAGGAGCAACGTGATCCGGGAGGCGTGCGGGGCGTTCGGGAGGGCGCACAGGATGTGCGGGAGCCGCGGGGGAGGAGTGTGCGCCCCGAGGAGGCGCACGCCTGGGAGGCGCTCGTCGCGACGGCCCGCCGGACGGTGTCCGACGGACTGGTCGTCGGCACCTCCGGCAACGTCTCGGTCCGCGTCGAGGACACCGTCCTGGTCACGCCGTCGGGCGTCCCCTACGACCGGCTCGCGCCGGACGACGTCACCGGCGTCGACCTCGACGGCCGGCGGGTCCTGGGCACCCTCGTCCCCACCAGCGAACTGCCCATGCATCTCGCCGTCTACCGTGCCACCGACGCCGGCGCCGTCGTCCACACCCACGCCGTGCACGCCACGGCCGTCTCGACGCTCGTCCCCGAGCTCCCGGCGATCCACTACATGGCAGCCGCGCTCGGCGGAGCCGTCCGGGTTGCCCCCTATGCCACATACGGCACCGACGAGTTGGCCGAGAACATGCTCCACGCCCTCGCCGACCGCTCCGCCTGCCTCCTCCAGAACCACGGCACCCTCACCTACGGCACCACCCTGGACCAGGCCTACGACCGCACGGCCCAGCTGGAATGGATGTGCCGCCTGTGGCTGACGGCGTCCGCGGTGCCGGGGCTGTCGCCGGCCCTGCTGTCCGAGGCCCAGATGGCGGAGGTGGGGGAGCAGCTGCGGGGGTACGGCCAGCGGGGCTGAGCCGCCGCACGCCGCACGCCGCACGTCGTACGCCGCACGCCGCACGCCGCACGTCGTACGCCTGGTCACCTGGCCCGCCGCGCCGCGCGCCCGGTCGCGCGCCCGCCCCGCCCCGCCACGCCGCACGCCGCCCGCCTCCCCGGCCCGCCCCACCGGAAGGGCCACTCCGAGCCGCTCTCCCACTGGCCGTCGGCGAGGTACGCCACGACACTGGACGGGTGCGCACTGTCACCGCAACGGCCGCCGCCGTCACCGCAGCCCTGGTTGCCGGCGCCGCCGGAATCGCCGCCGGCCGGCTCGCCAGCGACGCCGCGCTCAAGGCGCCCCCGGGCCGCCCGCTGCCGACCGAACCCCGGCTCACCGTGCACGCGACAGCGGCCGGCCGTATCGCCCTCACCCGCGACCTGGCCGCCCTGCGCCCTGGCACGTACGGCCTCGGCGGCAACGGCTCGCACGCGGTCGTCGGCCCCGTCCTCGGCATGGAGTCCCACTCCGCCGACACCGTCGTACGCCGCCTGGAACGCGTCTCGCACGGCACCCTGAAGCCCGGCGACAAGGTCTGGCTCACCCCGAACGTATACGCCGGCGACCCCGGTTCGGCCCTGGACCTGGACCACGCCGACGTCGACGTCCCCGGCGAACTCGGCACGCTGCCCGCCTGGTTCGTGCCCGGCACACGCGGCACCTGGGTGATCGCGGTGCACGGCCTCGGCACCACCCGCGAACACTCCATGAACACGATGGCGTTCCTGCACCGTCACCGCTTCCCGGTGCTCGCCCTCGCCTACCGCGGCGACCCCGGCGCCCCCCGCTCGCCGGACGGGCTCAACCACCTCGGCGAGACCGAGTGGCGCGACCTGGACGCGGCCATCCGCTACGCCGTGAGCCACGGCGCCCGGCAGATCGTCCTGCACGGCTGGTCCACCGGCGCCGCGATGGCGCTGCGCGCCGCCGCGCACTCGGGGCTGCGCAAGCGGATCTCGGGGCTCGTCCTGGACTCCCCGGTGCTCAGCTGGGAGGCGACCCTGCGGGCTCTCGCCTCGGCCCGCCGCACACCCGGCGCCCTCCTCCCGCTCGCGGTACGCGCCGCGCAGGGCCGCACCGGCCTGTACGGCGACCGCCGCGACGCCGCCGCGGCGCCCGAGCGGCGCGACCTGCCGCCGACCCTGATCTTCCACGGCCCGGACGACACGGTGGCCCCCTGGGAACACTCCCGCCGCCTCGCCGCGACCCACTCCGGCCGGGTCGCCCTCCACACGGTCCGCCACGCGCCCCACGCAGCCATGTGGAACGCCGACCCCAAGGCCTACGAAGAGACCATGCGTCGCTTCCTGACGCCCTTGATGTGACACGACGCCCCCCTGCCGCCCCTCTTCGACGGGACACGACGCCTCCGTTCCATCCGTCCGCACCATCCCCGTCCCGCCCGGTCGCACAGGTTCCGTTTAACGCCGTACCAGTGGCCTGATCTCGGCCTCCGGCCGCCCGCGAGGGCCCGGTGTCGGCCCTCCCCGTCGCCCGCCGTGCCATTCCGTTTGGGTTTTCGGACCGTCAACCGGAAGACTGCACCCGTGACGTCCCGTATCCCGCGCGACTCCAGGCTTCGACTCGTCCGCCCGCGACCCCTGGCCGCCGCCCCCACAGCTGTGAACCAGCGGCGCCTGCGCCGCCCCGCACCCCGCCCGCCGGAAGGCACACCGGCCCCCGCGGAGCTGGCCAGAATGGCGCGCTCCGGCCTGGCCCCCGCGGCCCGCGTCGCCCACTGGGCGGACGCCGCGCTGCGCCCCGGCCGGGACGGTGCGAACCCCGACAACAAGGGCACGCTCGCCGACGAGACCGCCGAACGGGCTGCCCTGCACCTGGGCCTGACCGTGACTCAGGTCCGCGCCGACTGGGACACCGCCCGGCTCGCCGGTCTCGTCGAGGTGCACGGCGGCAGCGCCCGCCCCGGCTGGCGGCTGCGTGCCTGGGACCGTGACGACAGCGCGGTGCTGCGCGGCTGGGTCGCCCTCTTCGACGCCTGGTCGCTCGCCTTCCCGGAACCCACCGACCACGAGCCGGCCGCCGTCGCCGAGGTCGTCTCGGCGATGCCCCAGGTGCTCTCCTTCCTCCAGCTGTCCGCCGGCCCTGTCCCCGTGGACCAGCTCCTCGACCTCCTCCAGCAGCGGGTCACCGAACTGCGCACCGAGCGCTGCGAGATCCCCTACGGCCCGCAGCCGGTACCGGCACTGTCGCCCCCGGCCCAGCCGGAGCCCGCCGATGCCCCGATCTCCCCCCTCCTCGACTGGGCGCTGCGCGCCCTCGCCTCCGTCGGTGCCCTCACCTACGGCGACGGGCAGGCCACGCTCACCCCGCTCGGCAGCTGGGCGGTCTGGGTCAAGCTGGAGCAGATCTGCGTCGCCGCGCAGAGCCCCGCCGGGAACATCGAGCAGGCGGCCGAGGACATGCTCCGCGGCTGCGCCCAGCTGCGTCCGAACGCGGCCCGCGCCGAGTACCGCGCCTGGCTCGCCGCCCGCACCGTCGGCAGCGCCGTCACCGAGCTGCTCGGCGCCGCCCGCGGCGAGGACGCCCTGCTGCGCGGCCTCGCCTTCGAGGCGCTGCGCGTCGTCGGCGCCCCCGCCGAGCCCGACGTGCGCTCCGTGGCCGACGAGCCCACGCTGCGGCCGTACGCCCTGCTGTGGCTGGCCGAGCACGACGGCATCGACCCGGAGGACGCCCACGAAGTCCTCACCCGGGAGGAGGCGACCTGGCTGTGGGTGGACACCGCCGCCGCCGTCGCCGACCACGGCGAGGCCCCGATGCTCGTGCGTCACCTGGAGTCCGCGGTGCAGCCGACCGTCCCCATGCTGCTCGACGAGGTGCGTGCCGTCGGTCACCCCCGCACCGTGCAGGTCCTGGTCGCGCTCGCCGCCGCGCATCCCGACCCGGCCCTGGCCAAGGCGGTCCGCCGGGCGGCCTTCCAGGTGCACACCGGGGGAAGCTGACGCGGGACGGTCAGCCCTTCGTCTGCCCCCTGTCTGCCATCACGCCTCTATCTCCGGGGCGTACGTACCGAAACTCCAGATAATGCCCTCGGCGTCCCGGGCCATGTAGTCGCGCGAGCCGTAGTCCTGGTCCGTCGGGGGCATCAGGATCTCCGCGCCGTGGTCCACGGCCCGCCGGTGGTGGGCGTCGACGTCGTCCACCACGACGTACACCCCGCAGGGGCCCGCGCCCTTCATGGCGGTGTCGAACACCCCGCCGCGGCCCTTGGAGCCGATCATCACCCCGCCGTTGCCCTGCACCAGCTCGGCGTGCAGCACCGAGCCGTCCTCGCCCTCGTACACCGACAGCTCCGTGAAGCCCAAGGCCTCCGTGAGCTGCCGGATCGCCGTCTTGGCGTCCGCGTACAGCAGCGTCGGGTAGATGCTGGGCCGCCCGCCGTTCGTTCCCGCCATGCCGATCACTCCTTTGTGATCCCGTGTGATCCCGTGTGATCCCGCTGTCATTTCCGCCGGGAATTTCACCTGGTGTCCAGTCTGGCAGCGACCACTGACAACGCCCGGTGAGCAGCGTCCGCCGCCGAAGTCGCCGTGCCTTCCCCGGCCCCCTCCGGCCCTCTCGGCCGGCTCGAACACCCGAACGCAGAAAAAGTGGTTGCACGGCCCCGTTAGACTGGCCCCATGGCCATTCTCCTCGCGCATTAGACGGCGGGAACGTCCTCAGCCGCCCCTTCCCGTCACCCCATCCGCCCTGGAGTCTGTCCGTGATCTCCGCCTCCGGTATCGAGCTGCGCGCCGGTTCCCGCATCCTCATCGAGTCCGCCACCTTCCGCATCGCCAAGGGCGACCGCATCGGCCTGGTCGGTCGCAACGGCGCCGGCAAGACCACGCTCACCAAGGTCCTCGCCGGCCAGGGCATCCCCGCAGGGGGCACCGTCACCCGCTCCGGCGAGGTCGGCTACCTCCCGCAGGATCCGCGTACCGGCGACCTCGACCAGCTCGCCGGTGACCGCATCCTGTCCGCCCGCGGCCTGGACACCCTGATCCGCAAGATGCGCGAGAACGAGCAGCGCATCGCCAACGGCAGCGGCGCGACGCGCGAGAAGGCGATGCGGCAGTACGAGCGCCAGGAGACCGAGTTCCTCACCAAGGGCGGGTACTCCGCCGAGGCCGAGGCCGCCACCATCGCCGCCGCGCTCAACCTGCCCGACCGCGTGCTCGGCCAGCCCCTCCATACGCTCTCCGGCGGTCAGCGCCGCCGTATCGAGCTGGCCCGCATCCTCTTCTCGGACGCGGACACCCTTCTCCTCGACGAGCCCACGAACCACCTCGACGCCGACTCGATCGTCTGGCTCCGCGACTACCTGAAGACCTACCGCGGCGGCTTCATCGTGATCTCCCACGACGTCGACCTGGTCGAGACGGTCGTCAACAAGGTCTTCTACCTGGACGCCAACCGAGCCCAGATCGACGTCTACAACATGGGCTGGAAGCTCTACCAGCAGCAGCGCGAGGCCGACGAGAAGCGCCGCAAGCGCGAGCGGCAGAACGCCGAGAAGAAGGCCGCCACGCTGCATTCCCAGGCCGACAAGATGCGCGCCAAGGCCACCAAGACCGTCGCCGCGCAGAACATGGCCCGGCGCGCCGACAAGCTGCTGGCCGGCCTGGAGGCCGAGCGGAAGTCCGACAAGGTCGCCAAGCTGCGCTTCCCCGAGCCCTCCCCGTGCGGCAAGACCCCGCTCATGGCGGAGGGCCTGTCGAAGTCGTACGGCTCCCTGGAGATCTTCACCGACGTCGACCTGGCCATCGACAAGGGCTCGCGCGTCGTCATCCTCGGCCTCAACGGCGCCGGAAAGACGACCCTCCTGAAGCTGCTCGGCGGTGTCGAGAAGCCCGACACCGGAAACATCATCGAGGGTCACGGCCTCAAGCTCGGCTACTACGCGCAGGAGCACGAGACCCTCGACCCGGAGCGCACGGTCCTGGAGAACATGCGCTCCGCCGCCCCCGACCTGGACCTGGTGCAGGTCCGCAAGACGCTCGGCTCGTTCCTGTTCTCCGGTGACGACGTCGACAAGCCGGCCGGTGTCCTCTCCGGCGGTGAGAAGACCCGCCTGGCGCTCGCGACCCTGGTCGTCTCGTCCGCGAACGTCCTCCTCCTGGACGAGCCGACGAACAACCTCGACCCGGCCAGCCGCGAGGAGATCCTCGGCGCCCTGCAGACCTACAAGGGCGCCGTCGTCCTCGTCACCCACGACGAGGGCGCCGTCGAGGCGCTCCAGCCGGAGCGGATCATCCTGCTGCCCGACGGCGTCGAGGACCTCTGGGGCGCGGACTACGCGGACCTCGTCGCCCTCGCCTGAGCCCTCGCCCGCGGGCCGGGACGGGTCCGGGACGGGTCCGGGACGGGTCCGGGACGGTCGGGAACGCTTGATCGAAGACGTGATCCACTGCGTCTGGATCATTCGGCCCATCGGTGATCCATCATCTGTGTGAGATCTCCTCGTACCGAGGTGTGTCCTACATCGATTTCACGGCCGAGCCCTTTATCGACAAGGGCTCGGCCGTCGCACGTCCCTGACCTGGCACTTCACGAAAGAACCCGTTCGGCGGTACGAACGCCAGCGCGTGGAATTGCAGATTCCGCTTGTGGGGACACGCTCCTGTCGTCAAAACCATGTCCTACGGACCTTGCCGAATGGGTGGCCATGACGGCCCGGAGGGGTGATCATGAGGAGACCAGAGCGCACTTCCCATGAGGAGGCACGGGTGGCCGAGACTCTGAAGAAGGGCAGCCGGGTAACCGGCGCCGCGCGCGACAAGCTCGCGGCAGACCTGAAGAAGAAGTACGACTCCGGTGCGAGCATTCGAGCGCTGGCCGAGGAAACCGGCCGCTCGTATGGCTTCGTGCACCGGATGCTCAGCGAGTCGGGCGTCACGCTTCGTGGGCGTGGCGGGGCGACGCGGGGCAAGAAGGCCGCCTCGTCCTGAACCCGGCGGATCATCGGCTTCGATGATGACCACCCGGTCGGTCGGCTGATCGGCCGGGTGGTTACTGTGCAGTCACTTAGCATCTAGCGACATCGCTCTGCTGACCGCACTCATCGGAGGCGCCCCATGGCTTCGCCCGACCAGGAACTCGTTCCCCTGCTCGACAAGGACGGCGTACGACTCACCGTGGACGACGCGCTCGCCACGGTGACGCTGACCAACCCGGCCAAGCGCAACGCCCAAAGTCCCGCTCTGTGGCGGGCGTTGGCCGAAGCCGGGAGGCAGCTGCCGGGCTCCGTCCGCGTGGTCGTGCTGCGCGGCGAGGGCAAGTCCTTCTCCGCCGGGCTCGACCGGCAGATGTTCACGCCCGAGGGGATCGAGGGCGAGCCGTCCTTCATCGATCTCGCGCGCGGTGGCGACGCCGAACTCGACGGCGCCATCGCCGAGTTCCAGGAGGGCTTCACCTGGTGGCGGCGTAATGACGTCGTGTCCATCGCCGCCGTCCAGGGCCACGCCATCGGCGCGGGCTTCCAGCTCGCGCTCGCCTGTGACCTGCGCGTCGTCGCCGACGACGTGCAGTTCGCCATGCGCGAGACCAGCCTGGGGCTGGTGCCGGACCTGACCGGTACGCACCCGCTCGTGAGCCTGGTCGGCTATGCCCGGGCGCTGGAGATCTGCGCGACCGGGCGGTTCGTGCATGCCGAGGAGGCCGTGAGCACCGGGCTGGCGAACGTCGCCGTGCCCGTGGACCAGCTCGACGGCGCGGTACGCGACCTGGCGGCGGCACTGCTGGCCGCGCCCCGGGACGCGGTCATCGAGACCAAGGCGCTGCTGCTCGGCGCCCAGGACCGGGACTACGAGGCCCAGCGCGCCGCCGAACGGGCCGCGCAGGCACGCCGGCTGCGCGATCTGGCCGACGTCGGCGAATGAGCCGTCAGCCGCTGCAGCCGGCTCAGCCGACCGCGGTCACCAGCACCGCCACCGTCGGATGATCCGCTAGCGCCTGCTCCACCTTCGCGCGGACCTCCAAGGCCACGTCCAGGGCCCGGTGGTCCGCGCGTACCGCCAGCTCGACACGTACATGGCGGCGCGGCAGCGCGTTCTCGCCCTGCCCTTCCTCGACATGCACCGGCCGGCCCAGCAGGTCCGTCAGCCGGGCCACGCCCGGGACCGTCAGGACGGCGGCCGCCGCACGACCCTCGTCACCGCCGCCGGCCTCCGCGGGGCGCGCCGCGTCGGACCGCCGTACCGGAGCAGGCTCGGACTCCTCGTCCAGCAGGTCCGTCACCCGCAGGTCCACCTCCGCCACCGCCAGGCCGAGCCCGTCCACCGCGGCCGCCAGAAGCGCCCGCAGCTGGGCCGCCGTCGTCGGCAGCGGCTCGGACAGCCCGGCCGCGAACTCCGCCGTCACCCGCAGCGGACCGGGCGGCAGAGCGCTCGGCGGCGGTGGTACGGCCGGCTCGTGCGCGTCCGCCGGGTCGGCGAGCCCGATCCGCAGCGGGCCCAGCCGTACTCCGGGCAGGTCCTCCGCCGCGCGCAGGAGCACCGCTTCCGCGGCCTCCTCGGAGATCCACGCGCCGTCGCGCGGGCCGCCCAAGGGCAGGAGCCTGCCGAGCCGCAGCCGCTGTCGTACCGCCTGTGTGAACCGATCCGCCGTCATTACTCCAGCCTGCCGCATCCACGGCGCGCGATCGCGCAACCCGGCTTACCGTGGTCGAAGAGCGACGACCGGAAGGGACGTACGGGGATGAGCGACATGACAGAGCGCAACCGGACACGGAGCCCCGAGGGCGAGACCGAGCCGCCGGTGCAGACCCGCAAGGCCGTCAAGCGCGGCGGCGGGGACCCGGCCGGCCGGGGGCGGACCACCATCGCCGACGGAGTTGTGGAGAAGATCGCCGGGATGGCCGCCCGGGACGTCCTCGGCGTGCATGCGATGGGCAGCGGGCTGAGCCGTACCTTCGGGGCCGTACGGGACCGGGTGCCCGGCGGGACCAAGGCCGTGACGCGCGGGGTCAAGGTCGAGGTCGGCGAGGTGCAGACCGCGCTCGACCTGGAGATCGTCGTCGAGTACGGCGTGGCGATCGCCGATGTGGCCCAGGCGGTGCGGGAGAACGTCATCGCGGCGGTGGAGCGGATGACCGGCCTCGAAGTCGTCGAGGTCAACATCGCCGTGAGCGACGTGAAGCTGCCGGACGAAGAGGACGAGGAGCCGGAGTCGCGGCTCCAGTGACGGACCGACGACCGGCAACCGAACGGAGGGCACCATGAGCATGGCCGTGATCGGCATGATCGCCGGCATGGCGCTGGGCTTCGCCGGGTACTTCGGCGGATTCGGCGCCTTCCTGCTGGTCGCCGCCCTGGGCGCCGTCGGATTCGTAGTGGGCAAGTTCGCTGACGGGGACCTGGAACTCGGCGACTTCTTCCGCACCCGCGACAGCCGGCGCGACGGGCGGCGGTGACGTCCGTGGGCGGCGGGGCCGCCGAGCTCCGCAGACCTGTGGCCGTCGTCCCGCCGGGCGAGCGCGGGGCGACCAGGATCGCCGACCGGGTCGTCGCGAAGATCGCCGGACAGGCGGCGCGCGAGGCCCTCGGCGAGCTGCCCGAGGACGCCGCGCGCCCGTACGCCACCGTCGTCATCCGCCATGAAACGGCCCGCATCCGTCTGCACCTCGAACTCGAATACCCCTGCGACATCGGCGCCCGCTGCGGTCGGGTGCGTCGTCATGTCGTGGAGCGGGTAGGCGCGTTGGTGGGCATGGAGGTGCCGGAGGTCGCCGTCCAGGTGGAGCGGCTGCACCCGGCAACGGCGTACGGCGCGGCACAGGGGAGGACGCGATGAGCGAGCCCCAGGGCTCCGAGGGCACCACGCAACGACTGCCGGTCATCGAGAAGGAGACCGGCACCGGCGGGGAGTACGAGGCTCCACCCGCGCCGGCCGGCGAACGGGCCGAGGCCGGCGACAGCGGGCGGTTCTGGTCGGCGCGCAGGGTACCGGCCGGCATCGTGGCGCTGCTGCTCCTGGTCGTCGCGGGGGCTTTCCTGTACGACGTCGCCGCCGTGCGGGCCGACCGGGACGCGCTGGCCTGGCGCCGCGACCTGGCCCGGCAGCTCGCCGAACGGCCCCTCGACGACACCTGGGTGCTCGTCGGCGCGGGCGTCGCCGCGGCCCTCGGCCTGTGGCTGATCGTGCTGGCGGTGACACCCGGCCTGCGCGCGGTGCTGCCGATGCGGCGCACCCACCCCGACGTACGCGCCGGACTGCACCGGGAGGCGGCGGCCATGGTGCTGCGCGACCGGGCCATGGAGGTCGCCGGAGTGCAGTCGGTCCGGGTGCGGATGCGCCGAGCCCGCGCCGACGTCCGCGCGGTCTCCCACTTCCGCGAACCGGACGACGTACAGGCCGACCTGGACGCCACACTCGCCGAGGCCGTGCGGGGGTTCGGGCTGACCCGGCCGCCCACGCTGTCGGTGCACGTGACGCGACCCGTACGGAAGGGGTGAGTACGGTGCTCAGGACCGTCAACCGTGTACTGCTCGGCGTCGTCGGCCTCGTCCTGGTCGTCGTCGGAGGTTCCGTGCTCGCCGTCGGACTGGGCGCCCCGGCGCCCTCGTGGTGGATCCACCACGGCCGGCACGACGTGCTGCTCAGTGGCGCCGAGCGCACCCGGTGGCGGGACGCCGGCTGGTGGTGGCCGGCCGTCCTCGCCGTGCTCGCCGTCCTCGTGCTGCTCGCCCTGTGGTGGCTGACCGCGGTCCTGCGCAGGCACCGGCTCAGGGAGGTCCTCGTCGACACCGGCGACGGCGAGGGCGCGCTGCTGCGGGGGCGCGCCCTGCAGGGCGTACTCGCAGGCCAGGCGGGCGACCTGAACGGCGTCGCCCACGCCCAGGCCCTGCTCACGGGCCGCCCGAGCGCCCCGGAGGCCCGCGTACGCCTCCAGCTGGAGCCGCAGGTGGATCCGGGGACTGCCCTCGACGACCTCACGGCCGTGGCCCTGACGAACGCCCGCAATTCGGCGGGCCTCGCGTCACTCCCGGCGGAGGTCAGGCTGACCGGCGTCAAGCACCGTGCCGAGAGGGTCAGTTGAGGACGGCTCAGAAGCCGTGCCGCATCCCCCCGTCGACCGGCAACATGATCCCCGTCAGATAGGAAGCCGCCGGCGACAGCAAGAACGCGGCCGCCCGCCCGAACTCGTCCGGCTTCCCGTACCTCCGCAACGGAATCCGCGACTCGTTCGCCGCCCGCGTCGCCTCCGGGTCGGCGGACAGCCCGTCCAGCTCGCGCACGCGATCCGTGTCGATACGGGCCGGCAACAGCCCCACGACCCGAATCCCCCGCGGCCCCAGCTCATCCGACAACGACTTGGCGAACCCGGCCAGCCCCGGCCGCAGCCCGTTCGAGATCGTCAGCCCCGGAATCGGCTCGTGCACCGAACCGGACAGCACGAACCCGATCACGCCGCCCGCGTCCAGCTCACCCGCCGCCGCCCGCGCGAGCCGCACCGCGCCGAGGAACACCGACTCGAACGCCGCCTGCCACTGCTCGTCCGTGTTGTCGGCGACGAACCCCGGCGCCGGCCCGCCGACGCTGACGAGAATGCCGTCGAAGCCCCCGAAGTGCTCGCGCGCGGCGGCGATCAGGCGCGCGGCCACGTCCGGTTCGGCGTTGTCCGCGGCCACGCCGACCGCGTTCGGGCCGAGGGCGGACGCCGCGTCGGCGACGCTCTTCTCGTCCCGGCCGGTGATGACCACCTTCGCGCCGTCGGCGACCAGCTCGCGCGCGGCGGCGTTGCCGAGGCCGCGGGTGGCCCCGGTGACTACGTACACCCGGTCCTTCAGTCCAAGATCCATGGTCCCTATCCTGCCCGCTCGTCCCCGAACAGGGCGAGGGCCGTGTTCACCAGACCGATGTGACTGAACGCCTGCGGGAAGTTGCCGAGCTGCATCCCCGCCACCGGGTCGTACTCCTCGGACAGCAGCCCCACGTCGTTGGCGACGCCCACCAGCCGCTCGAACAGCTCCCGGGCCTCCTTCGTACGGCCCGTCATGTGCAGCGCGTCCGCGAGCCAGAAGGAGCACGCCAGGAAGACGCCCTCGCCGCCCGGCAGTCCGTCGACGGGCGACTCCTCGGCGCTGTAGCGGCGTACGAAGCCGCTGTGGCCCAGTTCGTCGCGGACCGCGTCGATGGTGCCGACCACCCGTGGGTCGTCGGGCGGCAGGAAGCCGACGCGCGGGATGAGCAGCAGCGCGGCGTCGAGTTCGCGCGAGCCGTAGTACTGCGTGAAGGTGTTGCGATCGGCGTCGTAGCCCTTCTCGCACACCTCGCGGTGCACCTCGTCGCGCAGCGCGCGCCAGCCGTCCAGGTCACCGCTCAGCGCCGGGTAGGACTCCAGGGCGCCCACGGCACGGTCGGCGGCCACCCACACCATCACCTTCGAGTGCACGAAGTGGCGGCGGCCGCCGCGCACCTCCCACAGTCCCTCGTCCGGCTGCCGCCACGACGACCGCAGGAACTCCAGCAGGACGCTCTGCAGGGACCACATGTGCGGCTTGGCGGGCAGACCCGCCCGCCGGGCCAGCGACAGCGAGTCCATGACCTCGCCGTACACGTCCAGCTGGAGCTGCTTCACGGCCTCGTTGCCGATCCGTACGGGCCTGGAGCCGGCGAAACCGGACAGCCACGGCAGCTCCAGCTCGGGCAGCCGCCGCTCGCCCGCGAGGCCGTACATGATCTGGAGGTCCGCCGGGTCGCCGGCGACCGCCCGCACCAGCCAGTTCCGCCAGGCCTCGGCCTCCTCCTGGTAGCCGCACGACAGCAGGGCGCCCAGGGTGAGGGTGGAGTCGCGCAGCCAGCAGTAGCGGTAGTCCCAGTTGCGCACCCCGCCCAGCTCCTCGGGCAGCGAGGTCGTGGCCGCGGCCACGATGCCGCCGGTCGGCGCGTAGGTGAGCGCCTTCAGGGTGATCAGGGAGCGGACCACGGCGTCCCGGTGCGGACCGCCGTAACGGCAGCGGGCCGCCCACGCCCGCCAGTCGGCGACGCTGTTCTCCAGTGCCTCGTACGGGTCGACGAGCGGCGGGCGCGGCTCGTGCGAGGGGTGCCAGGTGAGGACGAAGGCGACCTTCTCGCCCTCCTCGACGGTGAACTCGGAGTGCGTACCGAACGCCTCTCCCCAGGTGTGCACCTCGGGTTCGCTGCGCAGCCACGCCGAGTCGGGTCCGGCGACGGCCACCCGATGGCCGTCGGCCCGGCGCACCCACGGCACGATCGAGCCGTAGTCGAAGCGCAGCCGCAGGGTGCTGCGCACGGTGACCCGGCCGCCGAGGCCCTCCACGACGCGTACGAGGTCGGGGGCGCGGTGGCGCTGCGGCATCAGGTCGGTGACGCGCACGCTGCCCTCGTCGGTCTCCCACTCGGTGTCGAGTACGAGGGTGCCGGCGCGGTAGGCGCGTCTCGTGCACCGGTCCGCGTCCTTGGGAGCGATCCGCCAGTGGCCGTTGTCCTCGTCGCCCAGGAGCTTGGCGAAGCAGGCGGCCGAGTCGAAGCGGGGCAGGCACAGCCAGTCGACGGAGCCGTCCAGCCCGACCAGGGCGGCGGTCTGTTCGTCGCCGATGAGGGCGTAGTCCTCGATACGGGGGTGCACGCAGTGCGGGTTCCCGGAGCACCGGGGTGGCAATCCGGGGCGGGGGCCGGGTGGGTGACGCGGGGTGGCTGGACCGGTGCGGCGGCTGGACCGGCGCCGGTCGGCTGTACCGGTACTGGTCAGCTGTTCCGGTGTCTGTTCCGGGTGCTTACACCGGTGCCGGTTCCGTCTCGGCCGTGGTCTGCTCGGCCCCCGCCGCCTGCCGGTCGCGCCGTTCCCGGCGGACCAGGACCACCCAGCCGATCGGCACGCCCGCGGCGAACAGCCACCACTGGATGGCGTACGCGTAGTTCAGTGCCGCGTCCTCGTCGCCGGGCGGGCCGAGCAGCTCCGGGGTGTCGCCCTTCGGCTCGGGAGACGTCTGCACGATGTAGCCGCCGAGCACCTGGGCGTCGAGGCGCTGTGCCTGCTGCTCGCTGTTGATCAGCATGATCTGCCGGTCCGGCAGTCCCTTGAGGTTCTTGATGCCGCTCGCCGCGGTCGTCTCGTCGGGCATCAGCCGTCCGGTGACGGTGATCTCACCGCCGGGCGGGGCAGGGATCTTGGGGAACGCGGTCTGGCTCGGGCCGTTCGCGGGGATCCAGCCGCGGTTGACGAGCAGCACCTTGCCGTCCGTGAGGACGAACGGCGTCAGGACGTGATAGCCGACCTCGTCGTCGGAGTTGGTGCGGCGGCGGACGACGACCTCGTCGTCGGTGTCGAAGCGGCCCTTCGCCATCACGCGTCGGTACCGCTCGTCGGTGGTGACCGTGTGTCCGGGGGAGGTCATCCGCTCCACGGGCACCGCGTCGGCGGAGAGCGCGTCGGAGACCAGCTGGTTGCGGGCGGTGCGCTCCTCGTAGCGGTGCATCTGCCAGATACCCAGCCTGATCATCGTGGGGATGAGGAGGAGGGCGACCAGCGTGAGGATCACCCACTGCCGGGACAACAGGAAGCGGTACACCCCACGACCGTACAACTCGGTCGTGGGGCGCATGGAAGCGGGTACCGGAAGCAGGGCTTCCGGGGGCCGGTCTCACACCTTGTCGACGATGCCCGCCTTTCCCTCCGCGCGGGCGCAGTGGGCGCCGCAGAACCATTGGCCCTCGACCTCGACGCCCTGGCCGATGATCTGCACTCTGCAGTGCTCGCAGATGGGTGCCATGCGGTGGATCGCACAGGAGAAGCAGTCGAAGACATGCACCGCGCCCTGGGCGTGCACCTCGAAGGTCATTCCGTAGTTATTGCCGCAAACTTCGCAAGTCGCCATGCGCCACAGGGTGAGCGCTCGGCGCGTCCCGGGCGAGCGGGCGCCGGGCGAGTCGCCCGGCAATCACCCGTCCGTACGGTCGTCGGCACACGGTTCCGCACGGGGTTCCGTACGGGGTATTGGGTACGGTCAGCCCTCCGACGCCGGTTCGACATCCCCGAGGAGTTGTCCGAACGCGGCCTCGTCCACCACCGGTGTTCCGAACTGCCGGGCCTTGACGACCTTCGACGTGCCCGAGTCCGGGTCGTTGGTGACGAGCAGGCTGGTCAGCCGGGACAGGCTCGTCGCGACATGCAGCCCGGCCTCGGTCGCGCGGTCCTCCAGCAGGTCGCGCTCGATGGACGTGTCCCCGGAGAAGGCGACCCGCATGCCCTGCTTGAGCTGCCTGCCCTCTTCGTACCGTCCTGGATTGGGATACGGGCATGCGGGCCTTTTGCGGGCAGGGCGCCAACTGGTCTGCCGATAGCTTCCGTAGCCCGCCGCCTGCTGCCGGGGTACGGCCCGGTCCGTCCACTCGGTCAGCGGCCGGCACTCGTGCAGCGGCAGCCGTACGCCGCCCGCCGCCGCGGCCCTCAGGCTCGGCCGGAACGCCTCCGCAAGGACGCGCGCGTCATCGAGGGCATGGTGCGCCCGCTGCTGGACGACCCCGAAGTGCGCCGCCAGGGCCTCCAGCTTGTAATTGGGCAGCGGCAGGGCCAGCTCCTTGGAGAGCGCGATGGTGCACAGCCGCTGCCGCACCGGCGCCTCGCGCTCCGCGCGCGCGTACTCCCGGGCGATCATCTGCCAGTCGAAGACCGCGTTGTGCGCGACGAGCACCCGGCCGTCCAGGCGGGCCGAGAACTCCTCGGCGATCTCGTGGAAGAGGGGCGCGCTCTCCAGCACGTCGCTCGTCAGGCCGTGGATCCACACCGGGCCCGGGTCCCGCTCCGGGTTGACCAGCGTGTACCAGTGGTCCTCGACCTCACCGCGTGCGTCCAGACGGTAGACGCCCGCGGAGATTATCCGGTCGTCCCGGGCCAGGCCGGTGGTCTCCACGTCAACGACCGCGTATCCCTTCGGATACGCGGCCGGCCAGGCGGTGGGGGAGGACGCTGCCCTCATGCGGTCTTCGAGCATGGTCCCTGAGGATACGGGTCGCGACTGACAGTCCCCTTCCTCAGGTGCGCTGTTGGGTGCGACAGGCGTGTTGTCGGGTTCTTTTGTTCGGGCTCGGCTTGTTTGTGCTGCGAGTTCGGGAGCTGTTGCGTGCGGAAGTTCCGCCTCCTCCGGTCCTCGGCGGCGGCCCGCGTCGGTACGGGGCTCGTCACGTCTGGAGTGCGATCATCCGACTGTGACCGAAGCCACCCATGACGAGGCCCACGGCGGAGGGCTCGCCTCCCGCCTCAACTGGCTGCGCGCGGCGGTCCTGGGTGCGAACGACGGCATCGTCTCCACCGCGGGCCTCGTCGTCGGCGTGGCCGGCGCCACGGACGACCGCGCCGCCCTGCTGACCGCCGGCCTCGCGGGCCTGCTCGCCGGATCCATGTCGATGGCGGCGGGCGAGTACGTGTCCGTGTCCACGCAGCGGGACTCCGAGAAGGCCGCTCTTGCGCTGGAGAAACGGGAGTTGCGCGAGCAGCCGGAGGCCGAGCTGGAGGAGCTGGCCGACCTGCTGGAGGGACGCGGGCTGAGCCGGGAGGTGGCCAGGGAGGCGGCCGTCCAGCTGACGGAGCGGGATGCGCTGAGGGCCCACGCGCGCGTGGAGCTCGGTATCGACCCCGACGAGCTCACCAACCCCTGGCACGCGGCCGGCGCGAGCTTCCTGGCCTTCACGGTGGGGGCGCTGCTGCCCCTGCTGGCGATCGTGCTGCCGTCGGCGGACTGGCGGCTGGGGGTGACGGTGGGGTCGGTGCTGGTTGCTTTGGCGGTTACCGGGTGGAGTAGTGCGCGACTGGGGGCCGCGCGACCGGGCGGCGCTGTCCTGCGGAACATGGCGGGCGGGGCGTTGGCGATGGGGGTTACGTATGGGGCGGGGGCATTGTTGGGAGCGGCGGGGGTTTGAGGTCAGAGGGGGAGGAGTTTGAGGCGCTCCGGGGACAGGCGGTCGGCGCCTCGCAGATCCGTGTTGGGGGTTACGTAGATCGTGAGGTCCTCCATGTCTGCCAAGGGAGTCAGATCGATCGTCCCGGGGCAGCGGTTCAGGGAGAGCCTGCGCAGCTCCGGCAGCTCCTTCAAGGCATCGAGGCCTGTGAGGAGTTCGCATGCGTAGAGGATGAGTTCGGTCAGGTGCCGGTGGCGAGCCAGGTCCGGCGGGACCACTAAGGGGCTGTTGAGGATCTGCAGGCTCCCGACTTTCGGCGGCTCCTCCAGCCGGGCCAACTGCTCGGTCTGCGCTGCTCCTGAGATGGTCAGCCAATCGAGCCGGGTCCAGCGGGAGAGCCCGTCCAGCTTGACGTGACGAGCCTTCGGGTAGAGCCCGAGACCGGTGAGCACATGGTCGTCCGGAATGTCCGCCACGGACCGCACCCCTTCAGGGGCGTAGCCCAAAACCAGCTGCTTCAGGTCCGTGAGCTCACCGATCCGAGTCAGACGCAGCTCAGGGGAGAGGTCGTGGAGGTAGAGCTTCTCGACCGGCAGCCCCTCCAGAGGCGAGAGGTCGCGCACGCGTGGACAGCTTTGGATGCCGAGCAGCTCGAGCCGGGCCATCCGGGAGAGGGGTGAGAGGTCCTCCAGCTCATCGTCGTCATTGAGGAACAGCCACCTCGCCCGCCCGTTCCGGACGAGCGCCTCGGGGATGCCCAGGTTCCCCTTGAGGTGGAACTGCTCGATGTGTGGGAGCCGTTCGAGAACGTCCACCTGGTCGGGCGAGACGACGTGCAGGTACGACTCGGGGAGCGACGCCCCGGCCAGCACGGCATCCGCGTATTCCTCCGCATCGAAGGATCGCCAGCTGGTCGAGAGCTGGTAGGTCACCTGGAACCTGGAATCCTCCCGGAACCGCCTGATGACGGCGAGAGCCGCCGGCCCGCCCACCAGCGCCGCGGTCCGCACCACCGCCCCCGCCGTCTCCTCGTCCAACCCCTCCGGCCCCGGCAGCAGCTCCACCACCAGCTCGCCCACCTTCGCGAGCTCCTCCGCCTCCTCCAAGGACCGCGGCGGCATCAACTCCTCCGCCCGCGCCTCCACTTCCCGCCGCACCTCGGGGTCCAGCTCCGGCGCATGCTCCAGACTCGCCGCCGCGAGCAACACCAACCGGTGCCGATACCGCTGTACCTTGTCCGCCCGCCGCAGCAACTGCCGTAGCAGCCGCCCCCGTTCCTCCACGCGCGCGTGCCCCACCGCCATACGCACGACGTCGTCCCACTGGTCGTCGTGCGCGTTGCGCACCAGCACCCCGAAGTCGCGGGCCTCCACGGCCGCCTTCGCGCCCAGGTAGTCCTGGAAGGTGCGGTGGACGAAGTCCACATAACCGGGCACCGGTTCGCGCAGCAGCCCGCTGCGGATCAGCAGGTGGGTGAAGACCTGCTCGGCGTCGCCCTGCTCGCCGACCTGAGGCATGGCTGCCAGCCACTCGCGCAGCATTGCGATGACGTCTCGCCGGTCCGCCTCCACCTGCCCGTTGCGGATCATCCAGTAGGCCAGCCGCTGAAGCAGGGCCGTCTGTTCCTCGCGGGACAGGACGACACCCTCGACCGACGAGATCTCCCGTTCGGTGTCCCGGCGGATCAGCAGCATGTCCAGGGCGGCGTCGTACAACTCCTTGCGGGCTCGCGGGAGGTGCATGCGCCGGTCGCGGTTCAGGGCGCACAGCAGCGCGCACATCAGCGGGTTGGTGGCGAGTCGGCCGAGGTCGCGGCGGGTGGTGACCGCCTCGCCCAGGCTGGCCTCGTAGCGGTCGAGCAGCGCCCGTTCGCCGTCCGGGGCGCACTCCTGGCGGGCCGCGTCGTGCCAGTGCCGTACGAACGCCCGGATGTCCTCGCGTTCCATCGGCAGCAGGGTGTGCGCCGTGAAGCCGTGGGGCGCCAGCCAGTCCTCCGGGACGGCGGACGGGCGGGTCGTGACCACGTACCTGGCCTGCGGGAAGGCCGTGAGCAGCGACTTCAGCCACTTCTCCGTGCGGGCACGCAGCCGTGACGGAACCTCGTCGACGCCGTCCACCAGCACCAACGCCCGGCCGCTGCCGAGGAGTTCCTCGACCCAGCCCCGCGGCGCGCGCAGCGGCACGCCCGAGGCGGGCAGGAAGTCCTCCGGCAGCGGGAGGCCGTCCGGCGTGTTGAAGGACCGCAGACGCAGCACGAACGGCACGCAGCGGTTCCAGTCCGCCAGCTCGGGGCCGAAGCTCCGCCGGGCCGCGTTCAGTGCCAGCCACTGCATCAGCGTCGACTTCCCCGACCCGGCCGGGCCGCGCAGCAGCAGCCTGCGGCGGTCCGTGAGCGCCTGTTCCACCTTCACCGGCGTCTGCGCCCCGCCCGGCGCCCCGTGCCCCTCGCCGTGCGGCGCGTAGCAGGGCTCCCCGGTCACCGCGAGGCTCAGGTACGCCGTGTCCAGCGGCCACTCGGCACGGCGCCGGCCGCCGAGCGTGACGCCGAACAGCTCCAGCCGGGAGTGCGTCTCAGCCACGAAGCCGGCGTACCGCTGCTCGAAGGCAAGGCCCTCCGAGGGCTCCAGGCCTTTCTGGTCCCGCAGCAGCGCCCCGGTCCGCCGCGTCTGCTCCACCGCCGCGCGGGCCGCGAACGACGGGTGCGCGGTGAGCTGTTCGAGGACGTGCGCACAGCACAGCCGCAGCAGCTCCTCGTAGAGGCCTTGGGCGCGCTCCGCCAGGTCCGGGACGGGGCGCCGCAGTTCGTCGGCCAGCCGTCCGGGGTCGAGGTCCACCGCGAACAACCGGTCCGGGGTCAGCTCGCCCGCCGCCGCGAAGGTGTCCTGGACCGCCGCCACCGCCGCCAGCCGCTCGTGCTCCGGCAGGGACGCGTACCCGCCGGCGATCCGCCCGCCCAGCACCCGCGCCAGCTTCTCCGGACCCGCCGGCTTCGGCAGCGGCCGCACCGGATCCGTCACCAGACCCGCGCCCGGACTCGGCCTGAGCATCGACTTCGCGACCGTCGACACCACCGTCGACGCCAGCCGCACGACCACGACCTCGAGCCCCTGCATCCCCCGGCCTCCCCGTCTCCTGTCCACGGCATCGTAGGCAGGGGCGGTGGGCCCCTTGGCGGAGATCGCCAAGAAGCAAGCGCGTACCGTCGGTAATACTTGTGGGTAACAACGTCTAGCCGCGGCCGACCAGCGGTTCTACGGTGCCCACATGCCGAACCTGCCCGATGTCGTGCTGTGGTCGATACCCGCCTTCGTCCTGCTCACCGTGGTCGAGATGATCAGCGTCCGCCTCCATCCCGACGAGGACGCGGCCGGCTACGAGGCCAAGGACGCGGCCACGAGTGTCGGCATGGGGCTCGGGAGCCTTGCCTTCGATTTCCTGTGGAAGATCCCGATCGTCGCCGTCTACACGGCGATCCACGAACTCACCCCGCTGCGGGTGCCCGTGCTGTGGTGGACCGTCCCTCTGATGCTGCTCGCGCAGGACTTCTTCTACTACTGGTCCCACCGCGGTCACCACGTCATCCGCATCCTGTGGGCCTGCCACGTCGTCCACCACTCCAGCCGCAGGTTCAACCTCACCACCGCGCTGCGCCAGCCCTGGACCTCGCTGACCGTCTGGCCGTTCTACGTCCCCCTCGTGGCCGTCGGCGTGCATCCGGCCGCCCTCGCGTTCTGTTCCTCCGCGAACCTCGTGTACCAGTTCTGGATCCACACCGAGCGGATCGACAGGATGCCCCGCTGGTTCGAGTTCGTCTTCAACACGCCGTCACACCACCGGGTGCATCACGCTTCTCAAGGCGGCTATCTGGACCGCAACTTCGGCGGCATCCTCATCGTCTGGGACCGGCTCTTCGGGTCATTCGTTGCCGAGACCGTGCGGCCCGTCTATGGGTTGACGAAGAACATCAACACCTTCAACCCCATCAAGGTGGCCACTCATGAGTACGTCGCCATCGTCAAGGACGTGAGGGCGGCAGCCGGTTGGCGTGAGCGCGCGGGGCGGGTGTTCCGGGGGCCCGGATGGCAGCCGACGCCCGCGCCGGCGGCGGAAGCGGCCGAGGAAACCGTGGTCGTGTGACCGTTCGCCGCGCCCTTCTCGCCGCCTTCGCCCTGGTCGCGGCGACGGACCTGGTCAGCCTCGCCGTGGGGTTCGGCACCGGGCACACCGTGAGCAAGCCGCTCCTGATGCCCCTCCTGGCCGCGTACGCGGCAGCGCACGGTGCTCCCCGTCTCCTCCTCGCCGCCCTTCTCTTCGGCTGGGGCGGCGACGTCCTGCTCCTCTTCGACGCCGAGCAGGTCTTCCTCGCGGGCATGGCCTCCTTCGCCGCGGGCCACATCTGCTACCTCGTCCTCTTCAAGGCATACGGCAAGGCACGCGCGCGTTGCGGCCTCCTCGCCCTCGCCTACACCACCGCCCTGCTCACCACCGTCGTCCTGCTCTGGCCGGACCTGCCCGCCGGCCTCCGCGTCCCCGTCGCGGGCTACAGCCTCCTGCTCACGGCCATGGCGTACGCGGCCGCGGCCCGGCTCGGCCTCGTCGCCGGCTTCGGCGGTGCGCTCTTCCTGCTGTCCGACACCCTGATCGCGACCGGCGTCGCCGACTGGCCCCAGCCGCCTCGGCCCGACCTCTGGATCATGCTCACTTATGTCGCCGCGCAGTTCCTGCTCACCGTTGGCGCACTCGGTGCCCTCGAAGCGAGGGACGAGCGCACCGCCCTCAAGGTGACGGTCACCGACTGAAGGCTCGGCGGCCTCACCAGCGGATCGGCACCGGCAGCGCCGTCAGCAGCCCCGACACCGCGACCACCACGCCCAGCGCGACGACCTCCGCGCGCGCGGGCGAACAGGCGGTCAGCGGGTCGGCGGCCCGGCCGAGCCGGATCCGCGCCCACAGGGCGAGCACGGCGACGACGGCCACCAGGAGCACCTTGGCCAGCAGGACGCGCCCGTACGCCGTCGTCGTCAGCTGCTCCAGGACCGTGTCCGACGGCATCCGGCGCAGCGAACTCCACACCCCGGTCGCCGTGATGGCGGCGAGCAGAACCGCCGCCACGCGCGCGTAGAGCCCCAACAACGCCACCCCCGTTTCCGAGGGACCCCAGCGCCGCAGCGTCCGCAGCGCGTACAGCAGGCCGCCCGCCCACAGCGCCGCGCACGTCAGATGCACCAGCGTCAGCCCGGAGCCGATCAGCGGGCTCTGCTCGGTCGTGGGATGTGCGCGCAGGGCTTCCGCCACGACCACCGCGGCCAGCGGCCACACCTGCGTCGCGGGCCGCGCGGAGAGGGCGCAGAGCCCGGCCGCGAGGAACGCGTTGACCTCCACCAGCGCGAGCTTGCCGTCGCGGGACTCGTACAGGCCGCCGACGTCGATCTCGGCGACGCTGCCCGGCACGAGGTTCCCTGTCGCAACGAACGACGCGAGCCCCAGCGCGGCGACGAAACCGGCGGCGGCCGCGTACGGCGCCCAGCCGCGGGGCGCGGCCTCGGGAGCGCCGGGCACGGAACGCACCAGCCGGCGCACGAACAACTCGCCCACCGGCACGCACAGCGCCGCGAACAGCACCGTACGCAGCAGCGCGACACCGCCGGCGCCGGGCGCTGCGGCCTCCCCGGTGTCGTGCAGTGCCGCGGACGGCCCGAGCAGCGGTATCAACGCGGCCAGCACCGCCAGGAGCAGGACGGCGACGGCCCGGCCGGTGCCGGGACGCCGTGCCGGGTCGCTCGCGTCGGACACCCCGGGGGTGGGTCTTATCAAGGTCACCTCAAGATCTTCACCAGCCGTCACAGAACCGGGCAAGTACAGGGAAACAACTGGGGGTGCGGCATTCCGTCCATCGGTACGTCTGCGGCCCGACCGTGACTCAGCTCCAGCGCGGCGCGTCCGCTCCCCACGGCCCCGGCGGCCGTGCCCAGTCCACCGGGCCGCCCTCGAAGGAGACCGGCGACAGGGCGTACCGCAGCCGCCCGAGCCCACTGTCCGTCTCCGTCAGCCAAGAGCCGGGCCCGTCGTACGGCGCACCTTCGACGCCGCCCGCGCCGCCCCCGGCGTACGGGATGACCTCGGGGCCGCTCGTCCCGACCCCGTCGATCAGCCACCGGGCCGTCCGGGCCAGCGCCAGCCGTACGACCCGACTGCCGCCCTCGTCCGACTGCTCGGCCAGCGCCCGCAGCACGGCCGCCGCCAGCAGGTACCCCGTCCCGTGGTCCAGGGCCTGCGCCGGCAGCGCGCCGGGCTCCTCCATCGATCCCTCGATCGCGGCGATCCCCGTGGCCACCTGGACCAGGCTGTCGAAGCCCCGCCGCCCGCCCCACGGCCCGTACGCGCCCCACGCCGACAACTGCGCCACGACCACCCCGGGCCGCCGCTCGGCGAGCGCCCGCGCCGACAGGCCGAACCGGTCCAGGGCGCCCGGCCGGTAGCCGGTGACGACCACGTCCGCCGCCGCGAGCAGCTCCTCGAAGGCCCGCCGGTCGGCCACGAGATCGAGGGTCGTCGACCGCTTCCCGAAGCCCGTGTCGGCGTGCTGGTCGGGGAGTTCGGGCAGCTGCGGTGCGTCCACGCGCAGCACGTCCGCACCCAGCAGGGCGAGCGTGCGGGTGGCGACCGGGCCCGCGATGACCCGGGTCAGGTCGAGGACGCGCAGTCCGGCGGCGGGCAACACGGCGGGCGCCAAGGGGGGCGTGTCGATCGGGGGCAGGGCACGCGCGCGTGCGGAATCCAGCCGCTCCCGCTCCACCAACGGCCGCCCGGCCACCGCGGCCCCCTGCTCGTGCGCGGCCCACTCCTCGGGCGTGCGCAGCGCGACGGCGAGGCCTCCGGCCTCGTACACGGCCTCCTCGGCCTCCAGGGCGGACCGCTCGGCGAGCGCCGCCTCGACGGCCGTCACGGCTCGCTCGTCCTCCCGCACACCCAACGCGGCCAGCAGCCGCGCCCGGTGATGCGGATAGTTCGCGTGCGTACGCACCCATCCGTCCGCCGTCCGCCAGAACCGCGACAGCGGCGCGAAGGTGACCGGAGCCCGCCCGTCGACCAGCAGATGCCGCTCACTGACGAACGCCGTCGCCACGGCCCCGTCGTCCACCCGAACCCCGGGCACCTTCGCGAGCCCGGCCCGACGCGCCCCCAGCTCGGCGGCGGCCCGCGCGCAGGCGCCGACACAGGCCCGCGCCAACTCCCGTACGGGAAGCCGCCCCTCAAGAGCGCCCTTCCGCACCACGTACGTGATGCCAGTCATGACTGCACTATGCAGTATTGATCCGATCAAGGTGAGACAGGTTCGGGCCGGACGGATCAATCCGTCCGGCCCGAAGCGTCAATCTGTCTGCGCTACTTGGTGACCGCGTCCAGCGCGTCCGCGGTACCCCAGCCGTAGAAGCCGTTGCGGTTCTTCGACCCCTCGCAGACGGCGTCGATCTTGCCGTCGCTGTTGATGTCGTACGGGTCCGTGCACGGCGTGGCGTCGGCCTCGGCGTACAGCAGTGCCTTCACCAGGGCCGGTGAGGCGTACGGGTGCGTCGACTTGATCAGGGCGGCGACGGCCGCGACATGCGGGCTCGCCATCGACGTACCGGCCATGTAGCCCCACTTGCCGCCGGGCAGCGTGCCCAGGATCAGACCGCTGGTCGCGGGCGCCTCCGGCTTCTGGTAGGCCGTCGAGTCGCCGCCGGGCGCGGCGATGTCGACGACACCCAGACCGTGGTTGGAGAAGGACGACTTGATGCCCTTGGCGCCGGTCGAGGCCACCGTCACGACACCCGGCAGCTGGGTCGGTATGTCGAGGCACTCCGACGGGTCGATCACCCGGTCCGAGGGCGTGGCGTCGTTCGGCGAGACCGGGTCGGTGATCTCGTCGGCCGCCAGGTCGTAGTTCTCGTTGCCGGCCGCCGCGACGTTGACCGCGCCCTTCTTCTCCGCATACCGCGAGGCCCGGGTGATGGCGTCGACGAGCGCCTTCTGGTCCGGGTCGTCCGTGCAGTTGAAGTACCACGGGTCGGTGTAATAGCTGTTGTTCGTGACGTCGACGCCGTGCTCGGCCGCCCACACGAAGCCGCAGACCACGGCCTCGGTGTAGAAGTAGCCGGCGGTGGTCGACACCTTGATGCCGGAGACCTTCACGCCGGGCGCGACACCCGTCATGCCGACGCCGTTCTTGGCGGCCGCGATCTCACCGGCCACGTGCGTGCCGTGCGGGCTCTCCGACGCGCTCGGCCGCCACGCCCCGTCGGTCGTGTCCGGCTTGCCCGTCACACAGTTGACCGACGCGGCACGGTCGAAGTTCGGCGCGATGTCGGGGTGCGTGTCGTCGACGCCGGTGTCGATCACGGCGACGGTCACCTTGCTGCTGCCGAGCGACTTCTCGTGCGCCTTGTCCGCCTTGATGGCGGGCAGGTCCCACTGCAACGGCTCCAACGGGTCCTGCCCGGCGGCGGCCTTGGCCTCGGCGGCGGCGACCTCTGCCGCGCTGAGCGCCTTCGGCGTGCCCAGGTCGGTCGTCGACTGGGCGGGCAGCGGGGCGTTGCGGGTGTTGCCGGCCGACTCGACGCCCTTGACCTTGCGGATCGTCTTGGCGAAGTCGGCGTTCGAGGAGTGGACGACGATCACGCCGATCTGGGCGTACGACGTCACGATCGTGCCGCCGGCCTTGGCGATGGCCTTCTTGATGTGCGCGGAAGGGCCGTGCCCGGGGCGGACGTTGACGACGTAGCTGAGCGCGGTGGCGTCGTCCGTGGCCGCGGAGGCCAGGACGTCGTTCACGGCGCCGGTGACGCCGGCCACGGTGCCGGGCACGTCGGCCGCGGACGCCGTGGTGCCCGGCAGGAACGCCAGGGCCGTCGTCAGGGCCATGCCGAGGGGGATGGCGACCGCGCGGCGGTAGCGCGGGTGAGGCGCTGTCATATGTCAGTGTCTCCAGTTCGTTCGGGTGTGAGACGGACCGTGCGGGGAGTCCGGAGGGGCGAGGCGCCCCGGTGGTACGGGAGTACGGCGGTACGGGTCATTTCACCGCGCGCAGGGCGTTGACGATGCCGTACCCGTAGAAGCCGTTGACGTGTTTGCCGCCCTTGCACACCGCGTCCTGCGTGCCGTTGCCGTCCTGGTCGTACGACTCCGGGCAGGCGGTGGCGTCCGCCTGCGCCTTGAGCAGCGCCTGGAGCTGGGCCGACGTCGCCTTCGGGTGCGTCGACTTCAGCAGCGCGGCGACGCCCGCCGCGTGCGGGGAAGCCATCGACGTGCCCTGGAGGAAGGCGTACTGGCCGTTCGGCATGGTGGACAGGATGCGGCCGTTCTTCGACGGCGTGTCCGGGATCTGGTAAAGCCGGTCGCCGCCCGGCGCGGCGACATCGATGACGCCCTTGCCGTACGTGGAGTAGTACGACTTGAGGTTCTGGACGCCCGTCGCGCTGACCGTGACGACACCCGGCAACTGCGTCGGCACGTCGAAGCACTCGTGCGGGTCGATGGTCCGCTCGACCGGTGTGGAGTCGTCGGGGCTGGAGTCGTCGACGATCGCGTCGGAGTCCAGGTCGTGGTTGGAGTTGCCCGCCGACGCGAGGTTGAGCAGGCCCTTCTTCTGTGCGTACAGCTGCGCCCTGTTGACCGCATCGACGATGGCCCGCTGGTCCGGATCGTCCATGCAGTTGTACAGCCACGGATCAACGTAGTAGCTGTTGTTCGTGATCTCGACGCCGTGGTCGGCGGCGAACACGAAGGCGCACACGACGCTCTCCGGGTAGAAGAGGCCGTTGTCGGGGTCGCTCACTTTGATGCCGGAGACCTTGACGCCCGGGGCGACACCGGCGACACCGATGCCGTTGCGGGCCGCGGCTATCTCACCGGCCACGTGCGTGCCGTGGTAGTCGTCCGCGGTGTACGGACGCCAGGCGCCCTCACTGGTGTCCGCCACTCCGCCGACGCAGTTGGCCGACTGGGAGGCGGAGAAGTTCGGGGCGAGGTCCGGGTGGGTGTCGTCGACGCCGGTGTCGATCACGGCGACGGTCACCTTGCTGCTGCCCGGGTTGATCTTCGCGGCCTTGTCGGCGCCGATCGCCCGCAGGTCCCACTGGTCGGCCTCGAGAGGCTCGCTGTCGGGCGTCGCCGCCGACGCGCTCTCGACCTTCGCGGCCTGCTCCTTCGACAGGAACTGCGTCGACCCCTCGTCGGTCGAGCCCGCGGCGGTCAGCGGCGTGGTGCGCGTGGCACCCGCCGACTGCACCCCGCGCACCTTGCGAATCTCCTTGCCGAAGTCCGGGTTCGACGAGTGGACGACGATGACGCCGATCTTCTCGTACGTGGTCACGACGGTGCCGCCGGCCGCGGGCACCGCCTTCTTCACCGCTTCGATCGTGCGGCGGTCCAGCTTGGTGTTGACGACATACGCCAGGTTGGGCGCGTCCACCGCCTGAGCGGAGGTCTCCGCCTGCGGCGCGGCCGACGCGGCCGCGGGCAGGAAGCCCAGCGAGGCCGTCAACGACAGGACGACGGGCACGGCAAGGGCGAGGCGGCGTCTGGAACGCAGATGAGGCATGGGGTCTCCACATCATCCGGAAACGAAACCGGCCCGAGGCACAGGTGGTGCTCGGGCAGGTACATGACGGGTGTGCAGGGCCGAAGCTATCTCCCGAAGTCGCTGGCCAGCAATGACTTACCCGAAGTGACTTCGGAAAGAAGCCCGCGTTGTTGAACCGGGGCTTGCGCGCCGCCGTGACCTTGGGCAGGGAACGCGAGGACACTCGCCCCCGATCCCCGTAACAACCGCATCCGCAACGCGAGGAGACTCCGTGGCCACCGACGCACCGCCCCCCTCGAAAGAGCAACACAAACTCCCCTCACCCGAGGAGTTCACCGAGGTGGCGGAGAGCGCGGAGTTCGGTGAACTGCGCCGCTCCTACCGCTCCTTCGCCTTTCCGCTGACCGTCGGCTTCATCGCCTGGTACCTGCTGTACGTCCTGCTGTCGAACTATGCGGGCGACTTCATGGGCACCAAGCTCTTCGGCAACATCAATGTCGCCTTCGTCTTCGGCATCGCCCAGTTCCTCACCACCTTCCTCATCGCCTGGTGGTACTCGCGGCACGCCGCCGCAAAGCTCGACCCCAAGGCCGAGGCCATCAAGTCCCGAATGGAGGGCGGCGCATGAGCCCCGCACAGCAGACCCTTATCGCTGCGGGGGAAGCCAGCGAGCACCGCCCGCTGATCATCTCCCTGTTCGCGGTGTTCGTCGTCGCCACGCTCGTCATCACGGTCTGGGCGGGCCGCCAGACCAAGGACGCCGCCGACTTCTACGCCGGCGGACGCCAGTTCAGCGCCTTCCAGAACGGCCTCGCCGTCTCCGGCGACTACATGTCGGCCGCGTCCTTCCTCGGCATCGCCGGCGCCATCGCCCTCTTCGGGTACGACGGCTTCCTGTACTCCATCGGCTTCCTGGTCGCCTGGCTGGTGGCGCTGCTCCTCGTCGCGGAACCCCTGCGCAACTCCGGCCGCTACACCATGGGTGACGTACTGGCGTACCGCATGCGCCAGCGCCCGGTCCGTACCGCGGCCGGCACCTCCACCATCGTCGTCTCGATCTTCTACCTGCTGGCCCAGATGGCGGGCGCGGGCGTCCTCGTGTCGCTGCTGCTCGGCATCACCTCCGACGCGGGCAAGATCCTCATCGTCGCCCTCGTCGGCGTCCTGATGATCGTGTACGTCTCCATCGGCGGCATGAAGGGCACCACCTGGGTCCAGATGGTCAAGGCCGTGCTGCTCATCAGCGGCACCATCCTGATCACCTTCCTGGTGCTGCTGAAGTTCAACTTCAACATCTCCGACCTGCTCGGCACGGCCGCCGAGAACAGCGGCAAGGGCACCGCCTTCCTGGAGCCCGGTCTCCAGTACGGCGCGACCGGCACCACCAAGCTGGACTTCATCTCCCTCGGCATCGCCCTGGTGCTCGGCACCGCCGGCCTGCCGCACATCCTGATCCGCTTCTACACGGTGCCCAACGCCAAGGCCGCCCGGAAGTCCGTGAACTGGGCCATCGGCATCATCGGCGGCTTCTACCTGATGACCATCGCCCTCGGCTTCGGCGCCGCGGCGCTGATCTCCCAGGAAGAGATCATCGAGTCCAACCCGTCCGGCAACACGGCGGCACCCCTGCTCGCCCTTCACCTCGGCGGCGTCGACTCCGCCTGGGGCGCCATCCTGCTCGCCGTGATCTCGGCGGTGGCCTTCGCGACGATCCTCGCCGTGGTCGCCGGCCTCACCCTGGCCTCGTCGTCGTCCTTCGCGCACGACATCTACGCGAACGTCATCAAGAAGGGCAAGGCCACCGAGAAGCAGGAGATGAGGGCGGCCCGGCTGGCGACCATCGGCATCGGTGCCGCCTCCATCCTCCTGGGCGCCCTCGCCCGCGACCTGAACGTCGCCGGCCTCGTCGCCCTGGCCTTCGCGGTCGCCGCCTCCGCCAACCTGCCGACGATCCTCTACAGCCTGTTCTGGAAGCGGTTCACCACCCAGGGCGCCCTGTGGTCGATCTACGGCGGTCTGATCGTCGCCGTCGGCCTGGTGCTGTTCTCGCCCGTCGTCTCCGGCGACCCCAAGGCGATGTTCCCCGACGTCGACTTCGCCTGGTTCCCGCTGAAGAACCCCGGCATCATCTCGATCCCGTTCGGCTTCCTGATGGGCTGGCTCGGCACGATCCTCTCCAAGGAGGAGCCGGACACCGCCAAGTTCGCGGAACTGGAGGTCCGGTCCCTGACCGGAACCGGCGCGCACTGAGTCCCACCCGAGTTCGCCCCCTGAGCGGCCGCGTCGTAGATCCCTACGACGCGGCCGCGTCTTACGTCGTGGGATCGGGGCCTGTTGATGTCAGTGGGGTCGCGTAGGCTCACAGGTGTCGGAAAACTTGTGATCCGCGAGGGAGGGGGCCCACGTGCTCATCGACACCTACGGCCGAGTGGCCACCGACCTGAGGGTCTCGCTGACCGACAGGTGCAATCTGCGCTGCACCTACTGCATGCCCGAGGAGGGTCTGCAGTGGCTCGCCAAGCCCGACCTGCTCACCGACGACGAGATCGTGCGGCTCATCGACATCGCCGTCACCTCCCTCGGTATCCGGGAAGTCCGCTTCACCGGCGGTGAGCCCCTGCTGCGCCCCGGCCTGGTCGGCATCGTCGAGCGCGTCGCGGCCCTCGAGCCGCGCCCCCAGATGTCCCTCACCACCAACGGCATCGGCCTCAAGCGCACCGCGGCGGCCCTGAAGGCGGCCGGCCTGGACCGGGTCAACGTCTCGCTGGACACGCTGCGCCCCGATGTCTTCAAGACCCTCACCCGCCGGGACCGGCACAAGGACGTCATCGAGGGCCTGTACGCCGCCCGCGAGGCGGGCCTGACCCCCGTCAAGGTCAACTCGGTCCTGATGCCGGGACTGAACGAGGACGAGGCCCCGGACCTGCTGGCCTGGGCCGTGGAGCACGACTACGAACTGCGGTTCATCGAGCAGATGCCCCTGGACGCCCAGCACGGCTGGAAGCGCGACGGCATGATCACCGCGGGAGACATCCTGGCGTCCCTGCGCACCCGCTTCGATCTCACCGAAGAGGGCTCCGGCGAGCGCGGCTCGGCCCCCGCCGAACGCTGGCTCGTCGACGGCGGACCGCAGCGCGTCGGCGTCATCGCCTCCGTCACCCGCCCGTTCTGCTCGGCCTGCGACCGCACCCGCCTCACGGCCGACGGCCAGATACGCACCTGCCTGTTCGCCACGGAGGAGACCGACCTGCGCGCCGCCCTGCGCTCGGACGCCCCTGACGAGGAGATCGCCCGCATCTGGCGCCTGGCCATGTGGGGCAAGAAGGCGGGCGCGGGCCTGGACGACCCGACGTTCATCCAGCCGGACCGGCCGATGTCGGCGATCGGCGGCTAGTCGGCCGGGGCCGTCCGGCGGACCAGGCCCAGGAGCGGCCCAGGCGGCTTCGTAGCGGCCTGGGAAGCTTGGGAAGCTTAGGAGGACAGGACTCCTAGGAAGCTTCGGAGGACTCCCACTCCGACAGGAGGACCACGTCCTTCAAGAACCCCCGCACCCCGAGGAACTGCGACAGGTGCTCCCGGTGCTCCTCGCACGCGAGCCACGTCTTGCGCCGCTCCGGCGTGTGGATCTTCGGGTTGTTCCATGCCAGCACCCACAGGGCGCCGGCGCGGCAGCCCTTGGCGGAACAGATCGGGGTTTCGTCACTCACCGGTTCGTCTCACAGATGCATCAAAAAGGCGACGCCGAGCAGCCACGGGGGGAGCTGCCCGGCGTCGGTCCGTCGCTCCGACGGGGGATGCGGAGCGCCTACGAAGTATGTCACGGGTAACCCGCCGCCCGGGACCGGAACAACATGATTGATCTGAGCTTTTCTTGAGCTTGGCGAGGGCCTGACTTCCGGTTGTGACCCACCCGTCGACGCCGCGTCACGACTCCTCGGCGACGCACATGATCATGCTCGTTCGTGCGGCTCGTTCCGTGCGCCCGAGGCCGGATCGGACACCACGTCTTCCGGGACGGATTCCGCGAAACCGTCCTCCGCACGAGGCGGAGTGATCATCGGCCGGGTGGGCGCGGCCACGAACGTCGACGGGAGCGACGGCGCGTTCTCCCGCCCCGCGTTGGCGATCACCACGGCGACATAGGGGAGGACCGCCCCGAGCACCAGGGCGACGATCGCGACGTGCCGTTCGACGTTCCACAGCGCCACCGCGAGGATCACCGACAGCGTACGAACGGTCATCGAGATGACGTACCGGCGCTGCCGTCCGCGCACGTCCTCCTGGAGGCTCGTACGGGCTCCGGTGATCCGGAACACCTCGACGCTGCCGCCATGCTGCTTCCGCATCACATTCCACCATCCGCCCGCATCGGACTCTCCCCGCCCCCAACCCGGTCCGCCCCCGGTCGGGGAACGGGACCCGGACAGCTCCCACGTTACGCCCGGCCTGCGCCGCCTACGAGACCGGGGCACCTCCAACCTGGACCAACGTCCTCGGCCCCAGCGCGTACGGCCGTACCCGACATGCGCCGTACCGCGACCGGACCGACACTGGGCGTAATGCTCGCGTAGAGCCGTACAGGAGGCAGCCATGGGCTGGTTGTGGGCCATCATTGTGGGATTCGTACTGGGCCTGATCGCCAAGGCGATCATCCCGGGCAAGCAGCACAGCCCTCTCTGGCTGACCACGATCTTCGGCATCCTCGGCGCGATCGTCGGCAACGCGGTCGCCCGCGCGGCCGGCGTCGACGCCACCTCCGGCATCGACTGGATGCGGCACATCTTCCAGCTCATCGCCGCGGTCGTCATCGTCCTCCTGGGCGACATGGCGTACATGGCGACGCTCGGCCGCCACAAGCACCGGACCTGAGGACAGGCACCGGCGAAGGGGACGGCCTCCCGCACGGGAAGCCGCCCCCTTCGCCGGTGCCTCAGAACTCTTCGATGTGCCTAGGAACCCGTGACCTCGACGGCCGCCAGGTTCTTCTTGCCGCGGCGCAGCACCAGCCAGCGCCCCTGCAGCAGGTCCTCCTTGGCGGGGACGGCGTCCTCCGCGGCGACCTTCGCGTTGTTCACGTAGGCGCCGCCCTCCTTGACCGTGCGGCGCGCGGCCGACTTGCTGGCCGCGAGGCCGACCTCGGCGAACAGGTCGACGACCGGACCGAGCTCGGCGACCTGGATGTGCGGCACCTCGGACAGGGCCGCGGCCAGCGTCCTCTCGTCGAGATCCGCCAGCTCGCCCTGGCCGAAGAGGGCCTTGGACGCGGCGATCACGGCGGTCGTCTGGTCGGCGCCGTGCACCAGCGTCGTCAGCTCCTCCGCCAGCGCGCGCTGCGCGGCCCGGGCCTGGGGGCGCTCCTCGGTCTGCTGCTCCAGCGCCTCGATCTCCTCGCGGGAGCGGAAGCTGAAGATGCGCAGGTACTTGGAGACGTCCCGGTCGTCCGCGTTCAGCCAGAACTGGTAGAAGGCGTACGGCGTGGTCATCTCGGGGTCGAGCCAGACCGTGCCGGACTCCGTCTTGCCGAACTTGGTGCCGTCCGCCTTGGTGATCAGCGGTGTGCCCAGGGCGTGCACCACGGCGTCGGGCTCGACCCGGTGGATCAGGTCGGTGCCCGAGGTGAGGTTGCCCCACTGGTCGCTGCCGCCGGTCTGCAGCGTGCAGCCGTACCTCCGGTACAGCTCCAGGAAGTCCATGCTCTGCAGGATCTGGTAGCTGAACTCCGTGTAGCTGATGCCCGCGTCGGAGTTGAGCCGCCGGGAGACGGCCTCCTTCGCGATCATCTTGTTGACCCTGAAGTGCTTGCCCACGTCACGCAGGAACTCGATGGCCGACAGACCGGACGTCCAGTCCAGGTTGTTGACCATGATCGCCGCGTTCGGCCCCTCGAAGTCGAGGAGCGGCGCGATCTGGGCGCGCAGCCGCTCGACCCACTGGCCCACGACCTCCGGCGCGTTCAGCGTGCGCTCCGAGTCCGGCTTCGGGTCGCCGATCAGGCCGGTGGCGCCTCCGACCAGGCCCAGCGGACGGTTGCCCGCCTGCTGGATCCGGCGCATCGTGAGGATCTGCACGAGGTTGCCGAGGTGCAGGCTGGGCGCGGTCGGGTCGAAGCCGCAATAGAACGTGACGGGACCGTCCGCGAACGCCTTGCGCAATGCGTCCTCGTCAGTGGAGAGGGCGAGCAGCCCGCGCCACTTCAGTTCGTCGACGATGTCCGTCACGGTTCTCGTATCTCCTTGGGTTCGCTCGTAATCAGGTACGAGGTTATACGCCCTGACTGACAGAGCTCATATTGAAGTCCGGCACCCTCAGGGCCGGCATCGCTGCCCTAGTGAACCAGTCGCTCCACTCCCTCGGCAGTGTCTTTTCGGTGCGCCCGGCCTCGGCCGCCCGGCCCAGCAGGTCGACCGGCGACTCGTTGAACCGGAAGTTGTTGACCTCGCCGCTCACCTCGCCGTTCTCGACGAGATAGACGCCGTCCCGGGTCAGACCGGTGAGCAGCAGCGTCGCCGGGTCGACCTCGCGGATGTACCAGAGGCAGGTCAGCAGCAGACCGCGTTCGGTGCTCGCGACCATCTCCTCCAGGGAGCGGTCCTCGCCCCCGTCCAGGATCAGGTTGTCGATGCCCGGCGCCACCGGCAGCCCGGTCAGCTCCGCGCTGTGCCGACTGGTCAGCAGATTGCTCAGCTCGCCCTCGCGCACCCAGTCGGTGGCGGTCAGCGGCAGCCCGTTGTCGAACACCGACTGGTCGCCGCCGGAGGAGTGCGCGAGCACGAAGGGGGCCGACTCCAGGCCCGGCGCGTTCGGGTCGCTGCGCAGGGTCAGCGGCAGGTCGGTGAGCTTGTCGCCCACGCGGGTGCCGCCGCCCGGCTTGGAGAACACCGTGCGGCCCTCGGCCGCGTCCCGGCCCGACGCCGACCACATCTGGTAGATCAGCAGGTCCGCGACGGCGGTCGGCGGCAGCAGCGTCTCGTACCGCCCGGCGGGCAGCGCGATCCGCCGCTCGGCCCACCCGAGGCGTACGGCCAGCTCGGCGTCCAGCGCCGCCGGGTCGACGTCCTTGAAGTCCCGGGTGGAGCGGCCCGCCCACGCCGAGCGGGTACGGTCCGGCGACTTGGCGTTCAGCTCCAGCGTCCCGTTGGGCTGGTCGTGACGCAGCCGCAGCCCCGTCGACGTACCGAGGTAGCTGGAGACCAGCTCGTGGTTGGCGAAGCCGTACAACTCGCGTCCGCCGGCACGCGCGCGTGCGAACGCCTCACCGAGCGCCGGCGCGAAGTCGGCGAACACGGCGGAGGAGGTCTCGGCGGGCGCGTCCGTGAAGTCGGGCGACTCGGGCACGCCGGTGACCAGCGGCCGGGCGTCCTCGGCGGGCTGGGCACCGCGCGCGGCGGCCTCGGCGGCCCGCACCAGGGGCTCCAGCTCGTCCGGCGTCACGGCCGACCGCGAGACGACACCGGAGGCCGTGCCCTCCTTGCCGTCGACGGTCGCGATGACGGTGAGCGTACGGCCGCGGGTGACACCGTTCGTGGTGAGCGCGTTGCCCGCCCAGCGCAGGTTGGCGGTCGACTGCTCGTCGGCGATGACCACGCAGCCGTCGGCCCGGGACAGCGCGAGGGCCCGCTCGACGATCTCGTGCGGCTTGTTCGTACGAGGACTCATCGACCGGCCTCCTGCGTGGTGTTGAGACTGTGCTGTCCCGGGGGACGACCCCCGGACCCCCAGCCGATTCCGGACCTGACGCTCATCGACCGGCCTCCTGGGTCGTGTTGAGGATATTGACGCCCTTGAAGAGGGCCGACGGGCAGCCGTGCGAGACCGCCGCGACCTGGCCCGGCTGGGCCTTGCCACAGTTGAAGGCACCGCCCAGGACGTAGGTCTGCGGACCGCCCACCGCGGCCATCGAGCCCCAGAAGTCGGTGGTCGTCGCCTGATACGCGACGTCCCGCAGCTGTCCGGTGATCCGCCCGTTCTCGATCTTGAAGAACCGCTGCCCGGTGAACTGGAAGTTGTAGCGCTGCATGTCGATCGACCAGGACCGGTCGCCGACGACGTAGATCCCGCGCTCCACGCTCCCGATCAGGTCCTCGGTCGACATCCCGGCCGGGTCCGGCCGCAGGGACACGTTGGCCATGCGCTGCACGGGCACGTGCCCGGGGGAGTCGGCGAACGCGCACCCGTTGGACCGCTCGAAGCCGGTCAGCCGCGCGATCCGCCGGTCCAGCTGGTAGCCGACCAGCGTGCCGTTCCTGACCAGGTCCCAGGACTGCCCCTCGACGCCCTCGTCGTCGTACCCGACGGTCGCCAGACCGTGCTCGGCGGTGCGGTCACCGGTGACGTTCATCAGCTCGGAGCCGTACCTCAGCTTGCCCAGCTGGTCGAAGGTGGCGAAGGAGGTGCCGGCGTAGGCGGCCTCGTAGCCGAGCGCCCGGTCCAGCTCGGTGGCGTGCCCGATGGACTCGTGGATGGTCAGCCACAGGTTGGAGGGATCGACGACGAGGTCGTAGACGCCCGACTCGACGCTGGGTGCCCGCATCTTCTCGGCGAGCAGCTCCGGGATCCGTGCCAGCTCCGCGTCCCAGTCCCAGCCGGTGCCGGTGAGGTACTCCCAGCCGCGTCCGACGGGCGGCGCGATGGTCCGCATGGAGTCGAACTCGCCGCTCGACTCGTCGACGGACACGGCGGTCAGCTGCGGGTGCAGCCGAACCCGCTGCTGCGTGGTCACGGTCCCGGCCGTGTCGGCGTAGAACTTGTTCTCATGGACGGTGAGCAGCGAGGCGTCCACATGATTCACGCCGTCCGCCGCCAGCAGCCGCGCGCTCCACTCCGCCAGCAGCGCCGACTTCTCCTCGTCGGGCACCGAGAACGGGTCGATCTCGTACGACGAGATCCACGACTGCTCGGAGTGCACCGGCTCGTCGGCCAGTTCCACGCGCTCGTCCGATCCGGCGGCCTTGATCACCTGGGCGGACAGCTTCGCCATCTGCACCGCCTGCGAGGCGACCTTGGCCGCGGCGTCCAGGGTCAGATCCACGCCCGACGCGAACCCCCACGTCCCGCCGTGCACGACCCGCACCGCGTACCCGAGATCGGTGGTGTCCGACGTCCCGGAGGGCTTCGCGTCCCGCAGCCTCCAGGACGCGCTGCGCACCCGCTCGAACCGGAAGTCCGCGTGCTCCGCGCCCAGCGCACGCGCGCGTGCCAGGGCGGCGTCGGCCAAAGGGCGTAGCGGAAGCGCCGTGAAGGCTTCGTCGATCGTATGAGGCACGGAGGTCTCCCTGGTGTCGTGGCCTGTCGGCTCCGATCATGTCGCGCGGGCGGGGCCGCCGACCATACGTTTCCGACGGAGTTCCGCAGCTTTCTGTAGGGACCCGACAGTCGGTGCCGTAAGCCACTGTGGATGCCCGATTGTCCGCGCACGGGCCGGGACCGATAGGTTTTCGAGGAAGCCGCCTGTCATCCAGGTGTTCGGGCGGGTGTGTCAGACCGCTATCGAAAGGGTGATCCGTTGAGCCGCTCGGTTCTCGTCACCGGAGGCAACCGGGGCATCGGCCTCGCCATCGCCCGCGCATTCGCCGACGCCGGCGACAAGGTTGCCATCACCTACCGCTCGGGCGAGCCGCCGGCCGGCTTCTTGGCCGTCAAGTGCGACATCACCGACACCGAGCAGGTGGAGCAGGCCTACAAGGAGATCGAGGCCGAGCACGGCCCGGTCGAGGTGCTGATCGCCAACGCCGGCATCACCAAGGACCAGCTCCTGATGCGCATGTCCGAGGAGGACTTCACCTCGGTCATCGACACCAACCTCACGGGCACCTTCCGGGTCGTCAAGCGCGCCAACCGCGGCATGCTGCGCGCCAAGAAGGGCCGCGTCGTGCTGATCTCGTCGGTCGTCGGGCTGTACGGCGGCCCCGGGCAGGCGAACTACGCCGCCTCCAAGGCCGCTCTGGTCGGCTTCGCGCGCTCGCTCGCCCGCGAGCTGGGCTCGCGCAACATCACGTTCAACGTGGTGGCGCCCGGCTTCGTCGACACCGACATGACCAAGGTGCTCACCGACGAGCAGCGTGACGTCATCGTGAAGCAGGTGCCGCTCGGGCGGTACGCGCAGCCCGAGGAGATCGCCGCGACGGTGCGGTTCCTCGCCTCGGACGACGCCTCGTACATCACTGGAGCCGTCATCCCCGTTGACGGCGGACTGGGAATGGGTCACTGAACACCATGAGCGGAATTCTCGAGGGCAAGCGCGTCCTGATCACCGGTGTGCTGATGGAGTCCTCCATCGCCTTCCACACCGCGAAGCTGGCCCAGGAGCAGGGCGCGGAGATCATCCTGACCGCGTTCCCGCGGCCCACGCTGACCGAGCGCATCGCCAGGAAGCTTCCCAAGCCCACCAAGGTCCTGGAGCTCGACGTCACGAACGAGGAGCACCTGGGCCGCCTGGCCGACCTCGTCGGCGAGGAGCTCGGCGGCCTCGACGGCGTCGTCCACTCCATCGGCTTCGCGCCCCAGGACGCGATGGGCGGCAACTTCCTCAACACCCCGTTCGAGTCCGTGGCCACCGCCATGCACGTCTCGGCGTACTCCCTGAAGTCGCTGACGATGGCCTGCCTGCCGCTGATGCAGAACGGCGGCTCGGTCGTCGGCCTGACCTTCGATGCGCAGTTCGCCTGGCCGCAGTACGACTGGATGGGCCCGGCCAAGGCCGCCCTGGAGGCCACCAGCCGCTACATGGCACGCGACCTGGGCAAGCAGAACATCCGCTGCAACCTCATCTCCGCCGGCCCGATCGCCTCGATGGCCGCCAAGTCCATCCCGGGCTTCAGCGACCTGGCCTCCGTGTGGGACACCCGCTCGCCCCTGGAGTGGGACCTCAAGGACCCGGAGCCGGCCGGCAAGGGCGTCGTCGCGCTGCTGAGCGACTGGTTCCCGAAGACCACGGGCGAGATCGTCCACGTGGACGGCGGTCTGCACGCCATCGGTGCGTGACGCTGCCGCTGTGGCTCCATTGAAGTGAAGGGTGTGGGCCCGCGTTCCTTCCGGACGCGGGCCCACACCCTTCACTCGTTCGGCCTATCCGGTCGGGCGGCCCGGGGCCACAACTGCGCACTCTGGATTACGCGTTCACCACACGCTCCCCTCCCCAGCACGGCCGAGGAGGTCCCCTTGTGCGCCTGTCCCGCAGCCTGGCCTCAGCGACCGTAGCCGTTTGTCTCGTGCTGTCCCTGCCGTACGACGCGAAGCCGCACGCGCGCGTGGAGGTGCGGCAGGCCGCCGCACCGGAGCCGTTCGGGGCCGAGTGCCGCAGCAGCGTCACCGGCTCCCATGTGATCGCGTACTGCCACAACCCGTATCCGCGGCCCGACCGGGTCAGCCTGCACATCGAGTGCGTCCGCTGGTGGGACGTCGACAGCGACGGCACCCCGGTCGAGGCCGGGCCCGCGCAGACCGTGCGCCTGACCGGCCGCTGCTGGAAAGAGGTCCGCTCGGTGTGGGTCAGCCACCGGAAGGGGCGTTGAGCCGCCCCGGGCGGCACAGGAACGGATAGCTGGCGGCCTCCTGGGCGGCCGCCGCCGCGTCACCCGCGCGGATCGCGTCGACGAGCCGCGCGTGGTCCATGTGCGTCTCCGGAGTCAGCTCCTCGCCGACGTCCTCGCGCAGCCAGTCCCGCAGCACCTCGCCCAGGTCGGCGTACATCGCGGTCATCACGTCGTTGTGCGAGGCGGCCACGATCGCCAGGTGGAAGGTCGCGTCCGCCGTCACGAACGCCTCGGTGTCGCCCGACTCCCACGCCTCCTCGCGTCGCACCAGGAGCGCGTCCAGCTGCTTGAGGTCCTTCTCCGTGCGCCGCTCGGCGGCCAGCCTGGCGGCGGCCGACTCCAGCGTGGAACGCAGCTCGGCGATGTGCCGCGGGTCCGCGTCGGCGAAACGGCGGTGCATCACGCCGGCCAGCTCGCTCGTCGCCACGACGTACGTGCCGGAGCCCTGCCGGATGTCCAGCAGACCGTTGTGCGCGAGGGCCCGGACGGCCTCGCGGACGGTGTTGCGGGCGACGCCGAGCTGCTCGACCAGCTCGGGCTCCGTCGGGATCCGGGCGCCGACCGGCCACTCGCCCGAGGTGATCTGGTTGCGCAGAGCGGTGATGACCTGCTCGGACAGTGCCGACCGACGGGGATGGCTCAGGGGCATGGCACACCTTCGCACGGGCGGGGCCGGAGCGGACGACCCGGGGATGGACAACCAATCATCCCATGATTCTATGATGGGCCTCATGGCACGTGAGGAAACCCGGACGAGGAAGTCCACGACCGTACGCGGTCCGGCCGCGACCGACGCCCCGGCAGGCGATGCGCCCACAGGGGCCGCCACGCGCGCGTGGGCGACGCGTCTGGTCGTCGTCGGCATCGTGCTGTCCGCCGTCAACCTCCGCCCCGCCATCACCAGCCTCGGCGCCCTCCTCGAAGAGGTCCGCGACGGCCTCGGCATGAGTGGCAGCGTGGCCGGGCTGCTCACCTCCGTGCCCCCGCTCTGTTTCGCCGTCTTCGGCGTCATGGCTCCCAGGCTCGCCCGCCGCTTCGGGCCGGGCGCGGTGGTGTGCGCGGGCATGGTCGCCATCACCGCGGGCCTGCTGATACGGCCGTACGCGGGCGGTACGGCGGGATTCCTGGCGGGCAGTGCCCTCGCCCTCATGGGGATCGCGGTCAGCAACGTCCTGATGCCGGTCATCGTCAAGCGCTGGTTCTCCGACCGGGTCGGTTCCATGACCGGCCTCTACTCGATGGCCCTCGCCCTCGGCACCGCTGCCGCCGCGGCGGTGACCGTGCCGGTGACGCGGACGCTGGGCGGGAACTGGCAGTCCGGGCTCGCGGTGTGGGCGGTCCTGGCGGCGGCCGCCGTGCTCCCGTGGATTCCGCTCGTACGGGACCGGGGGACCGCGTCGGCCGAGGGGGCTCCCGCGCGCGGGGAGCCGTCGGCCCCGCTGCGGATCACCCGGAGCCGTACCGCCTGGGCGCTCGCCGTCTTCTTCGGGCTCCAGGCCACCGCCGCGTACATCACCATGGGCTGGATGGCGCAGATCTTCCGGGACGCGGGCGTGTCCGCGGGCACCGCGGGGCTGCTGCTCGCGGTCACGATGGTGATGGGCGTGCCGCTCGCCTTCGTCATCCCGCGCGTCGCCTCCCGGCTGCCGCACCAGGGCCCGATCGTGATCGCCCTCGGCGTCTGCGGCCTGGCCGGCTATGCGGGCCTGTACTTCGCGCCGGCCGGCGGCGCCTGGGCCTGGGCCGTCCTGCTCGGCGTCTCCAACTGCGCCTTCCCGCTGGCCCTCACCATGGTCGGGATGCGGGCCAGGACAGGCGCGGGCGTCGCCCAGCTGTCGGGCTTCGCGCAGAGCACCGGCTACCTCATCTCCATCCCGGGACCGCTCCTGGTCGGCGTGCTCTACCAGCACAGCGGCGGCTGGGGGCTGCCGATCGCCCTCATGACCGGCCTGATGATCCCGCAGATGGCGGTGGGCGTCCTGGCGGGGCGCGACCGCACGGTGGAGGACGAGGCGGCGCGCTGATCCGGTGGGCGGGCCCCCGGCCTCACCCCGGAGGAGTCGTGGTGACCGACGGGTGCGAGACTTGCCCTATGCCAGTGCTCGATCCGAACCCCCAGAACGGCCAGAAGAAGATGCTCCTGGTCTTCGGCTCGTTCTTCGCCATCTTCGTGATCATCGCCATCATCGCGACGATCGCCTCGCCGTGACCGTGCCCTCGTGATCGTGTCCCGCGTGACCGTCCGGCGGGCCCGATGGTGGGGCTAACCCCCCTGTCCCCTAGGGGGCGAGTGTCAGGGTCAACTGGGTGGATCACCGGATGGGTTGAAGGCCGGAGATTCCGTAGCTTCGAGATGTGACCGCGAGAGGCGGGCACGGACGACTCGAAGACGGCGGAGGCACCCATGTCGGCTCCTACGCACACCCGGCCCCACCCCGCGACCCGCGGCGGCGTCGACAGCCGGCTGCCCTGGTGGGCCCTCGCGCTGCCGACGCTCGCGTTCATCGTGCTCCTGGCGCTGATCCTGAACCCGACGAACGCGCACGCGGCCTCCGGCGACCCCGCCGTCCCTCACCTCGTCGAGCGAGTACAGCAGCTGATAGCGCGCTGAACACGGCCGGAGCCGCCGGTCAACTACCCGCGCCCCATGGCCTGTTTCATGCGAAGCTGGATGCTATGAGCGTCGCAGAACCCCGCAGGATCGTCCTCTTCCGGCATGCGAAAGCCGACTGGCCACAGGTGACCGACCACGAGCGGCCGCTCGCTGAGCGGGGCCGCATGGACGCCGCAGTCGCCGGACGCAAGCTGGCCGACACCGGCCTCCCCTTCGACCTGGCCCTCTGCTCCACCGCGACCCGGACCCGCGAGACCTGGAAGCTCGCCGTCCACGAATTCCCGCACCGGCCGAAAACGGTCTACGAGGAGCGGATCTACGAGGCCTCGCCCGGCGAGCTGATCGCCCTGCTCAACGAGACCCCCGACGACGCACAGGATGTCCTGCTCATCGGCCACAACCCGGGCATCCAGGGCCTCGCCGACATCCTGGCCGGCGCGGCCGAGGGCGACGCCCGCGAGCGGATGAGCGGCCGCGGCTTCCCGGCCGCCGCCTTCGCCGTCCTGTCCTTCGACGGCTCCTGGAAGTCCCTGGAGCCGGGCGTGGCCACGCTGGACGACTACTGGGCGCCGTCCGACTGAACCGTCCTCGCGCCGAAGGGCCCGGCACCGCATGGTTCCGGGCCCTTCACAGCTCTGCTTGCGGGGACGGGCTCAGATCTCCTCGTGCATGTCCGCGGCCTCGACCTCTTCGCGGGTGACGCCGAGCAGGTACAGGACCGTGTCGAGGAACGGCACGTTCACCGCGGTGTGCGCGGCCTCCCGCACCATCGGCTTGGCGTTGAAGGCGACCCCCAGGCCGGCCGCGTTGAGCATGTCCAGGTCATTGGCGCCGTCGCCGATCGCCACCGTCTGCGCCAGCGGTACGCCCGCCTCCGCGGCGAACCGGCGCAGCAGCCGCGCCTTGCCCGCCCGGTCCACGATCTCTCCGGTGACCTTGCCCGTCAGCTTCCCGTCGACGATCTCCAGCGTGTTGGCCTGCGCGAAGTCGAGCCCGAGCCGCTCCCGCAGATCGTCCGTGACCTGCGTGAACCCGCCCGAGACGACGCCCACTTGGTAGCCGAGGCGCTTCAGCGTACGGATCAGCGTGCGCGCGCCCGGGGTCAGCCGGACCTCGCTGCGCACCTTGTCCACCACCGAGGCGTCCAGCCCCTCCAGGAGCGCCACGCGCGCGTGCAGCGACTGCTCGAAGTCCAGCTCGCCGCGCATCGCGGCCGCCGTCACCTCGGCGACCTCGTCCTCGCAGCCGGCGTGCGCGGCGAAGAGCTCGATCACCTCGTCCTGGATCAGCGTCGAGTCCACGTCCATGACGATCAGGCGCTGGGCACGGCGGTGCAGTCCGGCCGCGACGACCGCGACATCGACGCCGAGCGCCGCCGCGTCGGTCACCAGGGCGGTGCGCAGCGGCGCGGTCTCCACGCCGGACACCGCGAACTCGACCGCGGTCACCGGATACTTGGCGAGCCGGAAGATGCGGTCGATGTTGCCGCCGACCTTGGTGATCTTCGCGGCGACCGCCGCCGTCGCCTCCGCGGTGAGCGGATGCCCGAGCACGGTGACCAGGGAGCGCCCCAGCCCGCGCGGACGGTTGTCGCCGAGGCCCGAGATGATCTCGGCCTGCATCTTGATCGACTCCGCCCAGCTGTGGACGGTCGCCCGCAGATCCCCCTCCAGCCCGCTGGGCGGCGCGGTCACGAGCGCGCACAGCACCATCCGGCCACGGGTGACGACCTGCTCGATGTCGACCACGTCGACGGAGTAGGCGGCGAGGGTGTCGAAGAGTCCGGCCGTGATGCCCGGCTTGTCCTTCCCGAAGATCTTGACGAGAAGGGTGGGGACGTCAGAGGTCGAGGTCTGCGAAGCGCTCATGGTGTTCCCACCGTATCCGGCACGCAGTGCCTTCCGCGCCCGAGGTCCGCCTGACGGACACGGAACACTGGGTGTCGGGCCGGTGGCGCCGACCTTACGCGCCGACCACGTCTTCGCTGCACACGGCCCTGCGGCCGCGTTGGGTCACCGGCGCCCCTTCGGCCTCCCAGGAGGCGGGGGAGGCGGGGGAGGCGGGGGAGGCGGTGGTGGGGGAGGCGGCGGCGGTGGCCGCTCGCCCGAAGCGGACGACGGCCGTTCCCCGGGCGGCTTCCGGGGCGACCGCGGCGGCGGCCCGATCGGCCGGGCCACCGTGGGCGCGCCGTACACGTCGTCGCCGGGCGAGCGCGGACCGTCCGGTCGGCGCGGCTCGTCGGGCGGGCGCGCGTCCTCCGGTTCCCGTAATGCGTCCGGCATTCGCAGATACGGATTGGTCGCCGGGTTCGGCGGCCGGTACGACGAGCTGGGGACGTACGGCCCGGACTCGCGCCCGGACTCGCCCGCGTAGGGAGCCCTTCGCTGTTCCTCATGAGGATCACGGGCCTCACCTGCGTACGGCCCCGTCGGCTGCCCCGCGTACGAGGCACGCCCAGCACCCGCGACCGTCACAGAAGGCCCGGCACCCCCCGCCACGTCCCGCCACCGCCCGTCACCCAGTGCCAGCGGCGCCGCCTGTCGCCCCGCCGCCCCGGTCGCCCGGGCCAGCAGCGCACCGGCGGCCCCCACACCGGCACCCCACAGGGCGCCGAGGAGCAACGCCATGCCGAGATTCCCGCTCAGGTTGATTCCCGCGCCGAACGCGTCGAACCCGAGCACGGACAGCGAGGCGTCCACGGACACGCCCGTCAGCCAGGCGAGCAACGGCAGGGTCAGCGCCGTGGCGATGCCCAGCCGCAGCGCACACCGCCCGGCGAAACCGAGGGCACCCTGATCCCGTACGCCCTGATCCCGTACGCCCGGATCCTGCGGATCCCGTACGACCGCGGAACCGCCGCCACCCCCGGCGGTCACCGGCGTCCGCACCGCCGTCAGCACCCCGGCCAGCAGCATCATCAGCGCCGCCGCGACCCCCAGCAGCCACACCCGCCCGTCGAGGTCCGCCAGCCGCCCCAGGGTCACGGACTGGTCGGAGCCGGAGTTCAGCAGCTCGTCCATCGGAGCCGGCAGGAAACTCGTCAGCACCCCCGTCGCCCTGCCGTCGAACGGCACGAACAGGCCGATCGGGATGCCCAGCCACACACCGTTCGGCGCCCCCAGCAGCGCCGCCCCCGCGATCCGCTTCGGATGGTCGTCGCCGATCGCCGCGTACCCCGCCGCCGCGAACCCGGCCGCCACCGCCACCAGCAGAACCGTGACCAGGGCGGAGGCGGCCGGCCGTACGACTCGGTGCACGCTCTCCCAGCCGCGCGGCAGGGGAGTACGACGGGACGCCAGCAGGGCGATCAGCAGGATCCCGACCGACCAGCCGAGCCCGCCGAGCAGGGTCGGCGCGGTGTCGACGGTGAAGCCGACCGCCGCCTGCGCGTCGACGAGGTCGCCGATCTGGTCGGGCAGCAGCCCTCCGATGTCCCCGACGTCGCCCACCCCGGGGATCTCGATGCCGCCCCCGCCTCCGCCCGGCAGGTCGTCGAGTCCCAGTGCGCTTCCGTCGATCGTGATGACATCGTGTCCCGCCCAGGCCAGCCCGCCCAGCATCGCCACGAACAGCGCGACCACCGCGCCCGCGCGAGCGAGGAGTTCGGCGGGCGCGATCACAACTCCCGCCCCGCGCAAGGACCTTAGGAAGAACCACGACAACAGCAGTGCTCCGACCAGGCTCACGCCCAGTGGCGTGATCTCGATGGCGGTCGCCGCCTCCGCGCCCGTCAGGCCGAACGCGGACACATCGCCGGACGGTGTGACGGAACCACCCGCCCCAAGAGCCACCACCGCCGCGGTCATGGGCCCGAGCGAGCCCGCCGTATCGGCTTCGAGCAGGTGCAGCCCGAGCGCCGCCGTGCCCGCCATCCCGATCAATGCCCAGCTCACGGCGGCGATCGCGGACAGCAGGATGTCTCCCCAGGGCAGCCTCGCGCCCGGCTTCGTGATCTCGACGCTCATGGACGCACTCATGGCAGACCCCCCGATCCGCGGCGCGGCCGAGTCGCCGCGCATGTCCCCCTCGCGTGGATTACCACTCTCCGGTCCGGTTTCAACCCCGTCAACGGAAACGGCCGAAGCGGGCGTACGCCGTCTTCACAAGGCCCGACTTTCGGTCAGGGGGCCGAGCCTGAAATAGTTCCCGACGATGTTCGACATCCCTAGACTCCCTGTGTTGGGGGTAATTCGGGGGACTACTCAGTGGGGCATGGAGTGCCGGAACTCGTACTGGAATTGAATGGACGGACCTGGACGCTCGACCCGTCCAGGCCATACACCCTCGGCCGTGATCCGCAGGGGGACGTGGTGCTCGACGATGCCAGGGTCTCCTGGCGTCACGCCACGATCAGCTGGAGCGGCCGCAGTTGGGTCATCGAAGACCACGGCAGCACCAACGGCACGTTCGTGCAGGGGCAGCGGATCCATCAGCTGGAGATCGGCCCGGGCTCGGCCGTGCACCTGGGCAACGCGACCGACGGTCCGCTGCTCAGCCTCTCCGGATCCGCGGCCGCCGTGGCGTCGCCGCAGGTCCAGCCCCAGCAGCAGCCGTACGCGGCGCAGGGCGCGAATCCCGGCTGGGCGGCGGCACCACAGGCACCGCAGCCGCAGGCCCCGCAGGACGGCTGGCAGCAGCCGCAGCAGGCCGCGCCGCAGATCCCGCAGCAGCAGGGCCCCGGTGGTGGCGCGGGGGCGCCGCCGGTCTACGGCGACCGCAGCCCGACCACGTTCCACCAGTTCTCGCTCGGCCGCGTCATGCGCATCGGCCGCGCCCTGGAGAACGACCTGGTGGTCTCCGACCTCCAGGTCTCCCGCAACCACGCGGAGTTCCACGCCACACCCGACGGCCGCTACGAGATCCGCGACCTGGGCTCGCACAACGGCACGTACGTCAACGGCCAGCCCATCACCAAGGGCGGCACGCAACTGCTGGGCCCGAACGACATCGTCGGCGTCGGCCACTCCACGTTCCGCCTGGTCGGCGACCGCCTCGAGGAGTTCGTCGACACCGGTGAGGTCTCCTTCTCGGCCCGCCATCTGACCGTCACGGTCGACGGCGGCAAGCAGATCCTCAAGGACGTCTCCTTCGGCGTCCCGGAGAAGTCGCTGATCGCGGTCATCGGCCCGTCCGGCTCCGGCAAGTCGACCCTGCTCAAGGCGCTGACGGGTTACCGCCCCGCCAACCAGGGCGACGTCCTCTACGACAACCGGAACCTGTACAAGCAGTTCGCCGAGCTGCGCCAGCGCATCGGTCTGGTCCCGCAGGACGACATCCTGCACAAGGAACTGACCGTCAAGAAGGCCCTCAAGTACGCGGCCAAGCTGCGCTTCCCCGCGGACACCAGCACACAGGAGCGCGACCAGCGCATCGACGAGGTGCTGCGCGAGCTCAAGCTGGACATCCACAAGGAGAAGAAGGTCACCTCCCTCTCCGGCGGCCAGCGCAAGCGCGTCTCCGTGGCCCTGGAACTGCTCACCAAGCCGTCGCTGATCTTCCTGGACGAGCCGACCTCCGGCCTCGACCCGGGCATGGACCGCGACGTCATGCAACTGCTGCGCGGCCTCGCCGACGACGGCCGTACGGTCCTCGTCGTCACGCACTCCGTGGCCGAACTGGCGATCTGCGACAAGCTCCTGGTGATGGCACCCGGCGGCAGCGTCGCCTACTTCGGTCCGCCGGAGGAGGCGCTGAACTTCTTCGGCTACGACACCTGGGCCGACGTCTTCTCCGCCTTCGAGAACTACCGCGACTACGACTGGGCGGGCCGCTGGAGGGGCTCGCAGCACTACCAGATGTACGCCGCGGACATCGACGCCGTCGCACCACAGTCCGTACAGATGCCGCCGATGCAGGCGATGAAGCCGCCGAAGCCCCAGGGCTGGATGTCCCAGTTCGTCACACTCGTGCGCCGCTATACGTCGGTGATCGTCTCCGACAAGGGCTTCCTGGCGCTGATGGTGATCCTGCCGGCCGTCCTGGGCGCGGTGAGCCTGCTCATCGACTCCGGCAACAGCCTGCTGCCCAACCCGGCCAATCCGAAGACCGGCCGGATCATCCCGAACGGCACGGCCACCACGGTCCTGCTCATCCTCGCGGTCGGCGCCTGCTTCGCGGGCGCCGCGAACTCCGTGCGTGAGCTGATCAAGGAACGGGTCATCTACGAGCGGGAGCGCGCCACCGGCCTGTCCCGGTCGGCGTACCTGATGTCCAAGGTGTTCGTGCTCGGCGTGATCACCGTGTTCCAGGGCCTGCTGGTCGGCGTCATCGGGTTCGCCAGCCGGGAGATCCCCGAGCAGGGCCTGATCCTCGGCAGCTCCACCATGATCGAACTCTCCATCCCGATCATGGCGCTGGGCTTCGCCTCGATGATGTTCGGCCTGGTCATCTCGTCGCTGGTGAAGACGGCCGAGAAGACCATGCCGCTGCTGGTCATGTTCGCGATCATCCAGGTCGTGTTCACCGGCTGCCTGTTCACCCTGAACGGCGCCGTCGGCGTCAACGAGTTCTCGTACCTGATGCCGTCCCGCTGGGCGGTCGCCGCCGCGGGCGCCACGCTGGACTTCAACAAGATCAGCCCGCCCAAGGAGGGCGGCGACATCGACCCGCTGTGGGAGCACACGGTCGGCGCCTGGGGCATGGACATGGCCGCCCTGATCATCCTCGGAGTGATCTGCGGCTTCTTCGTGGCCCGCTTCCTGCGCCGCCACGAGCCCGAGGTCATGCGCAAGTGATCACTGTCGTACGACGGTGAAGGGCGGCACCCCGACCGGGGTGCCGCCCTTCGGCGTAGGAGAGGTCCGCGCGGCCTCAGTACGCGCCGTTGACGTTGTCCATCGAGCCGTACTTGTCGGCCGCATAGTTGGCGGCGGCGGTGATGTTGGCGACCGGGTCGTAGATGTTCCAGGACGTGCCCGGGACGTGGTACGCCTCGAAGGTCGGCGGGATGACCTGCAGCAGCCCCTTCGACGGGATGCCGTTGATGGCGTTGATGTCCCAGTTGTTGATCGCGTTCGGGTTGCCCGAGGACTCCCGGAGGATGTTGCGGTGCAGGCCGTTGTACGAGCCCGGGATGCCCTTGGACTTCATGATGTCCAGGGACTCCCTGATCCAGCCGTCCAGGTTGTTGGCGTAGGTCTTCGCCGCGACGGGCTTGACCGCGGCGCGCTTGGCGGACCGGCTGGCGGCCTCATTCGCCTTGCGCGCCTGCTCGGCCTTCTTCTTGGCGGCGGCTTCCGCGGCCTTCTTCTTCGCGGCGGCCTCTGCGGCCTTCTTCTTGGCTGCGGCGTCGGCCTTCGCCTTGGCCTCGGCTTCCGCCGCGGCCTTCTCCTTCGCCGCGGCGGCCTTGCCCTGCAGGCTGTCGCCGGCGAGCTGCTCGGTGACACCCGACTGCAGGCCGTTGAGCTGCTCGGAGCTGTAGGCCACGCGCGCCGGGGCGGCGGCGGCCTCGGAGGTGGTCGTCTGCCCGCCGGGAACCGTCGTGAACACGATGGCGGCAGCGCCGAGCGTGGCGGCGCCGGCGATCGCGATCCGGTGCGTACGGGTCAGGGCACGATTTCGAGACTTGATGTTCAGGGGCATGCGGATGGACCTCTTCGAATAGCGCGGAGGTCGCTCAACGTCCGGTGTCGGACCGGGGTGCTTCCGGCACAAACGCCGCGGGCGGAACCCACGGCGCTGAGCGACGGGTGCCATTCTTAGCGGCCGCAAAATGCCCAGGCAAAGGTGTGACGTACGAAGCCGGGTAGTGGATCAGGGGAGGGCAAAACGGGACAGACCAGAACGTCTGCCCCGTTCACGCGGGAGGCCTTTGTCTCCTATTTCACCTAGTACGTGATCTGCGCCCTATGTGCGGGCTCACATCGGCGGCACAGCGGTCTCACCAACAGTTGCTGGCGCAATGCTCTGCGTGAGGCCTCTCCTCCGGAAGGACGAGGTGCACGTCCCCGAACTCGTGCCACAGGTACCGCCCCCGCAGCGCCTCCTCATAACCGCGGTCGATCGCCGCCCGCCCCGCGACCGCCTCCAGCATCAGCAGATGCGACGCCTCGGGCTCGTGCAGCCCCGTCAGCAGTCCGTCCACCACCCGCACCCCGCGCTCCGGAGTCACCACGAGACCGGTCCACCCCGCACGCGCGCGTACGACCCCGTCGGGCCCGGCGGCCGACTCCACGGCCCGCACGGCGGTCGTCCCCACGGCCACGACCCTGCCGTCCCCCGCCTTCACCGCGTTGATCAGCCGCGCCGAGGCCTCGGGCACCGCGAACCGTTCCGGGTACGGCGGCTCGTGCGCCTGAGCCGAAGCCACCCCGGTGTGCAGCGTGACCGGCGCGAACTGCACCCCCCGGCTCACCAGCTCCGCCACCAGCCGCGCGGTGAAGGGCCGCGCCGCACTCGGCATCTCCGCACTGCCCGCACTGTCGGGCGACGGCAGCGCGAACACCGTCTGGTACACGGACAACGGCTGGTCCCGCTCCGTATAGGAGTAACGAATGGGCCGCCCGCGCTCCCGCAGCAGACCGAGGATCTCCGCCCCCGCCACCCGCGCCCACCACAACCGTCGACTGTGCGCGCTCACCGGCTCCTCCAGGACCAGCCGCCCACCCCCTGGCAGCCTCACCTCCGTCCCCGCCGGCCCGCCCGCCCGTCGCCCGCCACCACCCTTCCAAGGAGCGCTTCGCGCCCAGCCTGTTTTACGCGGGCGCGTGGTGCCCTTCTCGTCGGGATCCCGCAGCTCGACCGCCCACCGCCCGTCGTCCCCGCGGGTGGAGAAGTGCACCACCACGCGCGCGTGCCCGATCCGCCCGTCGACGGCGGCGGCCAGCGTGGGCGAGGTGTTCACGACGAGCACGTCCCCGGCCCGCAGCAGCCGGGGCAGCTCCACGAACGCGTGGTGCGACACCTCGGTCCCCCGCGACACGAGCAGCCGTACGGCATCCCGGTCGAGCCCCGGCCCCCGCTGCTCGACCGGCACCCGCGCCGACAGCTCCTCCGGGACATGTACCGCCAGCGTCATCGCTCCTCCAGCAGAGCGGGGGCCCCGTAGCGCCCGCTCACGGGCCGCTCGTCCAGCAGCCGCAGGAACGCCGGCACCACACCGGCCGGCTCCGGCCGCGGATCCCTGTCCTCCGGTACGGCGGCCGCGTACAGGTCCGTCGCCATGTCGCCGGGGTCGACCGCCCACACCCGCAGCCCGGGTTCCTCCTCGCTCAGCACCGCCGCGAGATGGTCCAGGGCCGCCTTGGACGCCCCGTAGCCGCCCCACGTCTCGTACGCCTCGGCAGCCGCGTCCGAGCTGACCCCGATCACCGTTCCCGCCTCGGAGGCCCGCAACAGCGGCAGCGCCTCCTGGACGAGCCCCAACGCGGCGACCACGTTGACCTCCAGTACCCGCCGCAGCCCGTCCAGGGGCAGCTTCTCCAGCCGTACCAGCGGCTCGGCGCCCAGCGCGCTCGCGTTGTTCACCAACAGGTCGACCCCGCCGAACTTCCACGCGGCCGCCACCAGCTCGCTCCGGTGCCCGGCGTCCGTGACGTCCCCGGGCAGGGCCGTCACCCGCGTCCCGTGCCTGGAGACGGCCTGCGCCGCCTCCGTGAGGGCCTGGGCGCCTCTGGCGTCGAGCACCAGATCCCAGCCCCGGGCGGCCAGCGCGTCGGCCAGCGCCCGTCCCAGTCCCTTCGAGGCCCCCGTGATGATCGCTACCGGCATGACACACGTCCCCTCGTCCTCGACGCCTCCTGATCGGCGTGCCCCCAACGTAGGAACCGGGCCGCGGTCGCCGCCTCGGACGCGGGCCGCAAGCCGCGAGGCCCTTCGCCCTAGGTCTCCCGGCGTAGGAGGCGGCCACCACAGGTCGGATACGGACTGTCACACCCCGCCGGTACCGTGAGGGCATGAGTCAAGGCCCCCGGTCCGGCCTCGCCGCGGTGAGCTCCGCGCTGCTGGCCATGAGCAGGCACCTCGAGGTGCGCGACGTCCTCAAGACGATCGTCGCCTCGGCCCGCGAGCTGCTCGACGCGCAGTACGCCGCCCTGGGAGTGCCCGACGACCACGGCGGCTTCGCCCAGTTCGTGGTCGACGGCGTCAGCGACGCCCAGTGGAAGGCCATCGGGCCCCTCCCGCGCCAGCACGGCATCCTCGCCGCGATGCTGCGCGAGGCCAGGCCCGAGCGCCTCGCCGACGTGCGCAAGGACCCCCGCTTCGAGGGCTGGCCGTCCGCCCACCCCGACATGTCCGACTTCCTGGGCCTGCCGATCCGCGACGGCGACGAGGTCATCGGCGCACTGTTCCTCGCCAACAAGAACTGTCCGAAGCCAGAAGGCAGTTGCGGCTTCACCGAGGAGGACGAGGAGCTCCTGTCGATCCTCGCCCAGCACGCCGCGATCGCCCTCACCAACGCCCGCCTGTACGAACGCAGCCGCGAGCTCACGATCGCCGAGGAACGCTCCCGGCTCGCCCACGAACTGCACGACGCGGTCAGCCAGAAACTGTTCTCACTGCGCCTGACCGCCCAGGCCGCCGCCGCCCTGGTCGACCGGGACCCGTCCCGCGCCAAGGGCGAGCTGCAACAAGTGGCCGTACTCGCCGCGGAGGCCGCCGACGAACTGCGCGCGGCGGTCGTCGAGCTGCGCCCCGCGGCACTGGACGAGGACGGCCTGGTCGCGACCCTCCGCACCCACATCCAGGTCCTGGACCGCGCCCACGCCGCGCGCGTGACCTTCGTCGGCCGCGGTGTGCGCGCCCTGCCCGCCGCCCAGGAGGAGGCCGTGCTGCGCGTCGCCCAGGAGGCCCTGCACAATGCCCTGCGGCACTCGGGCGCCGAGCACGTCGACGTGACCCTGGACCGGCGCGGCGGCGGAGCCGTCCTGCGGGTGACGGACGACGGCGGCGGCTTCGACCCGCAGGGGATACGCCGTGCGGGACGCCACCTGGGCCTGGTCTCCATGCGGGACCGGGCGAGTGGGGTCGGCGGCGCACTGACCGTGGAATCGGCGCCCGGCAAGGGCACGACGATCGAGCTGGAGGTCCCCGGTGGCTGACGCAATCAAGGTGCTGCTCGTCGACGACCACCAAGTGGTCCGCCGGGGCCTGCGCACGTTCCTCGAAGTGCAGGACGACATCGAGGTCGTGGGCGAGGCGGCCGACGGCGCCGAAGGCGTCGCCCGCGCCGAGGAGCTGAAACCCGACGTCGTCCTCATGGACGTCAAGATGCCGGGCATGGACGGCGTCGACGCGCTGCGCAAACTCCGCGAACTGAACAACCCCGCGCGCGTGCTGATCGTCACCAGCTTCACCGAACAGCGCACGGTCGTCCCGGCCCTGCGCGCGGGCGCCGCGGGGTACGTCTACAAGGACGTCGACCCCGAAGCCCTGGCCGGCGCGATCCGCTCCGTCCACGCGGGACACATCCTGCTCCAACCCGAGGTCGCGGGCGCGCTGTTGTCCCAGGACGAGAACAACTCCGGCCAGGGAAGAGGCGGTTCGCTCACCGAGCGGGAGCGCGAGGTACTCGGGCTGATAGCGGACGGCCGCTCCAACCGGGAGATCGCCCGCGCACTGGTGCTCTCCGAGAAGACCGTCAAGACGCATGTCTCCAACATCCTGATGAAGCTCGACCTGGCGGACCGCACACAGGCCGCCCTGTGGGCCGTACGCCATGGTGTGGCCGGCTGAAATACTGTTCAGATGACAATGTGGAGCGTTCCGCTCCGGACTGAGATTCATACCGTCGTGGGAATGTCCCCCGGATGGCGCATCCTTTGCGGATCTCCGCCGTTCTCCAGTGCGTGCTGCGGCGACTGCCGCGGCAATCGCTAGGGAGGGCTCAGAAGTGAAGAACCTGAAGAAGGCAGCGGCCGTGACGATGGTGGCCGGCGGACTGATCGCCGCCGGTGCCGGTATGGCCTCCGCCACCGACGGTGCGATCGCCGACGGCAAGGCCGTGGGCTCGCCGGGCGTCGCCTCGGGCAACCTCGTTCAGGCTCCGGTGCACGTCCCGGTGAACGCGGTCGGCAACAGCGTGAACGTCATCGGTGTGCTGAACCCCGCCTTCGGCAACCTGGGCGTCAACCACTGACGCCAGTCGCCGAGCAGGTCATGACTTCGGCCTCCCGGGGGTTCCCCCGGGAGGCCGGTCAGCTTTTGGTGCGAATGATCCGAACGGGCCGTTGCCTTGAAATCCCGTGCCGTTCCGGAGCTCTCCGGCGTTGATCAGCGCACGACCCGCGGCCGGGTCGGACACGCAAACGCAGGAGGAACGCTGCTCATGAACATCGCCAAGAAGGCTGCCGTGGCCCTGACCGTCGCAGGTATCGCCGCCGGCGCCTCCGCCGGCGCCGCTGTCGCCGACGCGGGGGAGGCGACGCCGTGGCCGCGGCGTCGCCGGGCGTCGGTTCGGGCAACGTCGTCCAGGTCCCGGTGCACATCCCGGTGAACGTGGTCGGCAACACCGCCAACTTCATCGCTCTGCTGAACCCGGCGTTCGGCAACCAGGGCGTGAACGACTGACGTCGCCCACCGACGAGAAGCCCCGCGAGTCGACGACGACGCGCGGGGCTTTCGTATGTCACCGTCCAGCCCGCGCCGGTCACCAGCGCGGCCGACGCTCAGCGAACGCCCCGCTCCCGCTCCTCCACATACGCGTTGTACGCCGCCACGGTCGCCCGCCGGGCCGTCCGCTCCACCGGCCGCAGCGCAACCCCCCGCGCCGCCATCTCGGACGCGCTCACCGCACCCCCGGGACCGTTCTCGTACGCCAGATCAACCAGCAACCCCACCCGCTGCGCCAGCTCCAGCACCCGCACCGCCCGCGGCGGATACCCCGGCGCCAGCACCTCCCGGCCCCGCTCGGCCCGCGCCCGATACGCACTGATCGCAGCCTCGGCCACCGGCCCCGACCCGGCCACATCCAGCCGCGTCAGCACCTCGGTCGCATCCCGCAGCGCCTCCGCCAGCTCCCGCTCGGCCTCCCCGAGCGACGGCACATCGGCGGGCGGCGCCTCCCGCACGGCCAGGCAGTGCCACACGACCTCGACATGGACATCGCCGTCGGGTCCGGCCGCGTACACCTCCGGCACCAACCCGAGCGCGGCGCCGTAACAGATCACCGCCTCCTCGGCCTCCAACGCCCGCGCGTTGAAATCCGGCGGTCCGCTCAGCCCCAGCGGATGCCCGGGCGCGGGCAGCGCGACCCGCAGCCCCGTCACGCCGAGCGACCGCAGCCGCCCCAGCGCCAGCGTGAGACCAACGGGCGCCGACTCACCCGGCAGCCCCTCCACCCGGTGCACCGCGTCCTCGCCGACAATGGCGAGTACGGCGTCGTCCGGTGAGACAAGTCCGGCCAACAGGGCATTTCCCCAAGCGGCAAGACGTCCAGATCGTGGTTCCGAAAGCATGCCTCCACCCTAAGGACCGGACCGATGGAATGGAGCGGGCGACCGGTGGCGTAGATTTCTTCGAGGGCTGCGCCCACCGGCGCGGCGGACCGCGCCACAGGCGAACGCGACAGCCGAGACCGGCCACACTGCAAGGGGAGACAACGCGCTCATGAGCGATGTTCTGGAGCTTCAGGACGTATCCGTGGTCCGCGAGGGCCGGGCTCTGGTGGACCAGGTCTCCTGGTCGGTGAAGGAGGGCGAGCGCTGGGTCATCCTCGGCCCGAACGGCGCCGGCAAGACCACCCTCCTGAACGTCGCGTCCAGCTACCTCTACCCCAGCAAGGGCACCGCCACGATCCTCGGCGAGACCCTGGGCACGCCCGGCACCGACGTCTTCGAGCTGCGCCCGCGCATCGGCATGGCCGGCATCGCCATGGCCGACAAGCTGCCCAAGCGCCAGACCGTCCTGCAGACCGTGCTGACCGCCGCGTACGGCATGACCGCCGGCTGGCAGGAGGAGTACGAGGAGATCGACGAGCAGCGCGCCCGCGCCTTCCTCGACCGCCTCGGCATGAGCGACTACCTGGAGCGCAAGTTCGGCACGCTCTCCGAGGGCGAGCGCAAGCGCACCCTGATCGCCCGCGCCCTGATGACCGACCCCGAGCTGCTGCTTCTCGACGAGCCCGCCGCCGGCCTCGACCTCGGCGGCCGCGAGGACCTCGTACGCCGTCTCGGCCGCCTCGCGCGCGACCCGATCGCCCCCTCGATGCTCATGGTCACCCACCATGTCGAGGAGATCGCCCCCGGCTTCACCCACGTCCTCATGATCCGCCAGGGCAAGGTCCTCGCCGCCGGACCGCTGGAGCTCGAACTCACCTCTCGCAACCTCTCGCTCTGCTTCGGCCTTCCGCTCGTCGTCGAACAGGTCGGCGAGCGCTGGACCGCTCAGGGCCTCCCGATGGCCTGATCCTCCGAACTCCCCGGGCAATAAGGGTGTTCCGACGCTCCGGCGCCCTGTTGGTGGCAGGTGTCCCGGACCTACCATGACCATGTGAACGACATCGATGCATGGGTGTGGTGGCTCGTCGGCGCGGTGGCGCTCGGAATCCCGCTCGTGGTGACCGCGATGCCGGAGTTCGGCATGCTCGCCGTGGGCGCTGCTGCCGCGGCGGTCACCGCCGGAGTCGGCGGGGGCGTCACCGTCCAAGTACTCGTCTTCGCCGCCGTATCGGTCGCCCTGATCGCCGTCGTGCGGCCCATCGCCGCCCGGCACCGCACACAGCGACCCCAACTCGCCACCGGCGTGGACGCGTTGAAGGGCAGACAGGCCGTAGTGCTGGAGCGCGTCGACGGCGCCGGCGGCCGCATCAAGCTCGCCGGGGAGGTCTGGTCCGCCCGCTCCCTCGCCACCGACCGCGCCTACGAAGTGGGCGAGGAAGTGGACGTCGTGGAGATCGAGGGCGCAACGGCGATCGTCATGTGACCTCGCAGGACGCGGGCATGACGTAACTGAACCGAACGCCCCACGAGGCACACGACGGTCTGTCACACTCGACCAGCAAGATCTTCAACAGACATAAGATCTTCCGAAAGCGCCGAGGCAGAGAAGGGCACGGGGAGCACGATGGAACCGGTCATCATCGTCTTGATCATCTTGGTGGTGTTGGTCTTCATCGCCCTCATCAAGACGATCCAGGTCATCCCGCAGGCGAGCGCCGCCATCGTGGAGCGCTTCGGCCGCTACACGCGGACGCTCAACGCGGGCCTCAACATCGTCGTCCCGTTCATCGACACCATCCGCAACCGCATCGACCTGCGTGAACAGGTCGTGCCGTTCCCGCCCCAGCCGGTGATCACCCAGGACAACCTGGTCGTCAACATCGACACCGTCATCTACTACCAGGTGACCGACGCCCGGGCCGCGACCTACGAGGTCGCCAGCTACATCCAGGCGATCGAGCAGCTCACCGTCACCACGCTCCGCAACATCATCGGCGGCATGGACCTGGAGCGGACCCTGACCTCCCGCGAGGAGATCAACGCGGCCCTGCGCGGCGTCCTCGACGAGGCCACCGGCAAGTGGGGCATCCGCGTCAACCGCGTGGAACTGAAGGCCATCGAGCCCCCGACCTCCATCCAGGACTCGATGGAGAAGCAGATGCGCGCCGACCGCGACAAGCGCGCCGCGATCCTCACCGCCGAAGGTACGCGGCAGGCCGCCATCCTCACCGCCGAAGGCGAGAAGCAGTCCCAGATCCTGCGCGCCGAGGGCGAGGCCAAGGCTGCCGCCCTGCGCGCCGAGGGCGAGGCCCAGGCCGTCCGTACGGTCTTCGAGGCGATCCACGCCGGTGACGCGGACCAGAAGCTTCTCTCCTACCAGTACCTCCAGATGCTCCCGAAGATCGCCGAAGGCGACGCCAACAAGCTCTGGATCGTCCCCAGCGAAATCGGCGACGCCCTCAAGGGCCTGTCCGGCGCCATGGGCAACTTCGGCCCCTTCGGCGGCGATTCGGGCGGCGGAGGCAACTCCGGCAACGGCGGCGGCTCGGGTACGGAGCGCCGCGAGAAGCCGTCGATCGACTGACAACTGACGTACGAGACTGGGGCCCACCTCCCGACGGAGGCGGGCCCCAGCTCTACGAAAGGGTGCGGCCTAGGCCGCCGGCTGAGCCAGCCACTCCGGCAGCGCCCCGAAGTCCTCGTTGCCCAGCGACAGCAGCATCGCGTCCGCCGGACTCGGCTCGAACGGCAGCCGCAACAGCGGCATACCCGCCTCCTCCGGAGTCCGGTTCGCCTTGCGGTGGTTGTCCTGCGCACATGAGGCCACCGTGTTCAGCCAGGTGTCCTGACCCCCCTGCGACCGCGGCACCACGTGGTCCACGGTCGTCGCCCGCCTGCCGCAGTACGCGCACCTGTGCCGGTCCCGCACCAGGACACCCCGCCTCGACCATGGGGCTTGTCTTCGGAAGGGCACCCGTACGTACCTGCACAGCCTGATCACCCGGGGCGCCGGTATGTCGACCGCGGCTCCGCGCATGCGCAGTTCGGGGTGGGACTGCTCCACAACGGCCTTGTCCTGAAGCACCAGAACGACGGCTCGGTTCAACGTCACCGTCGACAGCGGCTCGAAGCTCGCGTTCAGTACCAGCGTGTCCCGCATGACCAGCCCACCTCCCGTGCGCACCCGCCCACCCCTCGGCGGACTGGGATCAACTCTGGCCGGGCACGCCGAGATGGACAACGAAATAAAAAGTGCCCGCCCCTGATCACTTCCAAGACCAGGGGCGGGCAAACGTTCCATGAACGTCAGGCTTCGGCGGGCACCTCGTACTCACCGATCAGCTGCGCACGCGCGATCGCGTGGAACCGCAGATTGAAGCCCACGAAGGCGGGAGTGGCATCCGCGTCCGGACCCAGCTTCTCCTGGTCCACGGCATACACGGTGAACACGTACCGGTGCGGCCCGTCCCCGGGCGGCGGCGCGGCACCACCGAAGTCCTTCGACCCGTAGTCGTTGCGCACCTGCACGGCGCCCTCCGGCAGCCCTTCGAACTTGCCGCTGCCCGCGCCCGCCGGCAACTCTGTGACCGAGGCCGGTAGGTCGAACACGACCCAGTGCCAGAAGCCGCTGCCCGTAGGGGCATCGGGGTCGTAGCAGGTCACGGCGAAGCTCTTGGTCTCAGGCGGAAAGCCCTCCCACCGCAGCTGCGGCGAGGTGTTGCCGGCCGCGTAGACCTGAGCGTCCTTGAGCGTCGCACCCTCCTCGACGTCCTCGCTCGTCACCGTGAACGACGGGACGGGCGGATGGAAGTCATGGGGGAGCGGCCGCCGCTTGAGCTCGGTCACCTCGGTACCTCCTGAATCGGTTCTGGAGTCAGTGGTTCCGAGCCTAGAACCAGTTGCGCTTGCTGCCGACCTCGGACAGCCACTGGTTGAGGTACGCGACCCAGTCCGTTCCCTGGTAGTCGTTCAGACCCACCTGGAACGAGCGGAACGTGTCGCTGCTCTCGCTGAAGAGGCCCGGCTTCTTGTCCATCTCCAGGACGACGTCCATCGCGTTCTGGTCGGCGACGAAGCTCAACTCGACCTGGTTCAGACCCCGGTACTGCTGCGGCGGCAGGAACTCGATCTCCTGGTAGAACGGCAGCTTCTGCCGCGTACCCCGGATGAGACCGCGCTCCATGTCCGCGTTCTTGAAGCGGAAGCCCAACTGGATGAAGGCGTCCAGGATCGCCTTCTGCGCCGGCAGCGGGTGCACGTTGACCGGGTCCAGGTCACCGGAGTCCACCGCACGCGCGATCTCCAGCTCCGTGGTCACGCCGATGTGCATCGAGGGCAGGGCACGCCCGTCGATCATCGTGATCGGCGTCTCCCACGGGATCTCCAGCCCGAAGGGAACGACGTGCACGGCCTGCGCCTTCAGCTCGAAGGCACCGCCGAGCCGCTGCTTCGTGAACTCGATGTCCTGCTTGTACTCCTGGTCGCCGCTCTCGACCTCGACCTTGGCCTGCAACCCGACCGACAGTGCCTCGATCTGCTGGTCGACCGACCCGCCCTGGATCCGCACCTCGCCCTGGACGACACCACCCGGAACGACGTTGACCTCGGTCAGCACCGTCTCCACCGAAGCCCCGCCGGCCCCCAGGCTCGCGAGCAGCTTCTTGAACGCCATGTCTCTCCCTCTCCAGGCGGCCCCTAGGGCACCACCTGTTCCATCGGTTCCGTCGTCCTGCTTCTTGCGCTTCCGGCGCTTCACGCGCGCGGGTCCTTGATCCATACAAACGCGATCCGACCGCACCCGGTTCCGGCCTCTCACCCTGGCAAGGCGAACGCCCCCTGACCACCCCATCGCATGCACGCGTCTGCACTACCCTCGGACGGCATGATCGCGACCCCCGACCGTACGCCCCTGCCCAGAGAGTTCTTCGACCGACCCGTACTGGAGGTCGCCCCCGACCTCCTGGGCCGCATCCTCGTACGCACCACCTCGGACGGTCCGATCTGCCTGCGCCTCACGGAGGTCGAGGCCTACGACGGCCAGAACGACCCCGGCTCCCACGCTTATCGCGGCCGCACGGCCCGCAACGGCGTGATGTTCGGTCCGCCCGGGCATGTGTACGTCTACTTCACCTACGGCATGTGGTTCTGCATGAACCTGGTGTGCGGTCCAGAGGGGGAGTCGAGCGCCGTCCTCCTGCGCGCCGGCGAGATCGTCGAAGGCGCCGAGCTGGCCCGCAAACGTCGGCTCTCGGCCCGAAACGACAAGGAACTGGCCAAAGGACCGGCTCGCCTGGCCACGGCCCTGGGCGTGGACCGCGCGGTGGACGGCACGGACGCGTGCGCCGCCGGGGACACACCCCTGCGTGTCCTGTCCGGCACCCCCGTGCCCCCCGACCAGGTGAGCAACGGCCCGCGCACCGGAGTGGCCGGCGACGGTGGCGTTCATCCCTGGCGCTTCTGGATCGCCAACGACCCGACGGTGAGCCCGTATCGGGCCCATGTGCCCAGGCGCCGCCGAAGTTGACTCGCCCTCGGCAGGCGCGTAACGTAGCCCGAGCCGCTTGAACCGGGTACGGCGATCGCCTGCAGCCGGAAGCGGCCAAACCACTACCTACGACTCCCCTTCGCTGGGGGCCAATTCGGCGTGCTTACATGCCTGAATTCGGAACTCGCAGGACTCGATTATGAGTTGGCGGGGGAGTCGGCTAACGTAGTGAATGTCGAAAGGCCGACAGGCGAAAGCCGAAGCCTTGCGGCGAATCCCACCAACAGGGAATCGGGTCCGAATGGATCTGGTAGAGTTGGAAACGCAAGACCGAAGGGAAGCGCCCGGAGGAAAGCCCGAGAGGGTGAGTACAAAGGAAGCGTCCGTTCCTTGAG